>JBQCHN010000085.1:0-5796 GCA_051954615.1 Mesorhizobium sp. | reverse complement strand
GTTCGAGCTGCCCTTGCGACCAGCCTCTCCATTCCGGATCGTCATAGGCTATGTCGATCAGAACATTGGTGTCGACCAGAACAGGCATGCTACCGGTCTCGCGTGGCGCGCATGACATCGTCGGCGCTGATCGCCGGATCGCCGGTCTTCTCCAGTTTCCTCAAGGCCGTCAGAAATCGGTCAAGCCTCGCCTTGTTGGCAACGGTCTCGGCCCTTTCCGCAGATTCGATCACCAACCTTCCCCCTTCCAGATGGATCGACACGTCCCCGTTGGGCCGGATGCCGGCGAGGTCGCGCAAATATTTGGGAATGGTAATCTGACCCTTCTCGGAAACCCGCATGGACGATCCCCTTGGACAACTTCTTCCTACATATTCAAACCGACGGAACATGTAAAGAACATTTGGTGTCGACGCGTGCAGGGCGCGTCCCTGCCCTACACCGCCAGCGCGATCCGGTAAGCCGTGCTCTGCCGGTGATGCGCGTGGCAGATGGCGATGGCCAGCGCGTCGGCGGAATCGGCGCTGTCGAAGGAGGCTTTCGGCAGAAGCACCTTCACCATCAGCTGGATCTGCTGCTTGTCGCCGTGGCCGACGCCGATGACGGCCTTCTTGACCGCGTTCGGCGCATATTCGGCAACGAGAAGTCTGGCGCGCGCCGGCACCAGCATGGCGATGCCCCGCGCCTGGCCGAGCTTCAGCGTGGCTGAGGCGTCCTTGTTGACGAAGGTCTGTTCGACCGCAGCCTCCTGCGGCGCCGTCCGCTCGAGCACCTCGGCCAGCCCGTCGTGCAACTGGCACAGCCGCGCGGCCAGCGCCGCCTTGTCGTCGGACCGAACCGTGCCGGCAGCGACGAAACGCAACGCGTTGCCGGCGCTTTCGACGACGCCCCAACCGGTGCGCCGCAAGCCCGGATCGATGCCGATGATGCGAATCGCTTCGTTCATGCCGCCGACTCTACCTCTCCGGCGAGGTCATGCCAGCGGAATGTGAACAAATCAGAAACAGAGAGACTCAGACGGGCGGAAGGCGGTCAGCCGCGCGCGAAGGCGGTGTTAAGCAGCGTGATCTGGTCGGAAACGGGGTTGCTGCGGCCCGCGATCGACGGCAACGCGGCCCTGGTCCCCGCCCCGTAGACCTCCTCGTCCATGCGCCGGACCAGCGCCTGCAGGCGTAGCGAGCGCGTGACGAGATCGACGAAATCGGTCGGCAATTCGGTCCAGCCGGCCACGTCCTCATGCGCCGAGGCGGTGTCGAGCCTCACCTTCGACTTTTCCGAAGCGACCTGGTCGCGCGTCATCTCGCCCGAATTGGCGGCGCGCTGCAACAGGAGCCAGGAGGCGATCTGCATCAGCCGGGTGGTGAGCCGCATGGATTCGGCGGCGTAGAGGGTCGCCCCCAGCCGCGAAAGCCTCTTGGCCTCGGCGCGGCCCTGGCCGTCGAGATACTCGGCCGCCTGCTCAACCAGCCCCATGCCTTCGTTGTAGAGTGGCTTGAAGGACTGCGAGAAAACCCGGCGCTCCGCCAGCTTGACTGTCTTGGCACCGTCCTTCGAAACTTCACTCATGTCCAAGCCACCTGAACCTGTATCGGGCGAGCTGATTCGACCGCCCGCCGCGACCTGCACTTTATACGACCGCACCTCGAAAATGCGCCGCACAGGCCGCGAAGGCAAGCGTATGTTTAACAGAGGGTTAACGCGCCGCGCGGCGGCGACGGAACGGCGGCGGGCGGCGGCATAAAAAAAGAGCCGCGGATGAGGCGGCTCTCAGGAGTTTAACAGGGAGGCGTCAAACAAAGTGGCTCCAACCACTCGGTAAGAATCCAGATCACTGGATGGCCCCAGTAAGCACCTGTGAAGGTAAATGAAGCCTTAACGGCTTGAAGATTTTTTTACCAAGCCGGGCCATGCCGTGCCGATCCGGCACAGTTCACCTCGCTCTCAGGCGCGACTGTAGACCGCCGGCAGCGCGATGAAAGCGAACAGGAACATCGCCGCATAAAACCCCATCGATCCGATGCCGGTGACGGCCTCCATCGCCTCGTTGCCGGCCAAAAGCAGATAGAGGCCGACGACGAGCGCGACGCCGCTGACCGCCGTCAGCCAGAAATGAACCATCGCCAGTGTCCTGCCGGCCGCTGCGGGAAACAGGTGGTAGAAGAAAGCGAAAACCGTGGACATGAGCCAGCCCGCCACCATGATGTGCGCATGCGTTGGCATCTGGCCATGATCTTGGCTGATCGCCATGTGGATGCCGAGCGCCATGCCGCACAAGGCGTAGATGATCGCCAGCGTGAAGAAGTTCCTTGCCACCCCTTGCATGTTCGTTCTCCATTGTCTGTCCGATGGGCAATGAGCCTGTCGTCCGCGCCGCAGTGGATGCGGCCTTGCAGCCTGTAAGCCGGCCGTGTTTCCGAGGAATGCCGTGCCGCTTCCCCCTGCGCTTCCGACCTCGTTACATTAGCACAATCTGATGCTGACGTAACGGTATCCGGCACGCCCTCCACCTTTTTGCCGCCGCGTTGCGGAAACGCCCGCTCGAGCCGGCCGACATCGTACGGATACATGGCCGGTGCTAGACGCCCGGCCCTCGACGGTATCGGCCGCCACCGATCATCCGCCACAACAACAAGGATGAACGAAATGGACTGGTATTCCCTGGTAAAATTCCTGCACGTCGTCGCGGCCGTGGTGTGGGTCGGCGGCGGTTTTGCGCTGGCGCTGCTGGCGCTTCGGGCCGAGCGCGCCAGCAACGTCGAGGCGATGCTGGTGGCGATGCGCGCCACTGGGGAACTCGGCAATCGGCTGTTTGCGCCGATGTCGCTGCTCACCCTCGCCTTCGGCCTCGTGCTGTGCTGGTTCTGGGTCGGCTTTTCCGACCTGTGGATCCTCATCGGCCTGGCCGGCTACTTCACCACCTTCACCATCGGCATGACCGTCTTCGGCCCCACGGCCGCGAAGATGGCGGCCCTGATCGCGCAGGAAGGCGTGACGCCGCGGGCGCTTGCCCTCGGCCAGCGCATGCTGCGCTTCGCCCGCATCGACTACAGCGTCATGCTGGTCATCGTCGCCGATATGGTGCTGAAGCCAACCGCGAGGGACCTAGGCATTCTTCTGGGGATGGCCGCCGTGCTGGCGGCCGGCATCGCGCTTGCGGCGACGGCCGGAACGCGCAGCCTGGACCCGGCACCAGCCGCCTGAGGGAGGCCGGCGGTTCGCCGCCGGCCGTGTTCCGCTATTCGCCCTTGCCCCCGTCGCGGACCATGTCGCGCAACAGGAACTTCTGGATCTTGCCGGTCGAGGTCTTGGGGATTTCGGCGAAGATCACCGCCTTCGGCACCTTGAAGCGGGCGAGCAGCGAGCGGCAATGGTCGAGGATATCGGCCTCGCTGGCCGTCTTACCCGGCTTCAGTTCGACATAGGCGACCGGCACCTCGCCCCATTTGTCGTCCTGGCGCGCGACGACGCCGCAGGCGGCCACCGCTGGGTGCTTGTAGAGCACGTCCTCCACCTCGATGGAGGAGATGTTCTCGCCGCCGGAGATGATGATGTCCTTCGAGCGGTCCTTGATCTGGAGATAGCCGTCCGCGTGCATGACGCCGAGGTCGCCGGAATGGAACCAGCCGCCGGCGAAGGCCTCGTCGCTCGCCTTGCGGTTCTTGAGGTACCCCTTCATGACGATGTTGCCGCGGAACATCACCTCGCCGATGGTCTCGCCGTCGCGCGGCGTCTCCCGCATCGTCTCGGGGTCCATGACGGTGAGCCCTTCGAGCGCGGCATAGCGCACGCCTTGGCGCGCCTTCTTCGCCGTGCGGGCGCCCTTGTCCAGCCCGTCCCATTCGCCGTGCCACTCGTTGACCACGGCCGGCCCGTAGGTCTCGGTCAGCCCGTAGAGATGGGTGACGGCAAAGCCGGCGTCGGCCATGCCGGAAAGCACCGCTTCCGGCGGCGGGGCGGCGGCGGTGTTGAAGGTGACGGTCTGCGGAAACTCGCGCCGGTCCTCCTCGCGCGCGTTGATGAGCAGCGACATCACGATCGGCGCCCCGCACAGATGCGTCACGCCATGGTCGGCGATAGCGTCGTACATCGGCTTCGCCCGCACCCAGCGCAGGCACACATGCGTGCCCGCCTGCACGGCAAGCGTCCACGGGAAGCACCAGCCATTGCAGTGGAACATCGGCAGTGTCCACAGGTAGACGCAGTGTTTCTGCATCCCGGCATGGATCGTGTTCGTATAGGCCATCAGCGCGGCGCCGCGATGGTGATAGACGACACCCTTGGGGTTGCCGGTGGTGCCGGACGTGTAGTTGAGCGAGATCGCGTCCCACTCGTCGTCCGGCATCGACCAGGAAAAATCCTCGTCGCCGGAAGCGACGAAATCCTCGTAGTCGAGGCTGCCGATACGCCCGCCCTTCGCATAGGGCGCGTCCTCGGCATAATCGGGATCGTCGTAGTCGATGACGAGCGGTTTCACCTTGGCCGAGGCCAGCGCCTCCTTGACCACGCCGGAGAACTCGCGGTCGACGATCAGCAGCTTCGTCTCGGCATGGTCAAGCTGGAAGGCGATGACGGCCGCGTCGAGGCGGGTGTTGAGGCAGTGCAGCACGGCCTTGATCATCGGCACGCCGAAATGCGCCTCCAGCATCGGCGGCGTGTTGGAGAGCATCACCGTGACCGTATCGCCCTTGCCGATGCCCGTCTTCGCCAGCGCCGAGGCAAGCTTCAGCGAGCGCCGCCAGAAGGTGCGGTAGTCGATGCGCTGGCTGCCATGGATGATGGCGATGTGCGCTGGAAACACCTTTGCCGCCCGTTCCAGATAGGTGATCGGCGTCAACGGCTGATAGTTCGCCGCGTTCTTGTCGAGATCGATATCGTAGGGACTGGCCATCCGGCCCTCCTGAAACCTCTGCCGCTTCCAGGCGAAGCCGGCCCTGCCTCCATCCTATACTCAGGATGGCATGCCCTAGAAAAGCCCGGCGATGCTGTCCCACAAAAGCTTGACGGCGACGATGCCCACCGTCGCATAGGTGAAGGGATAGAAGACCGCCGGGCGCATGCGCCGCACCAGCCAGGCGCCGGCCATTGTCGCCAGCGGTGCCAAGGGCATCAAAGCCAGCGAGGCCGTCAGGTTGGCGGCGTCAAACTGGCCGAGGGCGAAATAAGGAATGAGCTTCAGCGCATTGGTGATGGCGAAGAAGATCGCCGTCGTGCCCGACAGTACCTTCGGGTCGAGCCGGATCGGCAGGGCGTAGACCTGGAAGGGCGGGCCGCCGACATGGGCGACGAAGGAGGTGAAGCCCGAGACCGTGCCCCAGAACGCGGCGGCGATGCGGTTCGGCGATGCCCGGTGGTCGGCGCCATGCCGCAATTGCGTGTAGACCCAGCGCAGCACGAAGACGAGCGCAACCGCCCCGACGATCAGCCGCACGGCCTCCTGAGTCACCAGCGCCGCCGTCAGCCAGCCGAGCCCGATGCCGAGAACCGCGCCCGGCAGCATGTCGGCCAGCGTCCGGCGGTCGTAGACGCCCCACCACGTCCATACCGCCGCGACGTCCATCAGGCACAGGATGGGCAAGAGGATCGCCGCCGCCTGCACCGGCGGCATCACCAGCGCCATCAGCGGCACGCCGACGAAGCCGATGCCGCCGCCGAAGCCGCCCTTCGACAGACCGACCAGCAGCACCGCCGGAACGGCAGCGGCATAGAACCACGGGTCGCTGAGCAGATCGATCATGGAGGGAGGACTGCTTGAGAAAGTGCGGCCGCCCTCATAACCGGATTCCGCCCGCACCGCGA
>JBQCHN010000084.1:0-10831 GCA_051954615.1 Mesorhizobium sp. | reverse complement strand
TGGCGTCTATCGCGCCGAAATCCAGGACGACGAGCATCCGGTCTGCGAAACCTCGACCGGCGAGCGCAATTTCTGCACCCGCTGCGGCACCGCGCTGTGGCTCTATGATCCAACATGGCCGGAGCTGGTGCATCCCTTCGCCTCGGCGGTCGATACCGATCTGCCGATACCGAAGGAGCGCACGCACCTGATGCTGAAATACAAGGCGAACTGGGTGGAGCCGGCTATCGCCGACGGCGACAAGGCGTTCGACGTCTATCCGGCGGAGTCGATCGCGGACTGGCACCGCAGGACGGGCATGTGGATTGAATGAATTTCGGAGCGAACCTCGAAGGACGCACTATGCCGCGTTTGCCGCCCGCGCTTCGGCCAACGCCTTGAGGTCGGCAGGCTTGAGCTCCACCGACTCGCCGCAACCGCAGGCCGACGACTGGTTCGGATTGCGGAAAGTGAAGCCGGTGCGCAGCGTCGTCACCTCGAAATCCATCTCGGTGCCGAGCAGGAACAGAGCCGCTTCCGGCGCAACATAGACATGCGCGCCGTCACGCTCGATGTGGTCGTCCTTGAGACTAGGCTCGGTCACCAGATCGACCGTGTATTCCATGCCGGCGCAGCCGCCCTTCTTGATGCCAAGGCGGATGCCGTGGGCCCGGACACCATTCACATCGTCGCGACTGGCGACGATCTCGCGCACGCGATCCGCGGCCCTCTCGGTCATGCTGATGACGGCGAAGCGTCCCATGCTCAATTCTCCATCCTGTGCAGGTTCAAGGCCTGCCGGACCAATCCTTGCCTAAAATGGTGAAGTTTGTGCCACGTCGCAAGGGCCATTCCTTTTGGTGATCGTCCGTAACACTTTTCACTTTTGCGGAACCGCCTCCCTTCCCCGGCATTGGGGTCGGGTCATATCAATGGAGGCTAAAATGCTGATCCGGAATTTCCTTATCGCAGGCGCCATGCTTGCCACCACCGCTTCGGCCGCCTTTGCGCAGACGGTCGTGCTGCAACCCGAAGAACGGACCGTGGTGCGCGAATACATCGTCAAGCAGCCTCCCGCAGACGTCGTGCTGCCTGACGACTTCAACCTCGCCGTCGGCACCGTCGTTCCCGACAGCGTGATGGTCAGCCCGCTAGACGCGCCCGGCTTCGAGAAACGCTACGACTATATGGTCGTCGACGGCCACGACGTTCTGGTCGACCCCGAAACGCGCGAGATCGTCGAGATTCTCAACTGACGACACGCGAAAAGTGGCGCCGGGATCGGCAGCGATGCCGGCGCCCCTTCGATATCTCAATACCAACCCACCGCGATCTGCGCTTCTTCCGACATGCGGTCGGGCGTCCACGGCGGATCGAACACCATCGAGACCTCGACGCCGGAAACGCCCTCCACGGCGCCTACAGCGTTCTCCACCCAGCCGGGCATTTCGCCCGCCACCGGGCAGCCGGGCGCGGTCAGCGTCATGTCGATCCTGACCGACCGGTCGTCCTCGATGTCGATCTTGTAGACGAGGCCAAGCTCGTAGATGTCGGCCGGGATTTCCGGGTCGTAGACGGTCTTCAGGGCCGAGACGATGTCGTCGGTCAACCGCGCCAGTTCATCGGCGGGAATGGTCGAAGTCATGGCCGGAACATTGGCCGGCGTCTGCTCGGAAAGCGTTGCATCATCCATGGTCGTCATCCGAAGAACTTTCGCGCCTTTTCCAGCGCATCGGCAAGGGCATCGACCTCGGCGCGGGTGTTGTACATGCCGAACGACGCCCTGCATGTGGAGGTGACGCCGAAGCGTTTCAACAGCGGCTGGGCGCAATGGGTGCCCGCCCGCACCGCCACGCCCTGCCTGTCGATGACCATCGACACGTCGTGCGCGTGGATGCCCTGCAGTTCGAAGGAGACGATGGCGCCCTTGTCCGGCGCGTCGCCGAAGATGCGCAACGAGTTGATCGAGCGCAGCCGCTCGTGGGCGTATTTTTTCAGGTCGGCCTCGTGGGCGGCGATGCGCTCGCGGCCGACGCTTTCCATATAATCCAGCGCGACACCAAGCCCGATCGCCTGCACGATGGGCGGCGTGCCGGCCTCGAAGCGATGCGGCGGCTCGTTGTAGGTGACGACATCCTCCGTCACCTCCTCGATCATCTCGCCACCGCCCATGAAGGGCCGCATCGCTTCCAGCCGCTCCTTCTTGCCGTAGAGCACGCCGATGCCGGACGGGCCGTAGACCTTGTGGCCGGTGAAGACGAACCAGTCGCAGTCGAGATCAGCCACGTCGATCGGCATATGCACGGCGCTCTGCGAGCCGTCGACCAGCACGGGAATGCCGCGCTCATGCGCGATGCGGCAGATTTCCTTGATCGGCGTGATCGTGCCCAGCGCGTTCGACATATGCGTGATGGCGACGAGCCTGGTCTTGTCCGTCAGGCTTTTCTCGAAATCCTCGAGGTGCAGCGCGCCGAGGTCGTCCACCGGCACCCAGATCAGCTTCGTGCCCTGCCGCTCGCGGATGAAATGCCAAGGCACGATGTTGGAGTGGTGTTCGAGGATCGACACGACGATCTCGTCGCCGGCGCCGATGTTGGGCATGCCCCAGCCGTAGGCCACCGTGTTGATGGCCGACGTCGAATTGGAGGTGAAGACGATGTTGTCCGCGCTCGGTGCGTTGAGGAAGCGGCGCACCGATTCGCGCGCCTTTTCATAGGCGTCGGTGGCGGCGTTGGAGAGGAAATGCAGGCCGCGATGGACATTGGCGTATTCTTCTCGATAGGCGTGCTGAACCGCGTCGAGCACCACCTGGGGCTTCTGCGCGGATGCGCCGTTGTCGAGATAGACGAGTGGCTTGCCGTACACTTCGCGCGCGAGAATCGGGAAATCGCGGCGGATCGCCTCGACGTCGTAGGGAAGGGTTTCGACCGCCTTATCCATGGTAGCTGATGAACTCCATGAGCGATCCGTCCGGATCGCGGAAATAGACGCTGGTACCTTTGCCCTGCCCGCCGAAACGCGGCACCGGGCCGAGTTCGATCTCAATGTCGTGGGCGCGCAGATGGTCCACCGCATCCTCGATCGGGCCGTTCCAGCGGAAACAGAGATCGCTGTTTCCGGGCTGGACCGGGATGCGCGCCAACGGCTCGGCTTTCACGCCTGGCCCGTGGCAGTTCAACTGCTGGCTGCCCAATCGGAAAACGTAGGCACCGCCGTCGCGCGCGATCGCCTTCGCGCCGATGACCTTGGTATAGAACGCCTTCGCCCGATCCCAGTCGGAAACGTGGATCACACTGTGATCGAGCGATACCGGCAGGTCAGCCATGTTCCGCGAACCACCCGTCGAGCCTAGTTTCCAGTGCCTCGACCAGCGCCTCGTCCTCCAATTCCTCGATCACCTCGGCGACGAAGGCCTTCACCAGAAGGCCGCGCGCGGTCTTCTCGTCGATGCCGCGCGCCATCAGATAGAACAGGTGCGCGTGGTCGATCTCGGTGACGGTGGCGCCGTGGCCGCAGGCGACGTCGTCGGCGAAGATCTCCAGTTCCGGCTTGGTCGAAAACTCGCCGTCGTCGGACAAGAGCAGCGTGTTGCACGCCATCTTGGCGTCGGTCTTCTGCGCCACCTGATGCACGTTGATGCGACCCTGGAAGACGCCGCGCGCCTTGCCGGTGACGACGTTGCGGATGATCTCGCGCGAGCCGGTGTGCGGCACGGCATGGTCGAGCACCATGGTGACGTCAGTGTGCGTGTCGCCGTGCAGGAGGTCGACGCCGCGCAGTTGGAAGTCCGAGCCCTCGCCCTTGGTGACGACGCGGATTTCCTGCCGCACCAGCTTGCCGCCGGCGTTCATGACGAACAGGGTGAACTTGGCGTCCTTGCCGATCCAGGCGTTGAACTGGCCGAAATGGGTCACCGTATCCGGCTGCTCCTGCACGATCAGCCAGGTCACCTCGGAGCCGTCGCCGATGACGACGTTGTCGACCGACGAGACCAGCGCATCGCCGCTGCCGGTCTGCCGCTCGACGATGGTGGCAGTCACGCCGTCGCCGATCCTGGCGGCAAAGCGCGTGTGGACCTGCCCGCCGGCCTGTACGTTCTGCACTTCCACCGGCTTTTCCAGTCTCGTGCCGTCGGCGATCTCAAGCAGCCAGCCGTCGGCGACGAAGGCGCTGTTCAGCGCGCCGATGGCGTCGTCCGCGCCCTGGGCTCCCAGTGCCGGCGCATAGGTGCCGTCGCCGAGCTTTTCGGCCACCGGGGTCGCGGTAACGCCTTCGACCGCCACCGGCTTGCCGGCGACGCCGTTGAGCACGGTCAGCACCGGCGAGCCTTCGATGAGCGGCGCGACCGGCTTGGCCTCAAGGCCGCCGTCGAAGGCCGGAACCTTGGTCAGCAGGCGACGCAGGTCGGTGTAGTGCCAGGATTCGATGCGGCGTGTCGGCAGGCCGGCCTTGATGGCCTCGATCGCCGCGTCACGCTTCAGCATGACCTCGCCGTCGCCCGGCAGCAGCGCCAGCCGCTCGCCGAAGGCGTCGATCAGCGCCAGCTCCGCCGGCGTGTTCTTGATGGGCGTCTGGATGTTCATGGCCTTACGCAGCCTCTCCGATCACGCCGGCATAGCCGTTGGCCTCGAGATCAAGAGCCAGGCTCTTGTCGCCGGACTTGATGATCTGGCCCTTGTAGAGGACGTGCACGCTGTCGGGCACGATGTGCTCCAGCAGCCGCTGATAGTGCGTGATGACGACGATGGCGCGATCGGGCGAGCGCAGCGCATTGACGCCGTCCGAGACGATCTTCAGCGCGTCGATGTCGAGGCCCGAATCCGTCTCGTCCATGACGCACAGCTTCGGCTCCAAGAGCTTCATCTGCAGGATCTCGGCGCGCTTCTTCTCGCCGCCGGAGAAGCCGACATTGAGCGGACGCTTCAGCATGCCCATGTCCATCTGCAGCGTGCCGGCGGCGTCCTTCACCTTCTTCAGCAGTTCCGGAACCTTCAGCGGCTCGTCGCCGCGCGCCTTGCGCTGGGCGTTCATCGCCACCTTGAGGAATTCCATCGTCGCAACGCCCGGTATCTCCATCGGATACTGGAAGGCGAGGAAGATGCCGCTCGCCGCGCGCTCGGCCGGGTCCATCTCCAGAATGGATTCGCCGTTGAACAGGATGTCACCCTCGGTGACCTCGTAGTCCTCGCGGCCGGCGAGGATGTAGGACAGCGTCGACTTGCCGGAGCCATTCGGGCCCATGATGGCGGCGACCTCGCCCTTGGCGACGGTCAGGTTCAGGCCACGGATGATCTCGGTGCCCTCGTCTGCGATGCGGGCGTGCAGGTTCTTGATCTCAAGCATTTGTTCTTCCTGAAAATTCGTTGGTCAGCCGACGGAGCCTTCGAGCGAGATGCCAATGAGCTTCTGCGCCTCTACGGCGAACTCCATCGGCAGCTCCTGGATGACGTCCTTGACGAAGCCGTTGACGATGAGCGCGATGGCTTCCTCCTCGGGAATGCCGCGCTGCATGACGTAGAACTTCTGGTCCTCGGAAATCTTCGACGTGGTGGCCTCGTGCTCGAACTGGGCGGTCGAGTTCTTGGCCTCCATGTAGGGCACGGTATGCGCCCCGCAGTTGTCGCCGATCAAAAGCGAGTCGCAGTTGGTGAAGTTCCGCGCATTGGTCGCCTTGCGGTGGGCCGAGACCTGCCCGCGATAGGTGTTCTGGCTGAAGCCGGCGGCGATGCCCTTGGAGATGATGCGGCTCTTGGTGTTCTTGCCGAGGTGCAGCATCTTGGTGCCGGAATCGATCTGCTGGTAGCCGTTCGACACGGCGATCGAGTAGAAATTGCCCTGGCTGTCGTCGCCGCGCAGGATGCAGGACGGGTATTTCCAGGTGATGGCCGAGCCGGTCTCGACCTGCGTCCAGGAGATCGTCGAGCGGTCGCCGCGGCAGTCGCCGCGCTTGGTGACGAAGTTGTAGACGCCGCCCTTGCCCTCGGCGTCGCCCGGATACCAGTTCTGCACCGTCGAATACTTGATCTCGGCATCGTCCAGCGCGATCAGCTCGACCACGGCGGCGTGAAGCTGGTTCTCGTCACGCTGCGGCGCCGTGCAGCCTTCCAGGTAGGAGACGTAGGCCCCCTCTTCCGCGATGATCAGGGTGCGCTCGAACTGGCCGGTGCCCTTCTCGTTGATGCGGAAATAGGTGGAAAGCTCCATCGGGCAGCGCACACCCTTCGGTACGAACACGAAGGACCCGTCGGTGAAGACGGCCGAATTCAGCGTGGCGTAGAAGTTGTCGGACACCGGGACGACCGAGCCGAGATACTTCTTCACCAGTTCCGGGTGCTCGCGGATGGCTTCGGAGATCGAGCAGAAGATGACGCCGGCCTTGGCCAGTTCCTTCTTGAAGGTGGTGACGACCGAGACGGAATCGAACACGGCGTCCACCGCCACGCGGCCGGACTTGTAGACATTGTCGTTGGCCGCGTCAGCGTCCTCGTCGTCCACGCCTTCGACCGGAGCGGCCTTCTTCACGCCGGCAAGGATTTCCTGCTCTTTCAGCGGAATGCCGAGCTTCTCATAGGTCCTGAGCAGTTCGGGATCGACCTCGTCGAGCGACTTCGGCCCGGACTGGTTCTTCGGCGCGGCGTAGTAGTGAATGTCCTGGAAGTCGATCTTGGGATACTCGACGCGCGCCCAGGTCGGCTCTTCCATGGTCAGCCAGCGGCGGTAGGCGTCGAGGCGCCATTCCAGCATCCAGTCCGGCTCGTTCTTCTTGGCCGAGATGAAGCGGATGATGTCCTCCGACAGGCCCTTGGGTGCCTTGTCGACGGCAATCTCGGTCTCAAATCCATATTTATACTGATCGACATCGATCTGGCGGACCTGATCGATCGTCTCCTGCACGGCAGGCATCGGCGTTCTCCATCCATGCCGGGTTCAAGGCCCGGCCGTTTTTGAACTCTGGCACCGCCAGCCAAGCCAGCGGAGTAAGTTCGATATAGTGCGTCCGCACCGGAAATTCACCCGGCCAATTCGACACGCACCGCTCTGCCAGGCGAAACCCGGCTTTTTTCCTCCCTGGACGCGGCCCGAAGGCCGCCGTCCGACGGCTTACGCCGCCTTTTCCGTTCCCGCCCGGCGCGCGGCAATGCCCGCCAGCGCCGTGCGAAACAATTCGATATCCTCGTCGGTCGTCGCCGGGCCGATCGACACCCGCAGCGCGCCCTGCCCGTCACTGATGCCCATCGCCTTCAGCACATGGCTCGGCCCGACCTTGCCCGACGAGCAGGCCGATCCGGCCGACAGCGCCACGCCGGCGAGGTCGAAAGCGATCTGCGCCGTCTCGGCCTTCATGCCGGGGATGGCGAAGAAACTCGTATTGGCCAGACGCGGCGCACCGGCGCCAAAGAAAACCGCATCCGGCACCAAGTCGGAAACGACGCTTTCCGCGGCATCGCGGCGGGCACGCACCGCCTCGATCGCCACCAGCGCGGCGAGCGCTTGCCTCGCCGCCGCGCCGAAGCCTGCGATGGCAGGCAGGTTTTCCGTGCCGGCGCGATGGCCCTTCTCCTGCCCGCCGCCGGCAACCAGCGGCCTCGGCATCATCAGGTCGGCGGCGGCAACAATGGCGCCTGCGCCCTTCGGGCCGCCGATCTTGTGCGAGGACAGAATCAGGTAATCGGCAGAACCGTCTGAAATATCGAGCGGAATGCGCCCCGCCGCCTGCACCGCGTCGAGCACCAGGACACCACCGGCGGCCTTGACGATCCGGCTGATCGCATCAACCGGCTGGATCACGCCCGTCTCGTTGTTGGCGGCGTGGATCGCCACCAGCGGCAGGCCGTCTGCCTTGTCGTGCGCGGCAAGTGCTGCCCCAAGGGCTGCAAGATCGAGAATGCCGTCGCCGCCGACGCCGAGCCGCGTCACCTGCCCGGCCGGAAAGCGGCCGCCGGAGAGCAGGCAGGGATGGTCGGCCTGGCAGACATAAAGACGGCTCATGCGCAGTGCCGCACGGCCCATCTGCCAGTCGGGCGTCAAAAGCGTTGTGGCGGCTTCGGTGGCGCCTGAAGTGAAGACGACATGTTCGGGCCTGCCGTTGACGAGAGCCGCCACGGCACGGCGCGCGTCCTCGACGATGCGGCGAGCGGCGCGACCTTCGCTGTGCACCGACGAAGGGTTGGCCGCTTCGAGCGCCGCGACCACGGCCGCCCGCGCCGCGTCGCTAAGCGGCGCGGAGGCGTTATGGTCGAGGTAGGCGCGTGCGGCCATCGGGCATCCTGTCATGTCGCAACGTCAGGACAGCGCGTTATTTCCTTGAAATTCCAAGGCGAGCCGTCCTATCTACGCGTTCGCGGCACTGGTGGACAGTCCACCAAAGTTTTGAACAATTCTAAACTAGCTTCTAAGAAGGCGCTGGCCCTGCGTCAAGAACCGATCTGACGCAGATCGGAATTGTCCAGGGGCGGAATTGTTGAAGGCGCCGCCGCCAGTGTATGCCAAGTGGAGTATTCGATGCCAGAGGTCATTTTCGCCGGACCGGCCGGACGCCTGGAAGGCCGCTACCAGCCTTCGACGGAAAAGAGCGCGCCCATCGCCATCGTCCTGCATCCGCACCCGCAATTCGGCGGGACGATGAACAACAGAATAGTCTACGACCTCTTCTATATGTTCCAGAAGCGCAACTTCACCACGCTGCGCTTCAATTTCCGCGGCATCGGCCGCAGCCAGGGCGAATTCGACCACGGCACCGGCGAGCTGTCCGACGCCGCTGCGGCGCTCGACTGGGTGCAGTCGCTGCACCCGGATTCCAAGAGCTGCTGGGTGGCCGGCTATTCGTTCGGCTCGTGGATTGGCATGCAGCTTCTGATGCGCCGGCCGGAGATCGAAGGCTTCATCTCGATCTCGCCGCAGCCCAACATCTACGACTTCTCCTTCCTGGCGCCGTGCCCGTCGTCCGGCCTCATCATCCACGGCGACGCCGACAAGGTGGCGCCGGCCAAGGACGTGCAAGGGCTGGTGGACAAGCTGCACACGCAAAAGGGCATCACCATCACGCAGAAGACCATTCCCGGCGCCAACCACTTCTTCTCCAACGATTCGGCGCTGCTGCTGGATGAATGCGCCGACTATCTCGACCGGCGCCTCAACGGCGAGCTCGCCGACCCGCGGCCGAAGCGGCTGCGCTAGGGCAGGCTACCAAGGTCATCTGGCTCAAGAAATTGGCACAGTAGAGACTATGGTGCAGGCTTTCGTTTAAAAGCCTGCACTGGAGGCTTACTTGTATCAGCCACCGCTTTTCCGCGAGACGCGCCCCGACATCCTGCATGCGCTGATCCGCGCCCATCCGCTCGGACTGATGATCTCGGCTGCGCCGGACGGACCGATGGCCGATCCGGTGCCGTTCCTGCTCGACGCCGACGCCGGCCCGCACGGGCGGCTCAACGCCCATGTCGCCCGCGCCAACCCGCATTGGCGCCAGATCGCGGACAATCCGGCGCTGCCGGTGCTGGTCGTCTTCCAGGGCGTCAACACCTACATCACGCCGTCCTGGTACGAGACCAAGCGCAAGACCGGCAAGGTGGTTCCGACGTGGAACTACGCCATGGTGCAGGTGCGCGGCACGGCGCGCGTCATCGAGGACGCGGATTGGCTGGCTGGGCAGATCCACGCACTGACCACGCGCCACGAGAGCGGCCGCGCCGAGCCATGGGCGGTCTCCGATGCGCCGGACGCCTACATCGCCTCGCAGATCAAGGGCATCGTCGGCATCGAGATCGACATCACGGCCATCGATGGCAAGTGGAAGGTCAGCCAGAACCGTCCCACCGCCGACCGCGCCGGCGTCGTGACCGGACTGGAAGCCGAGCAGGACAATGCGACGGCGCATGAGATGGCGGGACTGGTGCGGAGGTTCGGCGGGTTGGATGGGGTGTAGGGTGAGCGGTTTAACCCTGCCCTGGGCCTCGACAGGCGCGCATCTCCCTAGTCCGCTCTCGCAATCGCCCCGCCGCTGACCGCCTCCCGGCACCCCGTCGTGGCCGGGAAGGTCAGAGGCAGGCTTTTCAGCGCCCTGACCGCCAGATAGGCCCAGGCTTCCGCCTCTGTGGCGTCACCGTCGAGACCGGCATCTTCCGCCAGCATCACCTCGGCGCCCAGCCGCGCAGCGCCTTCCCGCAAGTCGCCGACGATGTGCGGGTTCTTGCGGCCGCCGCCACAGACGATCCACAGCTTCGGTGGTTGCGGCAGGTGCTCCACCGATTTCAGGATCGCCTCGGCGGAGACAGCGGCCAGCGTGCGCGCGCCGTCGGCCAGCGCCAGACCTTCGGCCTCTGCCAGCGTGAAATCGTTGCGGTCGAGTGATTTCGGCCCCGGCTTGCCGAAGAACGGTTTTTCCAGATAGCGCTCCACCACCGGGCGCGCCACGCCGCCCTCGCTGGCTATCGCCCCGCCGGCATCGAAGGGCACGCCGCCCTCACGCTGCACCCACTGGTCGATCAGCGCGTTGCCGGGACCGGTGTCGAAGGCGACCGGATCGCCCTTTTCCTGCACGAAGGTGATGTTGGAGATGCCGCCGATGTTGACGAACACCGCCGGGAACTGCGCCACCGCCGGCAGCCCACGCGCCAGCGCCGCATGATAGGCTGGCACCAGCGGTGCCCCCTGCCCGCCGTGAACCATGTCGTTGGCGCGCATGTCGTAAACCACCGGTAGGCCGGTCTTTTCGGCCAGCAGCGCCCCGTCGCCCAGTTGCACGGTCAGGCCGATATGGGGGCGATGCAGCACCGTCTGGCCGTGGAATCCGATCAGGTCCGGCCGGCTCCATTTGGGATCGTCGCGCAGTCCCACCCGGAATGCGGCGACC
>JBQCHN010000083.1:0-4025 GCA_051954615.1 Mesorhizobium sp. | reverse complement strand
GCGCCTTCACCGCGCCCTCGACAGGGCCAGCCAGACCCCGCCGCCGACGAGGAAGCCGCCGCTTATCTTCGACAGGAGCTTGATGCGGCGGGCCGACAGCATGTGGCCGGCGCGGCCGGCGGCGAGCGCATAGGCGGCGTCCGACAGCGCGCCGAGGATCAGCGCTGTGACGCCCATCAGCACCAGTTGCAGCGCCGCGTTGCCGGCCGGATCGAGGAACTGCGGCAGGAAGGCACCGAAGAAGATCAGCACCTTGGGATTGCTCAGCGCCACCAGCAGGCCCTGCAGGAAGAAGCCGCCGCTCGGCCGCCGGACCGTGCCGTCGGGGTTGAGATGGCCTTTCGAGCGGAACATCTGCACGCCCATCCAGACCAGGTAGGCGGCACCGGCCAGCCGCACCAGCTCGAACCAGTGGCCCATGCCCTCGATCACCGAAGCGAGGCCGATGCCGACGACGGCGAACACGATGGCCATCCCGAGCTGCCCGCCGGCGACGTTGGCCAGCCCCGCGCGCGTGCCGTGGCGGATCGAATTGGCGACGATCAGCGTCACCGTCGGCCCCGGCACCAGGATGATGACGACGCAGGCGGCGAGAAAGGCGGCATAGACGGAAGGCGACATCGGTTCAGTCCTCCGGTTAACGCTTGGAGCTGTCCAGTGCGGTTTCCGCGCCGGCGGCCCAAAGCAGCGCCGCCTCGTAGGCGGCGCCGGCACGCAGCACGTCGAGGTCGCCGCGCGGACGGCCGATCAGTTGCATGCCCATCGGCCGGCCGCCCGCGTCGAAGCCGACCGGCACGTTGAGCGCCGGGCAGCCGCCCATGGTGGCGAAGGCGGAAACCTGCATCCAGCGGTGGTAGCTGTCCATGGCGCGGCCGGCGATCTCGCGCGGCCAGTGCGTTTCGACGGGGAAGGGGAAGACCTGCGCGGTGGGCAGCGCCAAAAGGTCGAAGCGCTCGAACAGGGCAAGCAACGCCCGGTGCCAGGCGGTGCGCGTCGTCGAGGCTTGGTGGATATGCATGCCGGTGAGGCGGCCGGCGCCTTCGGCTTCCCACACCGCCTCCGGCTTCAGCTTGCTGCGGTTGGCCGGATCGTCGAGCAGCGCCTTCAGCGCGCAGCCGCTGGTCGCCTGCCGCAGCACGCAGAAAGCCTGCCAGAGCGCCTCGGCGTCGAAATCGGGTGTCAGCGGCTCGACCGAGAATCCGAGCTCGCCGAAGCGGCCGAGCGCTTCCGCGCAAAGGTCGAGGATGCCACTTTCCATCGGCAGGGCGCCGCCGAAATCGCCGAGCCAGCCGATGCGGCCCGCCGTCGCCGGCCGATCGCGCCCGGCCAGGAACGACCCGGACCCCTCGTAGGAGAGGGGAGCCGCCGGGTGATAGCCGGCCTGCACGTCGAGCAACAGGGCAAGGTCGCGCACGGTGCGCGCCATCGGTCCCTCGACACCCATCTGGGCGTGGAAGACCTCCATGCCGAGGCCCGGCACCAGCCCTTGCGAGGGACGGAAGCCGTAGACGTTGTTGTAGGCGGCCGGGTTGCGCAGCGAGCCGCCGAAATCGCTGCCGTCGGCCAGCGGCACCATGTCGAGCGCCAGCGCCACGGCCGCGCCGCCGCTCGAGCCGCCCGCGGTGAGCGCCGGATCGAAGGCGTTCAGCGTGGCGCCGAACACGGGGTTGTAGGTGTTGGAGCCAAGGCCGAATTCCGGCGTGTTGGTCTTGCCGATGACGATCGCGCCGGCCTGCCTCATGCGGGTGACGAACAGGTCGTCTTCGGGCGGGACAAGGTCGGCGAAGATCGGCGAGCCGAAGGTCGTCCTGAGCCCCTTGGTCAAGGCAAGGTCCTTGATGGCGATGGGCAGGCCGAACAGCGCTCCCGGCTCGGCACCGGCAGCGAGACGGGCGTCGGCGTCGGCGGCTTCGCGCAGGATGTCGGCGCGCTCGCGCAGCGACACGACGGCGTTGACGAACGGATTGACGGTCTCGATGCGGTCGAGGAAGGCGGTGGCGACCTCGCGCACCGAGAGTTGGCGCTCGCGGATGCGGCGGGCAAGCACCTCGGCGGAAAGCTGGCAGACGGCGCTGGCGGGCGCTGCGGCGAGGCGGCTCTGGCGGCGGGCGGCGTCCATATCAGTGTCCTTCAGCGGCGAGGGCGGCATCGACGTCCGCCTTGAGGGGAATCGACGGCTGCGCGCCGGGTTTCAGGCAGGCGAGCGAGCCGGCCGCCGCCGCCCGCCTCAGCGCATCCTCGATCGGCAAGCCCAAGGACAGGCCGGCGGCAAGATAGCCGCAGAAGGTGTCGCCGGCGCCGACCGTGTCTACCGGCTCGATCTTCAGCGCCGGCACCTGGTGGATACCGTCAGGCGAAGCCGCCAGCACGCCGTCGCCGCCCAGCGTGACGATGACGGTGCGTCCGGTCTTCTCGGCGAAGGCACGCATGCGGGCCGCTCTCTCGCCTGCCGGCAGCGCCAGCGCGTCCGCATAGAGGTCGAATTCCGTCTCGTTGGCGACGACATGGTCCGCCTTGGCGAGATAGGCCGTCGCCCCGCCGTGGAAGGGGGCGGTGTTGAGCACGGAGACGGCTCCGGCGGCGCGGGCGGCGTCGAGCGCGGCATCCGCGGTCTCCAGCGGGATTTCGTGCTGCAGCAGGACCACGTCGCCCTTCGCGAGAAACGCCTTGGCGAGGTCGCCCGGCAGGACGGAAGCGTTGGCGCCGGGAACCACGGCGATCATGTTCTCACCCGCGCCGTCGACCAGGATGAGCGCGGTGCCGGTCGAGGCGTGCATCTCGGCGACGCCGGACAGGTCGACCGCGCCGGCCTTCAGCAATTCCAGCGCCTGTGCGGCGAAGGGGTCCTTGCCGACGGCGCCGACCATGCGCACCTTGGCCCCGGCGCGCGCGGCGGCCAGCGCCTGGTTGGCGCCCTTGCCGCCGGGCGCGGTGGAAAAACCATTTCCGGGAACGGTCTCGCCCGGCGCCGGCAAGCGCTCGACGGTAGCGATCAGGTCGAGGTTGATCGAGCCGATGACGATGATCATGAAGGGCGGGACTCCGAAACGATGCGGGAAGCTAGCCTGTGCGGGCGGGATTGAAAATGGGCCACGAGACAGGCTCCTGCCCGTGCTGCCATGCGGGCCGGCGACCTGCCGCTTGACGCCGCCATCTGGTCGGACCAGAATTGGCGCATCAAGACGCACGCAGAAGCGTCCAGGAGGAGAAATGTCCTCGATCAAGCTCTTCAGGGGCGAGTTCGGGCATGTGTCGGTGCTCAATGCGGCCAGCGACCTGGTCACGCATGCGCATGCCGAAGCCCATCTCATCGTCTGGCTGGATGGCACGCCCGGCACCATGCAGGTCGGCGAATGCCACGTCGCGCTGGGGCCGCAGGTCGCCGCCGGCGTCAATTCCTTCGAGCCGCACAGCCACAGTTTCGCCGGGGACAGCACGCCCGGCCTCTTCCTGTGCTTCTACATCCGGCCGGAATGGGCCTTGCCGCGTCGCGGCCTGCCGGCCGGCGCGCGGCTGTTCCGCAACGCGGCCATCGCGCTCGATTGCTGGCTGGCCGAGGCCGCCGCCGGGCTGTTCGCGCGGCTGACGGACACGCCGGACGCCGACGACCTGATCGCCTACGAAATCGAGCGGCTGATCGACAGCCTGATGGATGCCGCCGAGGCCGGCGCGGCGCGGATGCCGACGCACGGCGGGCAGGGCCACGATTTTCGGGTGCGCAAGGCCATCGACCTGATGAAGGCCAACATATGCGAGCGAATGAGCCTCGACGAGGTGGCACGCAGCGTCGGCCTGTCGAGGCCGCATTTCTTCACCCTGTTCAAGGCGCAGACAAACCTGACGCCCAACGTCTACTGGAACACGCTGCGCATGGAGGAGGCGCTGCGCCAGCTGCAATGCTGCGAGGAGCCGCTGACGGCGGTGGCCTGCAATCTCGGCTTCACCACGCAGGGCAATTTCACCCGCTTCTTCCGCGACCATGCCGGCGTGCCGCCGACGCTGTATCGCGAGGCGGCTCGGCTGGC
>JBQCHN010000082.1:0-3541 GCA_051954615.1 Mesorhizobium sp. | reverse complement strand
TCGGCGTCGGCACCGGCATCGGCCTGTCGATCTCCAAATCCATCGTCGAGCGCCATGAAGGCCGCGTCTGGTTCGAGGAAGCGAAGCCGCACGGCGCCCGCTTCATCGTCGAGTTTCCGGCCGTCGCCGGCATCTCCACCGACGCCGAAAACGGTCGCGTCCAGTCCTCCGCCATCCGCCACGCCCTCGTCGTCGACGACGAGCCGGACGTCGCCGCCTCGCTGTCGGACATACTGGAACTGATGGGCATCAAGTCGCGCATCGTCGCCGGCTGGCAATCCGCGACCGAGACGCTGGCCGACCATCAACGGCCCGACATCGTCTTTTCCGACCTGCGCATGCCCGGCACCAGCGGCATGGCGGCCTATCGGCAACTGCTTGTCGAACGGCCGCGGCTGGCGCGCCGTTTCGTGCTGGTGACCGGCGACCTCGTCGGCGCCCGGGCCGAGATCGAAGCCTTGCCGGCAGGCCAGCGACCGCAGATCCTCGAAAAACCCTTCTCGACGCTCGACGTGCGCGACGTGCTGGCAGCCATCGGCGATCAGGTTCAGGACCCATCGATATGATCGAAATGATGCCTGAATCCAGCCAGCTGGACTAAACCATTTCGACCGGACTGGTAGGTTCGGTCCCTAGACCTGTTTAGCCGGTATCGAGAGTTGTTCCACCGTCCCGACGACAAAATCGAAAATGGCGGTGTCTTCCAGCAATGCCATGTCGATAGACCCGCTCCTGAGCCCATCGAGCAACTCTTGCTTGAATGCGGCCGCATCTTGCGGGCTCTCGGCGTCCGCTATGTGCCGAAGGGCATGTTGCAGACAAAGAGCCTGCGTGTTCAGCGCAATGTTCACCAGGTCCAGACTTGCCCCGGTCGGAATTTCTGGTCGCTCGGTCATCTGACTGCCTCCTTCCTGGATTGGGCATAATCTCGCTGCGGCGCCTTTGGTTCCGGCCGGACCAACGCAATAAAAAGCTCCCGCCAAACGGGATGGCGGGAGCAGATGGCGCCGTGACGGCGCGGGAGGATCGGGAAACGCCTGGCCGCCACGTGCGGACCGGCTGCGATCACACATAGGCTACCGGTTGCCTGCGCGTGGGAGCGGCCGCCGGCGGCGTGCAGGCATTCGCTCCTTCCGCCGCTTGAGGCCTGATCCTGGCGGGCGAAACTGTCGCCGTCCTTGGCAGGCGCGAGGTCTTCGCCGTGGTGTGGGTGCCCACGGTGACGTTGGCCGGCGGATCGAACGAGGCGAAAGCCGAACCGCTTTCCGGTGCCAGCATCATGCCGGCCAGCGCGCCGACGACGAGCGTCGTGACGAGCGTCATCGGGTGGCCGCCGGTCTGCCGGCGCAATTCCAGGCGCCGGTAGAACGGCAGGCCGGTCCTGGTCGGCCGGGCGGTTTGCGAATGGCGGGAAGAAAGAATGGCGGTCATCGCCACGTCCTTTCGGTTATCTTCATTTCTTCATTGAAACGAAGATAAACGCGGGGCGTAACCGGTCCATGGTGGACGGCTGCGGCCTTGTAACAGCCCGGAAACACGGCAGCGAGGCGCGATCGTGCTACGGCAACGCCTCGGCCTTTGCCATGAAAGCCCGCCGGGAGGCGGGCGTCAGGCGTAGACGATCAGCAGGTCCTTGGCGTCGATCTGGTCGCCGGCGCGCACCAGCACCTCGGCGATGGTGCCGTCGCGCTCGGCATGCAGCGCCGTCTCCATCTTCATCGCCTCGATGGAAAGCAGCACGTCGCCGGCCTTGACCGCCTGCCCGGCCGCGACCGAGACGCCGGAGACCACGCCCGGCATCGGTGCGCCGAGATGCGCCTCGTTGCCGGCGTCGGCCTTCGCCCGCACCTTGCCGGCCGAAGCGCCATGCACGCGGTCCGGCACCTTGATGCGGCGCGGCTGGCCGTTCAGCTCGAAGAAGACGGTCATCATCCCCTTCTCGTCCGTGTCGCCCATGGCGAGACAGCGGATAACCAGCGTCTTGCCCTTCTCGATGTCGACGAAGATCTCATCCTCCGGCTTCATGCCGTAGAAATAGGTCGGCGTCGGCAGCACGCTGACGGGACCGTAGGCTTCCTGCGCGGCGGCAAAGTCGGCAAACACCTTCGGATACATCAGCCAGGAAGCGAATTCCTGCTCCGACAGCGCGCGGCCGACCTTGTCCTCGATCTCCTTGCGGCTTTTCGCCAAGTCCGCCGGCTTGAGCAGCGAACCCGGCCGCACCGTATACGGCTTGCCGCCCTTCAGCGCCTTCTTCTGCAGCGCGGCCGGCCAGCCGCCCGGCGACTGGCCGAGATCGCCGCGCAGCATGGAGACGACCGAATCCGGGAAGGCTATGTCCCTGGCCGGATTCTCGACATCCGCGACCGTGAGGTCCTGGCTGACCATCATCAGCGCCATGTCGCCCACCACCTTGGACGACGGCGTGACCTTGACGATATCGCCGAACATGAGATTGACGTCATGATACGCCTGCGCCACCTCGTGCCAGCGCGTCTCCAGCCCGAGCGAGCGCGCCTGCTCCTTCAGGTTGGTGAACTGGCCGCCCGGCATCTCGTGCAGGTAGACCTCCGATGCCGGCCCCTTGAGGTCGCTCTCGAAGGCGGCATACTGGTTGCGCACGGCTTCCCAGTAGAAGGAAATCTTGCGAATCCAGACCGGGTCGAGACCGGGATCGCGCTCCGTGCCCTTGAGTGCCTCGACGATGGAGCCAAGGCAAGGCTGCGAGGTGTTGCCGGAAAAGGCGTCCATGGCGGCGTCGATAGCGTCGACGCCCGCTTCCACGGCGGCCAGCACCGTCGCCGCCGAAAGGCCCGAGGTGTCGTGCGTGTGGAAATGGATCGGCAGGTCCGTCGCCTCGCGCAGCGCCTTGAACAGCACGCGCGCCGCACCCGGCTTCAGCAGGCCCGACATGTCCTTGACCGCGATGATGTGGGCACCTGCCGCTTCCAGTTCCTTCGCCAGGCCGACATAGTATTTCAAGTCGTACTTGGCGCGGTGCGGATCGAGGATGTCGCCGGTGTAGCACATCGCCGCCTCGATCAGCTTGCCTTCGGCGCCGACCGCGTCCATGGCGACGCGCATGTTCTCCACCCAGTTCAGGCAATCGAAGACGCGGAACAGGTCGATGCCGCCGGCGGCCGCCTCGCGCACGAAATGCTGCACGACATTGTCGGGATAGTTGGTGTAGCCGACACCGTTGGCGCCGCGCAGGAGCATCTGCAACAGGATGTTCGGCGCCTTCTCGCGGATCAGCGCCAGCCGCTCCCACGGGTCCTCGGTGAGGAAGCGCATGGCGACGTCGAAGGTCGCGCCGCCCCAGCATTCCAGCGAAAGCAGTTGCGGCAGCGCACGCGCGTAGGTGCCGGCTATTGCCGCGATATCGTGCGTGCGCACGCGCGTGGCGAGCAGCGACTGATGGCCGTCGCGCATGGTGGTGTCGGTCACCAGAACGCGCTTTTCGGCCCGCATCCACTGGCCGAACTTTTCCGGTCCCAATGCGTCGAGCCTGTCCTTCGTGCCCTCCAGCACCGGCGCCGTG
>JBQCHN010000081.1:0-4638 GCA_051954615.1 Mesorhizobium sp. | reverse complement strand
AATCGTGACCGGTGACGATGGCGAATTCCTCGCGTTCGATGCCGGCAAACGGCTTGAAGGCCGAACCGGTGGTCCGCCGGCACTGCGAACAATGGCAATTGGCTGCGTAGAGGAACGCGTCGTTGACCTCGTAGCCGACCGCACCGCAGAAACAGCGTCCCTGAAGTCTGCGCGGCGAAGTCCGGGGCGATCCTGCCATCTGTCCTGCTCCTCATGCTCTCGTTTCGATATCGCGAAACCGCAACCATCCGCGGCAAGGACGGCTATCGGGCAACCTTGCCGACAGTCGCATTTTTCACAAGCCGCGCCGCATCAGCCGGTGACGCTGTGCGGCACCGTGTCTAGGCTGGCCGAAACCTCCGGAGCCGTCTTCGCGACCATGCAGACCTATGATTTCATCGTCGTCGGCTCCGGCTCGGCCGGTTCGGTGCTGGCCGAGCGGCTGTCTGCCTCGGGCCGCTTCTCGGTGCTGGTGCTGGAGGCCGGCGGCAGCGACCGCCGCTTCTACGTGCAGATGCCGCTCGGCTACGGCAAGTGCTTCTTCGATCCGGCCGTCAACTGGAATTACAAGACCGAACCGGACCCCGGCCTGGCCGGCAATGCCGATCACTGGCCGCGCGGCAAAGTGCTGGGCGGGTCCTCTTCCATCAACGCCATGGTGTGGATCAGAGGCGCGCGCGAGGACTATGAGGACTGGGCCGCCGAAGGCAATCCCGGTTGGGGCTGGGCGGACGTCCTGCCCGCCTTCAAGGCGATCGAGGACAATGCGGCCGGCGCCGACGCCTGGCGTGGCGCCGGCGGACCAGTTCACGTCACCCATTGCGAGAGCACCGTCCACCCGCTGACGAAACGCTACCTCGCTGCCGCTGAGCAGGCCGGCCTGCCGCTCAATCCCGATTTCAACGGCGCAGCGCAGGAAGGCGTCGGCGTCTACCAGATCAACACCCGCGACGGCCGCCGCATGTCGGCCGCGCGCGCGTTCCTGCGGCCGGCGATGAAACGCAGGAACGTCCGTGTCGAGACGAACGCTCTGGCGACGAAGATCCTGTTCGAGGGCAAGCGCGCAGTCGGCATCGAATATGAGCAGAACGGCAGGACGCATACCGCCCACGCGGGCCGCGAAGTAATCCTCGCCGCCGGCTCGATCAACTCGCCGCAACTCCTGCAACTGTCCGGTGTTGGCCCCGGCGCGCTGCTGCAGGGGCTGGGCATTCCGGTGGTGCACGCCAACGCCAATGTCGGCGCCAATCTGCAGGACCATGTCGGCATCAACTACACCTTCAAGGGCCGCACCGCGACGCTGAACCAGCTCCTGCGTCCCTGGTGGGGCAAGGCGCTGATCGGCGCACAATATCTGTTACTGCGCTCCGGCCCGCTGTCGCTGTCGATGAACAATGCGGGCGGCTTTTTCCGCACCGATCCCGGCCAGACGCGGCCGAACATGCAGCTCTATTTCCAGGCCTTCTCGACCGTCATCCCGAAGAATGGCGAGCGACCGATTCTCTCGCCGGACCCATGGCCGGGTTTCTCCATAGGCCTGTCCAACTGCCGGCCGTCGAGCCGCGGCGAGATCATGATCCGCACCAACAATCCGCGCGATTACCCCAAAATCGTCGCCAATGCGCTCTCCACCAATTCCGACGTCGAGGAGATGCTGGCGGCGGTAAAATTCGTGCGCAGTATCGCCGCCATGCCGGCCATGGCTGAATATATCTTGGAGGAAATTCTGCCCGGTCCGTCGGTGACTTCCGACGACGATCTGATTCAGGATTTCAGGAAGCGCTCCGGCACCGTCTATCATCCGGTCTCGACCTGCCGCATGGGGCCGGACGCCGGGCGCGCGGTGGTGGATGCGCGCCTGCGCGTGCATGGACTCGAAGGCCTGCGCGTCATCGACGCCTCGGTCTTCCCCGGAAACATCACCGGCAACACCAACGCCCCGACGATCATGGTAGGCTGGAAAGGAGCCGAGATGGTGCTGGAGGACAATTCATGAAAATCACCGACGTCAAAACCTGGGTGGTCGGCAACCCGCCACCCGGCATCGGCGGCAAGTATTTCATCTTCGTCCGGCTGACCACCGATTCCAACGTCGTCGGCTATGGCGAGGCTTACAACGCCACGTTTTCCGCCCATGTCACCGCCCGCATGATCGAGGACATGGCCGAGCGCTATTTCATCGGCCACGATCCGCACGACATCGAGACCTTCTTCCGCCGCTGCTACTCCTCCGGCTTTACCCAGAGGCCGGACGTCGCTGCCATAGGCTGTTTCTCGGCGCTCGAAATCGCCTGCTGGGACATCATCGGCAAGGAGGCCGGCCAGCCCGTCTATCAACTGCTGGGTGGCAAGGTGCATGAGACGCTGCGCTCCTACACCTATCTCTACCCGCACACCGGCTCGGTCCACACCGAGGACGTCAGCGGCAAGAATGTCTATAACGATCCCGACCTCGCCGCCGAATGCGCCGCCCTTTACGTCGAGCAGGGCTTCAACGCGGTGAAACTCGACCCGGCCGGTCCCTATACCGCTTTCGACGGCCACCAGCCGCGCCTCGTCGATATCGACCTGTCGGCCCGCATGCTGAAGGCCATCCGCGCGGCGGTCGGCACGAAGGCCGACATCCTGTTCGGCACGCACGGCCAGTTCACGGCGTCGGGTGCGCTGCGCATGGCACGCGCCATCGAGCCCTACGATCCGCTCTGGTTCGAGGAACCGGTGCCGCCTGACATGCCCGAAGTGATGGCGGAGGTCGCGCGCGGCACGAGCATTCCCATCGCCACCGGCGAGCGGCTGACGACGAAATTCGAATTTGCCCGCGTCATCGAGAGCCGCGCCGCCACTATCCTGCAACCCGACCTCGGCCGCTCCGGCGGTATCCTCGAAACCAAGAAGATCGCCGCCATGGCCGAGGCCTGGCATATCCAGGTCGCACCGCACTGCTATTGCGGCCCGATCGTCGGCGCGGCCAACATCCAGCTTGCAGTGACGCTGCCGAACTTCCTGATCCTCGAATCGCTGAAGCAATGGGACGGTTTCCACGCAACGCTGCTGAAGAAGAAGATCGAGTGGCAGGACGGCCATGTCATTCCCTCGAAGGAACCGGGCCTTGGCGTCGAACTCAATGAGGCGGTATGCGATGCGCACCCGTACAACGGCAAGGCGCTTCATCTCGATATGATGCAGACGCCGCTGATGCCGTGAGCACAACTGGCGGAAAGCACCCTACCGAGGTGTGCCCTTGAAACAGTCCTACGCCTTCGTCGGTCTCGGCCATCTCGGTGGTCGTCTGGCGGCGAGCCTCCTGCGCAACGGCTTTGCCGTCTTCGTCTTCGACCGCGATCCGGCTGCCGTCGAGCGACTCGTCGTCCAGGGCGCGACGACGGCCAAAAGCCCCGCCGAGGCAGCCGCCCGCGCCGGCAACGCCATCACCTGCCTGCCCTCGCCAAAGGTCAGCGAAGCCGTGCTCGCCGGGCCGGACGGGCTTCTGGGCGGCCTGCCGCAAGGGGCGACATGGATCGAGATGTCCACCAACGGCCGTGACGAGATCATGCGGCTTGCGACACTTGCGACCGGACGAGGCGTTGAAACGCTGGAATGCCCCGTCACCGGCGGCGTACACCTCGCCGCCCAGGGCAAGATCACCGCACTGGTCGGCGGCGATCCCGTCCTCTACGCGCGCCACCGGCCGGCCATCGAGGCTATGTGCGCGAAATCCTTCCTGATGGGGCCAATCGGCTCGGCGGCGGTGATCAAGGTCATCACCAACATGCTGGCCTTCATTCATCTGGTCGCGGCAGGCGAGGCGCTGATGCTGGCCAGGAAGGGCGGGCTGGACCTCGCGCAGGCCTACCACGCCATCGTCGCCTCTTCCGGCGCTTCTTTCGTCCACGAGACGGAGAGCCAGCTCGTCCTCAACGGCTCCTATGATATCGGCTTTACCATGGACCTTGCCCTGAAGGATCTCGGCTTTGCGCTGAAGATGGGGATGGAAGGCGGCGTTCCGCTCGATCTGGCCGGCCGTGTCGCGGCCATTTTCGAGCAGGGCAAGGCGACCTATGGCGGTGGCGCCTGGTCGACGATGATCGTCAAATTGATCGAGGATGCGGTCGGCACGGACCTGCGGGCACCCGGTTTCCCGGCAACGCTGGAAGCGTAGAAGGTGATTCATATTCAAGCGCTTGGCGCTCAATACGGACTCGGCTTCGCAACGGCATAAGCCGCCGCGCGAGGCGGTTGAATCAGAACCTCAGCATCAGCGCGCCGGGCAGCATCTCGAACGTCGCCGGGATTCGGCCGGGCGATTCGCCGTCAATATCGATCAGCGCCACATCGCCGCCTATCGGTTCGACCACCACCTTGCTGCCACGCAGGATGGTGATGGCCGGATGGTTGCGGTGCCGTCCGCCATAGACCAGCCTGAGGTCCCAGATCAGCTTCGCCTTGTTGGCGGCGCGCAGGATGACGATATCGAACTGGCCATCATGCAGATCGGCATCCGGCGCCACCATCATGCCGCCGCCGAAGAATTTTCCGTTGGCGACCGCCACCAGCGCCACGCGAGCCTCGATCGGTTCGGCATCGTCGACCGTGATGCGAACGCTCTGGAACCGGTAGCGCACGAACTCCGCCACCGTG
>JBQCHN010000080.1:0-16809 GCA_051954615.1 Mesorhizobium sp. | reverse complement strand
CTTAACAGGGCTTTTTCACCGGAGCGGCTGAGCGTCGTCAACGAAAGCCATCTGCATGCCGGCCATCACCACGTCGAGAACGGCGAGGAGGCCGAGTTCGACGGCACCGGCGAGACGCATTTCCGTGTCCGCATCATCGCATCCGCCTTCTCCGCCATGAGCCGCGTCGAGCGCCACCGCGCCGTCAATGCCGTGCTGGCAGACGAATTGAAGGCCGGCGTGCACGCGCTCGCCATCGAGCCGGCGGCGCCAGGCGAAAAGGTCAGATGGTGAGGCGATGAACGAACCGCTTTCCAAGAGGCTGGCCGCCGAGGCGCTGGGCTCGGCCTTCCTGCTCGCCACTGTCGTCGGCTCCAGCATCATGGGCGCGGAACTGGCGCAGGGATCGGCGGCCCTTGCTTTGTTCGTCACCTCGACCTCGACAGGCGCCATGCTGGCGGTGCTGATCTGGCTGTTCGGTCCCGTCTCGGGCGGTCATCTCAACCCGGTCGTCAGCCTTGCCTTCGCGGCAACAGGCCAGTTGAAATGGCGCGATGTCGCGCCTTACTGCCTGGCCCAGCTCGGCGGCTTCCTCATCGGCGTGTGGGCCGCGCATGCCATGTTCGAACTGCCGATCCTCGAACTCGCCACCGTGGCGCGCACCGGCTCCGGCCACTGGCTGGCCGAAGCCATCGCCACTTTCGGCCTGATCCTGGTGATTCTCGGCTGCTTCGCCCGCACGCCGACGGTGGTGCCGGCGATGGTCGGGCTCTATATCGGCGCGGCCTACTGGTTCACCGCCTCGACCGCCTTCGCCAATCCGGCGATGACGATCATCCGCGCCTTCACCGCGACGCCCGCCGGCATCCTGCCGCAGCATGTCGCGGGCTTCGTCGTCGCCGAGGTCATCGGAGCCGTGGTGGCGATCGTCGCCGGGCGGTATTTCTGGCCGAAACCTATTCCGGCCGCGGAGCCGGAGGCTCGACCTCGACGGATACCGGCCTGATCCTGAGCCGCGCGATGCGGTTCTTGTCGCGCTTCATAACGACGAAGCGCTTGCCGTGGAAGGTGAATGCCTGACGCTCCTCCGGGATCGACTGCGTCTCGTGGATGACGAGGCCGGCGATCGTCGTTGCCTCCTCATCGGGCAAGGTCCAGTTCAGTGCCCGGTTGAGGTCGCGGATCGGCACTGTGCCGTCGACCACCACCGAGCCGTCGGCTTCCTGCTTGACCCCCTGCATGTCGATGTCGTGCTCGTCGGCAATCTCGCCGACGATCTCCTCGATGATATCCTCCAGCGTCACCAGTCCTTCGACCTCGCCGTATTCGTCGACGACGACGGCGAAATGCGCCTTGCGGCGCAGGAAGGCGTTGAGCTGTTCCTGCAACCTCGTGGTGTCCGGCACGAACCACGGCCGCGCCGCCACCTTCATCAGGTCGAGACGTGAAAAGTCGTTGCCGACCTCGTTCAGCGCGCGCAGCAGGTCCTTGGCGTGGACGACGCCGACGATGTTGTCGAGCGAGCCCTTCCAGAGAGGCATGCGGGTGTGTGGGCTTTGCAGGATCTCGCGCGCCACCGCTTCCGGAGGATCGTCGGCGTTGACCGAGCGCATGGCGGTGCGATGGACCATGACGTCCGACACTTCCAGCTCGTTGAGCTCGGTCAGCTTGAATAGCGCGTCGAGGCGGCGGCGATGCTCGCTGACGGCGTCGCCGTCACGATCCGGCGAACCGTTGCCGTTGCGCGGTTCTTCCGGCCGGGGCTCTCCAGCGGACGGGACATAGCCCCCTGTCTTCGCCAGCCGGTCGCGAAACAGGCCGGCCAGCACGATCAGCGCGGCCAGGCACGCGGCGACGATCCAGCCGGCACCGCTCATCCCGGGAGGTTCTCCTTGAGGAAGGAAAGCACCTCGGAGGCCGGCACGTCGCGGGCGACGAAGGATTTGCCGACGCCGTGGGTGAGGATGAAGGTAAGTGTGCCGCGCGATACCTTCTTGTCCTGCGCGATGAAACCGAGCAGTGCCTCGGCGTCCGGCAAGCCGCCCGGCACGTCCGCCATGCGCCACGGCAGGCCGACGGCCTTCAGATGCGCCTCGACGCGGGCTGCATCGTCGGGGCTGGCGAGGTTCATGCGCGCCGAGAAGCGGTGCGCCAGCGCCATGCCGATGGCGACGCCCTCGCCGTGCACGAGGCGGGCGCCGTCGTACTGCACAGCCGCCTCCAGCGCATGGCCGAAGGTGTGGCCGAGATTGAGCAGGGCGCGGTCGCCCGTCTCGAACTCGTCGCGCGCCACCACCTCGGCCTTGGCACGGCAGGCTTCGGCGATCGCCTCGATGCGCGCCGCGCCGCCGGCAAACACGTCGCGCCAGTTCGTCTCCAGCCAGGTAAAGAAATCCGGCCGGTCGATCAGACCGTACTTGGCGACCTCGGCATAGCCGGCGCGGAACTCGCGCGGCGGCAGAGTGTCGAGCGCCTCGGTGTCGGCCAGCACCAGCTTCGGCTGATGGAAGACGCCGACGAGATTCTTGCCGCGCGGCGAATTGATGCCGGTCTTGCCACCGACGGAGGAATCGACCTGCGCCAGCAGCGAGGTCGGCACCTGCACGAACGGCATGCCGCGCCGCGCGATGCCGGCGGCGAAGCCGGTCAGGTCGCCGACGACGCCGCCACCGAACGCGATCACCGCATCACGCCGCTCCAGCTTCGCGGCGAGGATGCCATCCACCACGGTTTCAAGATGCGAAAAGCTCTTGGTCTTCTCGCCTGGCGGCACGGTGATGATCGTGGCGGAGACGCCGCCCGCCTCGAGGCCTGCCTCCAATGCGGGAAGTTGAGCGGCCGCGACGTTCTCGTCGGTGACGACCGCCACCCGCGCGCCGGGCAGCCGGGCGGCGATTTCCGTGCCGGCGCGGGCGAGCAGGCCCGGCCCGATCAGGATGTCGTAGGCCCGTTCACCCAGCCCCACCTCGACCTTGACCGGCTCACTCATGAACGCTCCCCTTCGCCGGCACCCGCCACTATGCCGAAATGGCCGGCCAGCGCCTCCACCACCTCGGCGGCGATTACCTCCTTGCGCTCGTCACGCGTGGTGACGGTGATTTCCGCCGTCGCATAAACCGGATAGCGGACGTCCATCAACCTTTGCAGGACCGCGCGCGGATTGTCGTTTTTCAGCAGCGGCCGGTTCTGTTTCTTCGACACGCGCTCCATGAGGAGGTCCAGGTCCGCCTTCAGCCACACCGAGATGCCGTGCTCGGCGATTGCCTCGCGCGTCTGTTCGTTCATGAAGGCGCCACCGCCGGTGGACAGCACCTGCGGGCCGTTCTCCGTCAGGAGCCGATGGATGACGCGCTGTTCCAGCGCGCGGAACTCGGCTTCCCCGTAGCGCTCGAACAGGTCGGGAATGGTCATGCGCGACACGCTCTCGATCTCGTGGTCGCTGTCGATGAAGGGCAGGCCCAGCATGCCCGCCACCTTGCGCCCGATCGCCGTCTTGCCGGCGCCCATCAGTCCGACGAAGACGACCGAGCGCGATCCCAGCCGCTCCCGCAGCGTGGCATGGTCAAGTATCGGCGAAGGGGCTGTTTGCGTGGTCATCCTGCCGGCGTATCGACATGAAAAGGCCGGCTTCGTCAAGCAGAGGCGACTTGTCGGACGCCGCCCCAACAGCCTTGAAATGGCCGGCGAGGCGTCCCATAACGGCACGATCCTCAAGGAAGGCCCCAGCAAGGCGGACGAACGAAACGCGATGCCCACCCTGTTCCGCTTTGTCGTTACCGTGGCCGTGCTGGCCGGCATTGCCTATGGCGCCATGTTCGCGCTGGTGATGTTCGTCAACCCGAAGCAGGCGGAGCTTTCCGTGCGCATCCCCCCGGAAAAGCTCGCCCCGAAACAGTCTCAATGAAGAGCGCCGCCCGCATCGAGGCCTTCCTGGAGATGATGAGCGCCGAGCGGGGCGCGGCCGAAAACACACTGGCGGGCTACCGCCGGGACCTCGAGGACGCAGCCGAAACCATTGCCGGAAACCTCGCCGACGCCTCATCCGATGCCATCCGCACCTATCTCGACAGCATGGCCGCGCGCGGCTTCGCGCCGACCTCGCAGGCGCGCAAACTGTCGGCGCTCCGCCAGTTCTTCAAGTTCCTCTATGCCGAGGGCCTGCGCGGCGACGACCCAACCGGCACGCTGGACAGCCCGAAGAAGGGCCGCCCGCTGCCCAAGGTCATGAGCGAAGCCGAAACCGGCCGATTGCTCGACCGCGCGGCACGCGAGGCCGACGACCCGGAACAGGACGACCGGCTGGCGGCGCTGCGCCTGCATGCGCTGGTCGAGGTGCTCTACGCCACCGGCCTGCGCGTTTCGGAACTGGTCGGCCTGCCGGTGACGGTGGCCCAGCGCGACGACCGCTTCTTCATGGTGCGCGGCAAGGGTGGCAAGGAGCGCATGGTGCCGCTGTCGGCCAAGGCGCGCGCCGCCATGCGGACCTGGCTGGCGGCCAGGGCAGCGGTGCCCGCTTTCGCCGAAAGCCCGTTCCTTTTCCCCGCCGGCTCCGAAAGCGGCCATCTCGCCCGCCAGGTCTTCGCGCGCGACCTGAAGGGGCTGGCGGCCCGTGCCGGCATCGCCTCAGTCAGCCTGTCGCCGCACGTCCTGCGCCACGCCTTCGCCAGCCATCTTTTGCAGAACGGCGCCGACCTACGCGCCGTGCAGCAGCTTCTCGGCCATGCCGACATCTCGACCACGCAGATTTACACCCATGTGCTTGAGGAACGGCTGGTCAGGCTGGTCAACGAGCACCATCCGCTTGCCGACTAGGCCGTCGCCCGCTATGTGAGGCCCTCGGAAACGGCTTTTTCAGCTTTCCGCCGCCATTGTCCCGCCGTCCTTCGCGCGCACCGGTCCGTTTGCCAATGTACAATTACCTCGACTTCGAAAAACCCGTCGCCGACCTTGAAGGCAAGATCATCGAGCTGAAGAAGCTTGCCGAAAGCGGCGAGGCCGTCGATGTCGCCGACGAGATCGCCCGCCTGGAGAAACGCTCGAAGGATGCGCTGCGCGACGTCTACAAGGCGCTGACGCCGTGGCAGAAGGTGCAGGTGGCGCGCCACCCCGACCGGCCGCATTGCCTCGACTACGTCAAGGGCCTGTTCACCGACTTCGCCCCACTGGCGGGTGACCGCACCTTCGGCGAGGACCAGGCGATCGTCGGCGGCTTCGCCCGCTTCCGCGGCGAATCCGTCGCCGTCATCGGCCAGGAGAAGGGCTCCGACACGGCGAGCCGGCTCAAGCACAATTTCGGCATGGCCATGCCCGACGGCTACCGGAAGGCCGTGCGCATCATGGAACTGGCCGACCGTTTCGCCATCCCGGTGGTGACGCTGGTCGACACAGCCGGCGCCTATCCCGGCGTCGAGGCGGAAGAGCGCGGCCAGGCCGAGGCCATCGCCCGTTCCATCTCCGCCTGCCTCACCATCAAGGTGCCGTCCGTCTCGGTCGTGATCGGCGAGGGCGGCTCCGGCGGCGCCATCGCGATCGCCACCGCCAACCGCGTCTACATGCTCGAGCACGCCATGTATTGCGTCGCCTCGCCGGAGGCGGCCGCCTCGATCCTGTGGCGCGATTCGACCCGTTCGAAGGACGCCGCCAACAACATGCGCATCACCGCGCAGGATTTGCTTGAACTGAAGGTGATCGACGCCATCGTGCCCGAGCCGATGGGCGGCGCCCATCGCGCGCCGGACACGGTCATCAAGGCGACCGGCGACTTGATCGCACGCACGCTGAAGGAATTCGCCGGCTCCAACGCCGATTTCCGCGAGCAACGCCGCGAGAAGTACCTGGCGATGGGCCGCACCCTGTAAGAGCGCATTGCGCGCGTCGCGTGCGAAATTATGGCCGCAATGCGTGCCGATGCCACAAAATTGCCGTCGCTTTCGGCACTATGGGTTGACGGCAGGAGCGGGGACGCCGGACCTGCGGTAAGGAAATTTCAAGGTTAACGAGCCTAGGGTTCCGTGGATATCCGACGGAACCGGAAACCCGGCCCGTTGCCCTAGATGAAGAAGACGATCAGCAGACCGATGTTCGCCAAGCTCGCCCGTTCCGCACTCGTGATCGCCGCCCTCGGCGTCGCCGGCTGCACTGAATCGTCCGTGCAGGACTTTGCCCCGCAGCACGCCAACAAGCAGCTTCCGGCCAAGATCGTCGCCGAGATGCGGGCCAAGGGCATGAACAAGAACGCACCGATCATGGCGCGTATCTTCAAGGAAGAGAACGTCGTCGAGATCTGGAAGCAGAAGACCAACGGCCGCTACGACATCATCGCCAGCTATCCGATCTGCAAATGGTCGGGCAAGCTGGGACCGAAATTCACCGAAGGCGACCGCCAGGCGCCGGAAGGCTTCTACACGGTCCGTCCCTCGCAGATGAATCCGCGGTCGGGCTATCATCTCGCCTTCAACATCGGCTACCCCAACGCCTATGACCGCGCCAACGGCCGCACCGGCTCCAACCTGATGGTGCACGGCGCCTGCTCGTCGTCGGGCTGCTATTCGATGAACGACCCGCAGATCGAGGAAATCTACGCCTTCGGCCGCGACGCCTTCCAGGGCGGCCAGACCGAGTTCCAGATCCAGGCTTTCCCCTTCCGCATGACCGCAGCCAACATGGCGCGCTACCGCAGCGACCCGAACTACGAGTTCTGGAAGATGCTGAAGGTCGGCTACGACAATTTCGAGATCACCAAGGTCCCGCCGAAGGTGGACGTGTGCGAGAAGCGCTACGTCTTCAACCAGGTGGCGCCGGAAGGCACGACCTTCAGCCCGACCGGTGCATGCCCGGCTTCCGCGCAGCCCGACTCGCTCAAGGTCGCCTATTCGCAATACCAGAGCAAATACGACGCCGCCTTTGCCAGCGCCTTGAACAGCTCCAATCCCGCGCCCAAGCCGACCATCCTCGGCACCAAGGAAGCGGCACTTGTGGCCGACTGGTCGAAGCGCCGCGCCCGCGGCGAGCGCGTGACGATGGACCCGCCGTCGTTGAAGGCCGACGGCTCCGTGATCGAGACCACGAGCCGCATGGGCCGCATCGATTCGCCGCTCGGCCGCAAGATGGCGGCACTCGATGCCGAAAAGGCCGCCGCGAAGAAGGCCGCTGAAGAAAAGGCTCAGGCGGTCGCCGCCGCCAAGGCCGCGAAGGAAGCCGAGAAGCAGCGTATCGCCGAGGAAAAGGCGGCAAAGAAGGCCGGCAAGGCGAACGCCATCGCCGTCGTGCCGCCGGAGCAGGCCGCACCCCAGGAGCCTGTCACCCAGACGGCGTCGAGCGACGGCAACATGGTTTCCAAGGTCAAGAAGCGGCTGCTCGGCCTGTTCGGCGGCTGAGGCCGCTGCTGCCTTGGCGCCGCCCTTTCGTTATGACCTCAGGGGGTTGAACTGCCCCCTACCCGTACTGAAGGCCCGCAAGAAGCTGGCCGCCATGGCGCCGGGCAGTCTTCTCCAGCTCGAAACGACCGACCCGCTCGCCGTTATCGACATTCCCGCTTTCTGTGCCGAGGCAGGCCACCGGCTGGTCGAGACGACGGCTCAGGACGGCGGCCACCGCTTCCTGATCGAGCGGAGCGCGCTCACTTCCTGAAGCGGCAGCGCCGCCTCAAAAGGGTTCATCCCTCATAGGTCACCTTGCCGCCGCAGATCGTCACGAGCGGCCGCACGTCGTGCAAAGCCTCCGGCGCCATCGCCTCGATGTCGGCCGACAGAACGACGAGGTCGGCCATGAAACCGGGCTTCAGCCGCCCCTTGGCGGTCTCGGCGAACTCGGCATAGGCGCCCTCGACCGTGTAGGCGGCGAGCGATTCCATCAGCGAGAAACTCTGGTCGGGATCGCTTTCGGCCCACCGCTTGCGCAGGATCGCCGCCTGCATGCCGCGGATCGGATCGATCGGCGAGACCGGCCAGTCGGAAGCGAAGACGACATGCGCGCCGGCATCCTTCAACGTGCGCCAGGCGTAGGAGAGCGGCCAGCGTGTCCGGCCGATGCGCGAGACGGTCGGCTCCAGCGGAAAGCCCATCGCGCCCGGCGGATGCGGTGGCTGCATGGAAGCGATTGCGCCGAGCGCTTTGAACCGGGGCACGTCGGCGGCGGAAATCACCTCGATGTGCTCGACCCGGTGGCGGCTGTCGCGCGCACCATTGGCCTGTCGCGCCGCCTCGTAGCCGTCGAGCACGGCGCGCACCGCGCCGTCGCCGATCGAATGCACGGCGATCTGCAAACCACGCCTGTCGATCGCGACGGCGAGTTCCTTGAAGCGTTCTGGCGTAAACAGCGGCTCGCCTACCCAGTCCGGCCGGTCCGCATAGGGTTCCAGCATCACCGCCGTCCAGGAATCCAGCACGCCGTCGAAAAACACCTTGACCATGCCCGAGGCCAGCCATTCCGAACGATACCGTTCGGCCATCGTCGAGGCCTTTTCGAGCATCGACAGGTCCATGAAGTTCTTCAAATGGAACGGAATCCTGACGCGGCAAGGCAGCCCCTCCTCGGCCTCGATCTCGGCGAGCAGTTCGAGCTGGTAGAGATTGCCGTCCATGTTCTGGATGGAGGTGATGCCGTGCCTGGCGCACCACGCCAGACCGAGCCGCATGATGTCGCGGTCGGCGGCCCGTTCCGCCGCCGACGGCGCCGGGTCCGGCTCGCCGCCGGTCGAAAGGCCGAGCCGCACGCGCTCCTCGCCGGCCAGCGCCAGCACCGGTCCGAAGGCCTCGCCCTCGCGCAGCTCACCATTGGCCAGCCCGTCATCGCCGATGACGATCTCATTGCCCGGCCCGAGCGTGCGGCCGCGCAGGATGCCGGCCGCTTCCAAGGCCTTCGTGTTGGCCCACACTGTATGATGGTCGGGCGCGGCCATACAGAACGGCCGGTTGGGCAGGATGGCGTCGAGATGGTGCCGCGTTACCCGCTCGTCGCCGAGCACGCTGTAGTCGACGCCTTGCCCGACCAGCATCGGGGCGTCCGGCTGGTCGGCGGCATAGGCGCGGATGGCATCGCGCAGGGCATCGAAACCATGCAGGCCGGCAAGCTGGAGGTGTGCGAGCTCCGCCGCGCCCGAGAAAAGGTGCATGTGCGCTTCGATGAAACCGGGAACGACCGAGCCGCCCTGCGCGTCGATGACGCGCGTCGCCGGACCCTTGAGCGCCACGATCGCCTTGCCATCGCCCACCGCCACGATCCGTCCGTCGCGGACGGCAACGGCTTCGGCAGCCGGATGGTCTTCGTCCATGGTCAGCACCCGGCCGTTGGTGACGATCAGGTCCGGACTTCCGCTCATGGCTGTTTCCTTCGCTGGTGGAGACCGGGATGAGGCTAGACGAGCGCAAGCGGGTCCAGCAAGCCTCCTGCGCTTGGCCCAGCGGCTTGCCCATGGCACCGCCCTGCGGCTAGGCTCCGGTAAAACGCACGGAAGGATTTCATGAAGACCGTCTATTCGCCGCTCCACGCCGGGCATGCCGGCACCATGGAACTGAATTCCGGGGAACTGATGCCCGGCTTCGAAAAACCCTCGCGCGCCGAGATCATCCGTGCCCGCGTCGAAAGCGAGAAACTGGGACCGATCCTGGCGCCCGAGCCGCACGACCTCGCCGCCGCCAAGCGTGTGCACCGTGCCGACTACATCGACTTCCTGCCGACGATCTATCCGGCGTGGGAGGCGTCGGGCCGTGCCGGCTCGGCCATTCCCTTCACCTGGCCAACGCGCGGCCTGCGCGGCGACGTGCGGCCCGAGACCATAGACGCGCTGCTCGGCTTCTATTCCTTCGATGCGGGCGCGCCCTTCGTGAAAGGCACCTGGGATGCGATAAAATCCTCCTACGAGGTGGCGCTGACGGCAGCGGCGCTGGTCAAGAACGGCGAGCGCACCGCCTTCGCGCTCTGCCGCCCGCCGGGCCATCACGCCGGCGACGCCTTCATGGGTGGCTATTGCTACATCAACAATGCCGCCGTGGTGGCGCAATGGTATCGCGACCGGGGTGCTGCGCGCGTCTCCATCCTCGATGTCGATTACCACCACGGCAACGGCACCCAGCAGATCTTCTATGCGCGCGGCGACGTGCAGGTGCTCAACCTGCACGCCGACCCGATGGTCGAATATCCCTTTTTCCTCGGCCACGCCGACGAGAAGGGCGAAGGCGCCGGCGAGGGCTTCAATCTCAACTATCCGATGCCGTTCGGCACGACGTTCGAGAAATGGAGCGCCGCACTCGACGACGCCTGCGGCAAGCTCGCGGCCTATGCGCCGGACGTGGTGGTGGTATCGCTCGGCGTCGACACTTTCGAGAAGGACCCGATCAGCCAGTTCAAGCTCAAGAGCGCCGACTATCCGGCGATCGGCCACCGCATCGCCAAGCTCGGCCTGCCGACGCTGTTCGTCATGGAAGGCGGTTACGCGGTGGACGAGATCGGCGTCAACGCCGTCGGCGTGCTGACCGGCTTCGAGGAGGCCAGCCGAGGATAGCGATCCCTATCCTGCATTTTTTGCGCGCAAGGCGGCCTGAACTGCGCTAAAGGCGATGCTGGTCGGACCAGCGCCCGCTGCGGAAGAGCCCCGCCGGCCATCGTCGGACGCAACGGGGCCTTTCGCTTTTCATGACGCCAGAATCCGAGACGACATCCGCCGCCCGGTTCGCCGCCTTCAGCCACCGGCCCTTCCGGGCCTACTGGGCGGCGCGCTTCCTCACCACCTTCGCCGCGCAGATCGTCTCGGTTGCGGTCGGCTGGCAGATCTACGACCTGACCCGCGACCCCTTCGATCTCGGCATCGTCGGCATCATCCAGTTCCTGCCTTCGCTTCTGCTGGTGCTGGTGACGGGCGCGGTCTCCGACCGCTTCGGCCGCCGCCTCGTCATGGGTGTCGCCTCGGCGCTGGAGATGGGCTGCGCGCTTGTCCTGCTGGTCCTGGTGCTGAACGGCGAGCTGACGAGCCCGTTGCCGATCTTCGCCGTGCTGGCGGTGTTCGGCATCGCGCGCGCCTTCTACGGGCCGGCATCGTCTTCGCTGGTCGCCAATCTCGTTCCGCCGGAAGACTTCGCCAACGCCGTCGCCTGGAATTCTTCCGCATGGCAGACCGCGAACATCGTCGGCCCGGTCGCCGGCGGCCTGCTCTACGGCCTGTCGGAAACGGTCGCCTACGGCAGCGCGGCCGCCCTCATGCTCGCAGCCACGCTGCTCATCTTCGCCATAGCCAAACCCGCCCAACGCAACCACACTGAAAGCCCGGAACTGGAGACGCTGTTCGCCGGCTTCCGCTACATCTGGAGCGAAAAGGTGGTGCTCGGCGCCATCTCGCTCGATCTGTTCGCCGTTCTCCTGTCCGGCGCCACCGCACTTCTGCCGGTCTACGCCCGCGACATCCTCGTCCTCGGCCCGTGGGGGCTCGGCCTGTTGCGCTCGGCGCCGGGCCTCGGCGCCGTCTTCGTGGCGGTCTGGCTGGCCGGACACCCGATCCGCAACCATGCCGGCGTCCTGATGCTCATCGCCGTCATGCTGTGGGGCGCACTGACCGTCGTCTTCGGCGTCTCGGCCATTCCGTGGCTGTCGATCGTCGCCCTTGCGCTGATGGGCGCGGCCGACATGATCAGCGTCTACGTGCGCGAGACGCTGATCCAGCTATGGACACCGGACGAGGTGCGCGGCCGAGTCAACGCCGTCAACCAGGTCTTCGTTGGCGCCTCCAACGAGGTCGGCGAATTCCGCGCCGGCACGCTCGCCGCCCTCATCGGCACCGTGCCGGCGGTGGTGATCGGCGGCGTCGGCGCGGTCGCGGTTGCCGGCCTGTGGGCCGTGCTGTTCCCGCACCTGCGCAAGGTGCGGCGGCTGGACGGGAGAGAGTAGGGGGAGGTTAAGGGAGTAGGGCAATAAGGCAGTATGTGAAGATCGATCCCTATTCCCCTACCCTCCCGAACACCGTTGTGAGCAAGTCGCCCAGCCAGCGCTTCAGATGCATGTCCCAGATCAGCCGGCCACCGAGATGGTCGCGGCCGGGCTGCGCGCCGGGCAGGGTGAAGCGATGGGCCCCGCGCACCACCCAGCGATGCATCATCAGGCGCGTCAGTTCGGCGTGGAACTGGATGCCCCAGGCATTGTCGCGATAGCGGAATGCCTGGTTGGGATAGGTCTCGGCGGTGGCAAGCAGCGTCGCATCCTTCGGCAGAGAAAACCCCTCGCGATGGAACTGATAGACCATTTCGGGCCAGTGCATGAGCGCGCGACCCGCTTCGGTCGCCTTCAGCGGATACCAGCCGATCTCGACCAACCCCTCGCCATGGCCCTCGACCTTGCCGCCGAGATGGTTGGCAAGCATCTGCGCGCCGAGGCAGATGCCGAGAAACGGGCGGTTCTCCTTCAGCGGCACCGCCAGCCAGTCCGTCTCGCGCTTGACGAATTCGTCGCCGTCGTTGGCGCTCATCGGGCCGCCGAATACGACGGCGCCGGCGTGGCCGTCGAGCGTTGCGGGCAATGCGTCGCCGAGCGGCGGGCGGCGGATGTCGAGGTCGAAGCCGCCTTCCACCAGCATCTGCCCGACGCGTCCGGGGCTGGAGTTTTCCTGATGCAGGACGATGAGAATTTTCGGTCGGCTTAGGGGCGGCATGATCGTGGAATTGTCTGCAAACCTATTCGTCGCTGGACGCGCCTCTGGCGACCGGCATCCTCGCGGCAACCTCTTGCCGCGCCGCGATACGGTCGCGCCGCTCGACGCCGATCAGTTCGGCGACCCGCCACACGACATTGTCCTCCAATTCGTGCAGCTCGCCATCGGCATAGACCATCTCCCACAGCAGCGTGACGAACGCCCTGCGGCCATCGGCATCGAGATGGCGCTTGAGCACGCTGGTGAAGGCATAGAGATCGACGGCCTCGTTGTCGGCCTTTTCGCCGGCGCGGGCCAGACGGTCGAGGTCTTCGCCGCCCACCGCATAGGTCTCGGCCAGAATCTGCTTGAAGCGCTCCCATTCGGTATCCTGGCGGATGCCGTCGGCGTCCATGACGTGAAAGAGCAGGGCAGCCGCCGCGATGCGGGCGTCGTCGTCCGCCGCGCGCGGGCCGGCGCCGCCTCCAGGCAGATCCTTCAAGAAAGACAACACGCGTTCGAACATGGATCGTTCCCGTTCAGGCCGAAAGGAGAGCGAGTTGGACTGTAGTTAGCGCGATGGTTGCAGGAAAATCAAAATAAACGGAACCGGCGCGGCGCTTTTTCCGCTTCCTCCTCCGGCTCCACCCCCGGATCGTCGGGCGCGCGCGCCTGGTCCTCGCGCCTTTCGGCGGGAGCATCGGGCGCGACCGCGACGGCCGCCGCAGCCGCCTCGCCTGCCGGTCCGGGCGGAGTTTGCGCCTGCTCTTCGACGAAGATCTCGGCCGCATGGCCGTCGATCGGCCCATCCCCGCCGCTTTCCCTGGATGGCGCCGCCAGCACCGGCTTCGGCTCGTCTTCGCCGTCCCCGGCCTCGATGAGACGGCCGAGACGCTCCGCCGGCGCGCGCCATTCGAACGCATCGAGGTGACCGGTGACCGGCGATACCGGCGCCCAGCGCTCCGAAACGACGCCGTCGGCCACCCAGGCCGGATCGCGCGGCGCCCTGACGGCCTTGCCGAGAAGCTGCCGCACCTTGCCCTGGTCGCCCGTCTCGGCTTCCTCGATGTCGGCGAGCAGCAGATAGGCACCCTCGCGCCGGTCCATACGGATGGCCGCCTCGGCCTCGTGCCGGGCGGTTGCAAAATCCTGCGCGTCGAGTGCCGCGCGCGCCACGGCAAGCGAGGATTCAGCGTTGTTCTTCTTCATCTCCTGAAGCTTGCGCGCGCGCGTCAACCGGTCGTTGACCGCGTCGCCGGGCCGCGCATGGGTGTAGAGCTCGGCGATTTCGGGATGCGGCTCGGCCCGCCAGGCCGCTTCCAGCACCTTCGAGCCCTTGCGCACGTCGTTATGTCGGAACAGTGCCCGGGCCGCGACGACCGCCGCCGGCGCGAAGTCGGGCGCCAGCCGGTTGGCCTCCAGTGCTGCCGCCTTTGCCGCATTGAAGTCGGCGTCGAACAGCGCCTCGGCCTTGGCCGTCAACAGCACGGCGCGGCGCCGGTTGGCGACGGCGGGCTCGATCTGCCGGGTCGACTTCTGCGCCTCGACGATCTTCAGCGCGGCGTCCCAGTCACCACGCTGGGCAAATTCCTCGATGGTCGAATCGGCTGCCCAGCCGAGCTGCGGCGCGGCCTGTGCGGCGCGCCCAGCATAGTGGCGCGCCGCATTGCGATCGCCCAGCCGTTCAGCTTCGAGGTAAAGCCCGCGCAGGCCGAGCAGCCGCATTTCCGGATCGTCCAGCATCGCCTCGAATTTTTTGCGCGCGCCGTCGTGGTCGCCTTCCAGCAGCGAGGCCTGTGCGTCGAGCAGGTGGATCAGCGGCTCCTGGTCGGAGCGGATCAGCTTGGCCGCTTCCTTCGTCTTCTTGCGCGCCAGTGCGGCGTCGCCCGCGCCGGCGGCGATCATGCCGGTCGACAGCGCCTGATAGCCGCGGTCGCGCCGCCGCACGCGAAAATAGCGCGTGATCGTGTAGGGACTGTTCCACAGCGACTTCAGCAGCCACCACAGGATCATCGCCGCCGCCACCACCGCGACAACCGCCACGGCGGCGACCATCAAGCTGACCTGATACTGGTAGCCGGCGAAGGTCACGACCATCTGGCCCGGCCGGTCGGCCAGCCAGGAAAAGCCCAGTCCCAGCGCGAAGACGACGATGAGGAAGAACAGGATACGGATCATATTCTATGCCTTCATCGCGCCGGAGATCAGCGCGTCGAGCTGCGCTTCGACGTCGATCCGCGCCTTGAGCTTGCCCGCGAAACCGGCGCCGGCGGCCTTGGCCGCTTCGGGCAGCGTGTCGTATTCGGCCAATGCCTTGGCATAGTCGCCCTGGTTCACCGCCACCTCCAGGCGCGCCACCGTTTCCGGCACCCCCTTGCCCTCGACCGCGCCGATAGGCCTCACCTCGACCAGTGATTCGGCGCTGGACATGAGCCGCTGGAAGATGCCGGCATTCGGATCGACGGGTTTTGCGGCTGCGACCATGGCATTGGCGGCTGCATCCACCTCGCCGGCGATCGCCGCGCGGGTCGGCACCCCCTTGTCGGCATAGGCGCGCAAGGCGGCGATCTCGGGCGCATCGGGGGCGATCGCGGCGAAAGTGTCGAGTTCGGCCGCGAAGGGTGCCCCGCGGTCGAGCGCCGACTTCAGCGCGGCGGCGGCGATGGCAAGTGCGATCTTCGGCTGAGAGGCCTGCGCCTCGACCTTGGCCGAGAGTTGCGAGAGAGATTGTTCGAGCGCGGCCAGTTTCGATTGCTGTTCGCCGGCCGCATCGCCGGCCGATTTGAGCTGGGCTTCCAGTTCGCCCAGCTTCTCGTTGACGGGACCGAGGTCCACCGGCTGGGCCTCGCCGCCCTGCCCGAGCGCCGCCACGGCCTTCTCGATGCCGGCTACCTTGTCGGACAGCGTGGCAAGGTCGGCGTTGTCGTCGCCCTGGCCCGAATCCAAGGCCGCTTTCAGCGTCACCACATCGGCCTTCACCTGGTCGAGCGCGGCCGACAGGCCGTCGATGCGGGTGCCGGTGCCGTTGCCCCCGCTGTTCTTCAAGGCAGCGAGTTCCCCTTTCAGCGCAGCGATCTGACTGCCAAGGTCGCCACCGGCATTGCCGCCCGGCGCGCCGAGCAGGCCCGCATATTGCAACGCCCCGGCGCCAAGAAGCGCGATGAGGCCGCCGATCACGCCCGCGCCGACACGCCCGAGCGCACCGTCGCGCGGCGAAGACGGCCCGGCCCGGCCATCAGACCCATCGCCGGCGCCCCCCTCCGCACCGTTGCCCGCGCCGCTTCCGGCCAGTTCCTCGGTCGTCTCTTTCGTCGGCTGCTCGGCGAAACCGTAGTCGGAGGCATAACGTGACGCGGGCTCGTCCGGCGCGGCCGTCCGGTCTGCCTCGGGCGAGGCCGTCTCCTTATGCTCCCAAGGCTCGAAATCGGCTGATTCGGCGCGCGGCGTTTGCTGTTCCGGCGCGTTGTCAGGCGCCTGAACATCGGCCGTGTCCTTGTCGCCGTCGTCGACGCGCGAGACTTCGCCCGGCTCCAGTTCGATGGTCACCGGCTGGCGATGCTGCTTGGAATGGCGCGTTTTCGGCGTCTTGACCATGCTCGGGCTCCGCTTTCGTCTCGGCCGCCAGGCGGCAGGGATGGCTTGTCAAAGGCAATAGCACACCACCAAGCGGTGAAAAGGGGCGGCGTGATGACCCGCCCTATCCTTTCGCCTGTAACAATGCCATCAACGCCTCCTCGTCGGGTGTCGTCGCGACGTGCCTTGCGCCCTTGCAATCGCCGCCGGCAACCCGGAACGCCGCATCGATGCGGGCCGACAACGAAAACATGGCGGCATTCTCCAGAACCGGCATCAGGGCGGCGCGGCGCACGAGCCTCGCCGCCGTCTCGGCCGCCTTGACCGAATAGAGCAGGACGGCATCGGCCTGCCGGCGGCCGAGCAGGGAAAGGACCATGGCGTCCGAAGGCTCGACCGCGACGGTGTCGTAGGTTTCGATCGCCGTGATCCGGACGCCGGCCTCCGCCAGACGGTCTTCGAACAGGGGAAACCGCTCGCGCCCGCAAAGATAGACAAGCCGTTTGCCGACAAGCTGCGGCGCGATCGCGTCGGCCAGCCCTGCTGCGTCGCCCGGCCCCGCTTTTACGATATGAAAGCCGGCGGCCTGCGCGGCCACCGCCGTCCGCTCGCCCACCGCATGGCAGGCGAGCGCCGCCAGCCTG
>JBQCHN010000079.1:0-3097 GCA_051954615.1 Mesorhizobium sp. | reverse complement strand
GGAATACGATTCGCGTGCTACCCAGTGGTTCGTCGTCTCCGACATCGGGCTTTCCACCTACACCGGCCAGGACGGCCTGTCCGTCTTCGCCCGCTCGCTCGGCACCGCCAAGCCGATCCAGGGCGCCGAGCTCACGCTGCTCGCCCGCAACAACGAGATACTCGGCACCGCCACGACCGACGCCGAGGGCAAGGCGGTGTTCAATCCCGGCCTGACGCGCGGCGAAGGCGGCATGGTGCCGGCCGTGCTGATGGCCAAGCAGGGCGACCAGGATTTCGTCTTCCTCGACATGACCAAGGCCGGCTTCGACCTTTCCGATCGTGGCGTGGAAGGCCGGCCAGCACCCGGCGCGCTCGACCTTTATGCCTGGACCGAGCGCGGCATCTACCGCGCCGGCGAGGACGTGCACGTCGCGGCCCTTGCCCGTGACGATTCGGCCAAGGCGGTCGAAAACCTGCCGCTGACCTTCATCTTCACCCGGCCTGACGGCGTGGAAGCGCGGCGCGTCGTTGTCGACACGCCTTCGGCCGGCGGCTATGCCGTCGACCTGCCGCTCGAGCCCAACGCCATGCGCGGCACATGGACGGTGGCGATCCACACCGATCCCAAGCAGGCGGCGGTGGCCAGCCATATGTTCCTGGTCGAGGATTTCGTCCCCGACCGCATCGAGTTCGACCTGTCCGCCGACAGGACCGAGATCGCCCAGGGCGAGACAGCCAACGTCACCGTCGATGGCCGCTTCCTCTACGGCGCGCCGGCCGCAGGGCTGGCACTGGAAGGCGAGACGACGCTGTCCGCGACGCGCGACTGGGACCGCTTCAAGGGCTTTTCCTTCGGCCTCGCCGACGAGCAGACGGCCGAACCTTCCGTAACGCCGCTGGCCGACCTGCCGCTGGTCGGCGACGACGGCAAGGCCACCTTCCCGGTGACGGTGGACCAGCTCCCCTCCACCACCAAGCTGGTCAAGGCCAAGGTGACGGTGCGCATGCGCGAGACGGGCGGCCGCGCCGTCGAGCGCTCGCTGGACATCGGCGTGCGCCCGCAAGGCCAGATGATCGGCGTGCGTCCCGATTTCGCCAATGACGAGGTGCCGCAGGGCGGCACCGCCAAATTCTCCGTCATCGCCGTCGATGCGGATGGCAAGCGCGAGGCGCTGAAAGGCGCGCTGTGGTCGCTGGTCAAGGTGGAACGCAACTACCAGTGGTATCGCAACGGCAGCTCGTGGAACTACGAGCCGGTCGAATTCACCAAGTCGGTCGCCAATGGTACGCTCGATGTCGCCGCCGACGGCGAGGCGACCGTCTCGGTTCCGGTCGACTGGGGCCGCTACCGCCTGCAGGTCGAGACGACCGATCCGGAAGGGCCCGCCACCAGCTACGAGTTCTACGGCGGCTGGTATGTCGACGTCTCCTCGACCGAGACGCCGGACGCGCTGGAGATCGCGCTGGACAAGGACAAGTACGCCGCCGGCGAAGTCGCCAAGCTGAAGGTTTCGCCGCACTATTCCGGCGAACTGCTGGTGACCATCGGCGCCGACAAGCTGCTTAAGACGGTTTCCGCCTCGATCCCCGCCGACGGCGGTACGGTCGACATCCCGGTTGGCGAGGACTGGGGCGCCGGCGCCTATGTCACCGCCACGCTGTTCAGGCCCGGCGACGGGCAGGAAACGCGCATGCCGGCCCGCGCCATCGGCGTGAAATGGCTGGCGGTCGATCCGGGGGCGAGGAAGCTTGCCGTGACGCTGACGCCGCCTGAGAAGATAGAGCCGCGCCGCACACTCTCCGTCCCCGTCGCGGTGGCGGGCGCCGAAGCCGGCGATCAAGCCTATGTCACGGTGGCTGCCGTCGATGTCGGCATCCTCAACCTCACCAACTACAAGGCGCCCGATCCCGACGGCTGGTATTTCGGCCAGCGCATGATGGGGCTGGAACTGCGCGACCTCTACGGCCGCCTCATCGACGGCTCGCTCGGCGCGACCGGCAGGTTGCGCACCGGCGGCGACGGTGCGGCCATGCAGAGCCAAGGCAATCCGCCGACCGAAAAGCTGGTCGCCTTCTTCTCCGGTGTCGTCGAGCTCGACGCCGACGGCAAGGCGACGGTCGATTTCGACCTGCCGCAGTTCAACGGCACCGTGCGCGTCATGGCCGTCGCCTGGACCAAGGAAGCGGTCGGCCATGCCCAGACGGACGTGATCGTGCGCGATCCGGTCGTGCTCACCGCCGGCCTGCCGCGCTTCCTGGCGCCCGGCGATTCAGCCGCCATGCGCCTTGACGTCACCAACACCGACGGCCCCGACGGCGACTACGCCGTGGCGATCGAATCCACCGGCGGCCTCTCCGTCGGCACCGACGGCGTGCCCGAAAAGCTGACTCTGGCTTCCGGAAAGCGCCAGACCTTCACGGTGCCGCTGACGGCCGTCACTGCCGGCGATTCCTCGATCACGGTGCGCCTCTCGCATGAGGGCGGACCGGAAGTCGAGCAGACGCTTTTCCTGCCGATCCGGCCCTCGCAACTGCCGGTGACCACCCGTCTCGTGGTGGACCTGAAGGCCGGCGGCTCGCTGCGCGTCGACCGCGAATTGCTGGCCGCGAGCCTGCTGGAAGGCGCTTCGGTCAGCGTCGGCGTCTCTCAGGCGGCCGCCTTCGACGTGCCTTCGCTGCTGCTCTCGCTCGACCAGTATCCGTACGGCTGCGCCGAACAGACGACCAGCCGGGCGCTTCCGCTGCTCTATATGTCGGAGATGGCGAAGCCCTATGGCATCGCCGAGGACCCGGAGTTGCATGAGCGCGTGCAGCAGGCGATTTACCGCGTCCTCAGCTACCAGGCCTCCGCCGGCAGCTTCGGCCTGTGGGCACCGGGCTCGGGCGACCTGTGGCTCGATGCCTACGTGACCGACTTCCTTACCCGTGCCCGGGAAGCGAAGTACGACGTGCCGGCGCTCGCCATAAGCCAGGCACTGGCGAACCTGCAGAACGGGCTCGGCTACGACCAGAACGTGCAGGACCGCGGCAGCGAGATCGCCTATGCGCTCTACGTTCTGGCCCGCAACAAGAAGGCCTCGGTCGGCGACCTTCGCTACTATGCCGACACGCAGCTG
>JBQCHN010000078.1:0-5037 GCA_051954615.1 Mesorhizobium sp. | reverse complement strand
GCGGCGCATGAAGGCGACCAGAAGCTTTCCGAGGACGAACTGGTCTCGTCGGTCATCCTCCTGCTCAACGCCGGCCATGAAGCGACCGTGCACCAGACCGGCAACGCCGTGCGCGCCGTGCTGCAACAGGGCGGCGACCCGCGCCGCTTCGTCACGACAGCGGAAGCGACGGCGGCGACGGTGGAGGAATGCCTGCGCTACGAGGCGCCGCTGCATATGTTCAACCGTTACGCCTATCAGGAGATGGAGGCGGCGCCCGGCATGACGGTGAAGCCCGGCGAGCAGATTGGCCTGCTGCTCGGCATGGCCAATCGCGACCCGGCCGCCTTCGCCGATCCGCACGCCTTCCTGCCTGGCCGCGCCGACCAGAAGAACGTGTCGTTCGGCGCCGGCATCCATTTCTGCATCGGCGCACCACTGGCGCGGCTGGAACTGCAGGTCTCGCTGAAGGTGCTGTTCGAGCGCCTGCCCGGCATCAAGCTGGCCGGCGAGCCGCGCTTTCGCGACAGCTACCATTTCCATGGGCTGGAGGCGCTGCGTGTCCAGGCGTGAACCGCAGCCTTAAAGCTTTATGACGTATTCCTTTCGAGTCGTTTCAACGACTTCCCAGCTCCCCTTGAAGCCGGGCCTCAGCACGAAGGAATCGCCGGCGCGCACCGTGCGCGTATCGCCGCCGTCCTCCGCGATCACCGAGACGCCGGACAGGATGTGGCAGAATTCCCATTCGTCGTATTCGATGCGCCATTTGCCGGGCGTCGCTTCCCAGATGCCGGCGTAAAGGCCGCCTTCGCGCTCTTCGACGTTCCAGGTGCGGAATTTCGGATCGCCCGCGACCAGGCGATCCGATGCGGGCGCGCCCTCCTCCGGCGTGACGCCGGCGGTGTCGATCGTCAGGAAACGGGGCTCAGCCATGAACAAAGGCTCCGGTTGTGGCGGAGCCTTTTCATGCCATGCCACTCAGGCTTTCGCCAGCGCCTGGTCAAGATCTGCGACGATATCGTTGACGTCCTCGATGCCGATGGACAGCCGCACGACTTCCGGTCCGGCCCCGGCAGCGACGCGCTGCTCGTCCGACAGTTGCCGGTGCGTAGTCGAGGCCGGATGAATGACCAGCGATTTGGTGTCGCCGATGTTGGCGAGGTGCGAGAACAGTTCCAGCGACTCGACCAGCTTGATGCCGGCGTCGTAGCCGCCCTTGAGGCCGAAGGTGAACACGGCGCCGGCGCCCTTGGGCGAATACTTCTGCTGCAACGCGTGGTTCTTGTCGTTCGGCAGGCCGGGATAGGACACCCACGCCACCTTGGGATGGTTCGACAGCCAGGCGGCGACGGTGGCGGCGTTGTCGCAATGGCGCTGCATGCGCAGAGGCAGCGTCTCCAGGCCGGTGAGGATGAGGAAGGCGTTGAAGGGCGAGATCGCCGGGCCAAGGTCGCGCAGGCCGAGCACGCGCGCGGCGATGGCGAAGGCGAAGTTGCCGAAGGTCTCGTGCAGCACCATGCCGCCATAGTCGGCGCGCGGCTGCGACAACAGCGGATACTTGCCCGACTTCGACCAGTCGAAGGTGCCGCCGTCGACGATGATGCCGCCGATGGAATTGCCGTGACCGCCGATGAACTTGGTCAGCGCGTGGACAACGATGTCGGCGCCGTGCTCGATCGGCCGCACCAGATAGGGCGAGGCCAGCGTGTTGTCGACGACCAGCGGCAGGCCGTGCTTGCGCGCAACTTCCGCGATCTTGGCGATGTCGACGAATTCGCCGCCGGGATTGGCGAGGCTTTCAATGTGGATGGCCTTGGTGCGGTCGTCGATCAGCTTGTCGAAGCTCGACGGGTCGTTGACGTCAGCCCAGCGCACTTCCCAGCCGAAGCTCTGGAAGGACGAGCCGAACTGGTTGATGGTGCCGCCATAGAGCTTGCGCGCGGCGACGAAATTGTCGCCGGGGCTCATCAGCGTGTGGAAGACCAGAAGGTGCGCGGCCTGGCCCGAGGCGGTGGCAAGCGCCGCCGTACCGCCTTCAAGGGCGGCGACGCGCTCCTCCAGCACCGCCTGGGTCGGGTTCATGATGCGGGTGTAGATGTTGCCGAACGCCTTGAGGCCGAACAGCGAGGCGGCGTGATCGGCGTTGTCGAAGACGAAGGACGTCGTCTGGTAGATCGGCGTGGCGCGCGCGCCGGTGGCCGGATCGGGCTTGGCGCCGGCATGGACGGCAAGCGTGTTGAAGCCTGGTGCGCGCTGGTTCATGAAAAATCTCCCTCTACCCCTGCACGGAACTCGCGGCGCATTCTTGGCGAAGCCGCCGCCGGAATGCAAAGGAGAAAATTTCCCGAAGCCGGATATTTCGACGCAGATCGAAGCGACGGAACGGCCGATCTTGGAAATTTCTTCCGGCCGAAGCGCGCTGCGATCTTTTAGATTCGCTGCACGAGCTTCGGGCTTCTGGCCATGCGCATGTCTTTGTCCCGAAACCGGCAACCACTTTCGGGAGACATGCTTTATTTCTGCCGGATGCCGAAACTCTGGAAGCCGCCGCGCATGATGGGCCGCTTCGAAGAAATGACGCCGGACGAAACGCCGTTCCAGCCGATCTCGCCCGACAGCCGGCCATATTCGATCTTTGGGCAGCGGTTCATCACCACCTTGACGCCGGCAGCCTCGGCCTTCGCCGCCGCCTCGTCGTGGCGCACGGTAAGCTGCATCCAGATCACCTTGGGCAGCGGATCGAGCGCCAGCGCCTCGTCGACAATGGGCGGAACGGCGGCGGAGGCGCGGAAAATGTCGACCATGTCGATGGCGACCGGGATATCCGCCAGCCTGGCATAGGTCATGCGCCCGAGGATCTCCTTGCCGGCGTGGCCGGGATTGACGGGAAAGACCTCGAAACCCTTGGACAGCAGGTATTTCAGCACGAAGAAGCTCGGCCGCACCTCGTTGGCCGAGGCGCCAACGATGGCGATCGTCTTCACCGAATTCAGGATGCCGGCGATGTAGGCGTTGTCGTAACTGTCGTGATTCATGCGGGCAACGCTATACGGCCTTCCGCGTCGATCGGGAAATCGGGATTGTGGGCGACCTCCCACAGATTGTCTTCCGGGTCGGAGAAATAGCCGTACCAGCCGCCCCAGAAGGCGCGCCCGGCCGGTTTCACCACGCGGCCGCCGGCCTTTTCGGCCTCGGCCAAAACGTCATCCACCTCGGCATCCGAGCGGGTGTTGTAGGCAAGATAGACACGCGGCGGCGCCGTGCCGAAACGAACCCCGGCGTCCTCCTCGGCGCTGGTGCGCGGGAAAAGCCCGAGGATCGCGCCGCCCATCTGGAAGAAGGCGACGCCGTCGCGGATACGGTGGCGCACCAGGCCCATCGCCTCGTAGAAGGCTGCCATACGGTCGAGATCGTCGACGGCTATGGTGATGATGGAGATGCGGGGCTGCATGCTATTTGAAACCAAAGTGTGTACGAAGAGCGCTGAAAAGCTGCTTGGCTGATCCTTCATCCAATTGAATTGACTGACTGATCTTGCCGGGCATTTCCCGAGCAGAGCTGCCGGAGGTATTGATCTGAAGCAGTTTGCGCCCATCCAATTCATAGGCAATCAAATCGGCTAGGATGGGTTTGTGTAATGTGACCCGTTCCAGGGTCTTTGGAACAAACTTCTCAATGCGTGCCATCACTCGCCCTTCCACTCCGGCTTGCGCTTGCCGACGAAGGCGCCGATGCCTTCCTCCGCATCGCGCGCCATCATGTTCTCGACCATGACGCGGGCGGTGTAGTCGTAGGCGTCGGACAGCCCCATCTCGACCTGGCGGTAGAAGGCCTCCTTGCCGATCTTCAGCGTCAAAGGCGATTTGGACGCAATGGTTTCGGCGTATTTGTTCACGACCTGATTCAAATATTCGCGCGGCACGACACGGTTTACGAGGCCGAACTCCTTGGCGGTGGCGGCGTCGATCGTCTCGCCTGTCAGCAGCATCTCCATCGCCTGCTTGCGGCTGGCATTGCGCGACAGCGCCACCATCGGGGTGGAGCAGAACAGGCCGATGTGGACGCCCGGCGTGCAGAAGGTCGCCTCATGCGATGCGACGGCGAGGTCGCAGCTCGCCACCAGTTGCAGGCCCGCGGCGGTCGCCAGCCCCTCGACCTCGGCGATGACGGGCTTCGGGCAATGGACGATGGCCTGCATCAGGTCCGAGCAGTCGGAAAAGGTGCGCTCGAAGAACGCCCTGCCCCGGTCTGCGTCGGCCCGGTGCGCCGTCAGTTCCTTGAGGTCATGACCGGCGCAGAACACTTTTCCCGGCGCGGCGAGGACGACAACGCGCACGGACTTGTCGTCGCCGGCGCGCTCGATCTCGGCCTGCAGGGCGGCCATCATAGCCAGCGACAGCGCATTGGCCGGCGGGCTGGCCAGCGTCAGGCGCAAGGTGCCGGCGGACTGCTCCGCAAGGACGGGACCTTGCGCGTCCTGGCGCTTGATGGCGACGACTTCTGCCAATTTCTCCTCCATGGCTGCGACGGCGGCTGGATGGCCCGACATTAGTACGCCCGGCCACGCGGTCCAACCGTGTTCGTCTGTGCCAGAACCAAAGGTCTGCTGGACGAACGTTTCCGGCATCGCCATACAGGCAGCGGAACGAAAGGAGGCGACATGCCCGCGCAGGCCAACCTGACACCGGTGCTGACGGCGAAAGAGGTCAACGATCTCATGGCCTCGGCGTTCCCGCAGCTCAACCGGGGCGGCCATTTCTACGAAGCCATCGAGGTTTTTCCGGGCGGCTGCACGGTGCGCCTCAACGCCGACGAGCGGCACCTGAGGCCCGGCGGCACGGTATCAGGCCCGGCACTGTTCACGCTGGCCGACATCGGCGGCTACGCCTGCGTGCTTTCCCATGCCGGGCCGGACGCGCTGTCGGTCACCGTGAACCTGGACATCAACTTCATGCGCAAGGCCGAGGCCGGGCCGATCGACGGCCGCTGCCGCATCCTCAAGCTCGGCAAGACCCTGATGGTATTCGACATCGACATCATGGCCGGACCGGACGGGGA
>JBQCHN010000077.1:0-5319 GCA_051954615.1 Mesorhizobium sp. | reverse complement strand
GTCGCCGGGTCGTAGGCGGTGCGGGCGCCGTTGGCGTCGTCGGCGCGGTCGTCCACCAGTTGCGGCGCGTGCGCCTCCACCGCGACCGAGCGCGCCATGCGGCCGATGAACAGCAGCGCGCCGAGCGCGAAGCCGACCACGATGCCGGGCGTGAGATCCCGGTAGATCACCAGCGCGACGGTGACGGCAAGCACCAGCGCGTCGCCCCGCGACGAGCGCACGAGGGCGGCGACGGCGGGCTTCTCCACCATGTTCCAGGCCACCGTCGCCAGCACGCCGGCCAGCGCCGCCAGCGGGATGTAGCTGGCCAGAGGCGCGGCCACCAGCATGAACAGGAGGATGAACAGTGAGTGGAAGATGCCGGACGCCGGCCCGTGTGCGCCGGCGCGGATGTTGGTGGCGGTGCGCGCGATCAGGCCGGTCACGCAGATGCCACCGAACAGGGCCGAGCCGATGTTGGCGACGCCCTGCGCCACCAGTTCGCAGTTCGAGCGGTGGCGCCGCCCGGTCATGCCGTCCGCCACCACCGCCGACAGCAGCGATTCGATCGCCGCCAGAAGCGCGAAGGAGAAGGCGTCCGGCAGCACCGCCAGCACCTTGTCGAGGCTGAGCATCGGCAGCGCCGGTTCCGGCAGCGTGCGCGGGATGCCGCCGAACTGGCTGCCGATGGTGGCGACCGGAAGCTGGAACAGGACAGCCGCCACCGAGGCGGCGGCGACGGCGATCAGCAACCCCGGCCAGTGCGGGCGCCAGCGCTTCAGCCCGACGATGACGGCGATCGTCAGCACGGACAGGGCAACGGCCGCCGGATTGACCGTGCCGGCCGCCTGGCCGAGCGCGATCAGCCGTGGCACGAGGTCGCCCGGCTCCTTGCCGGCCAGCGTCAGCCCGAACAGGTCGTGCAGCTGGCTGGACAGGATGATGACGGCGATGCCGGCGGTGAAGCCGACCGTGACGGGATAGGGGATGAATTTCACATAGGCACCGAGCCGCAGGTAGCCGGCGGCGATGAGGAAGATGCCGGCCATCAGCGTCGCCAGGATCAGCCCGTCGACGCCGTGCCGGTCCACCACCGAGGCGACCAGCACGATGAAGGCGCCCGCCGGACCACCGATCTGGAAGCGGCTGCCGCCCAGCGCGCCGACGAGGAAGCCGCCGACGACGGCGGTGAACAGGCCCCGCGACGGCTCGACATGCGAGGCGATGGCGATCGCCATCGACAGCGGCAGCGCCACGATCGCCACCGTCAGCCCGGCGATGACGTCGGCGCGCAACTGCGCCAGTCCGTAGCCTTCGCGCAGCACCGTCACCAGCTTCGGCGTAAAAAGCTCCGCGAAGCTGGGACCCTTCGGCTTGTGCGCTGTGTCGATCCGGTTCATGACCCGCCATCCGCTCCAAAGCGGCGGGATCGTCGGCTGGCCATGGAGGCTGGAGGTCGGCGGTCGCCGTCGCGACTTAGTCTGGTTGCCGCAATTCCGGATGGAAAACCGGGACCCGTTTTTCCGGGAATTGCTTCGTTTGCCGACTTGCGAACGGGAATCCTGCCTAGGAGCCGGCCTTGAGGCGTACGCCCCGTCCGCCGCGATCGCTGGCCTGGTTCTCGCCGATCAGCTCCACCCCGGCCTCGTCGAGCGCCTGGATGACCTTCATCAGCGTGTCGACCACGCCGCGCACGACGCCGTCGCTCGCCTCCATGCGCTGGATGGTCGGCAAGGAGACGCCGGCGCGCTCGGCGAGCGTCTTCTGGTCGATGCCGGCCAGCGCCCTGGCGGCGCGCATCTGCGCTGCCGTGATCACCGGTCAGAACTCCCGTCTGAGTCTGCAAGATGCATGTATAATACTATCATAATGATGTGTCAAACATGAATATAGATAAACGATAACGGATCATTCGCCCTCGTCCACCGTCCTGCGCCGCTGCAGCAGCCGCGCCGCCAGCCAGCACAGCATGGCCCATGCGAAGCCGGCGCACCAGCCCGCCAGCACGTCGGAAGGCCAGTGCACGCCGAGGTAGACGCGGCTGACGCCGACCATCAGCGTCACCAGCACCGCCAGCGACAGAAGGTAGATTTTGGTCGCCCGGCCCCGCACGAAACGCGCCGCCAGCGTTCCCAGGGTGAGATAGGTGACGGCCGACAGCATGGCGTGGCCGCTGGGGAAGGACAGCGAGGTCTCGGTGACGAGATGCGATACCAGTTCCGGCCGCGGCCGGTCGACCTCGAGCTTGGCGAGGCTGGCCAGCACTTGGCCGCCGGCCACCGCCACGAACACGAACAGCGCGGTGGCGCGCCGGCCGGCCAGGAGCAGGTAGAACACCACCGCCGCCGTGACCAGAACCAGCACGCTGGTGCTGCCGAGCGCGGTGATGTCGCGCACGGCTCCCTCCAGCCGCGCCGACCCGATGGGATTGTCGGGATGCCCGGCTTCGCGGAAGGCGAGCAGAATCTGCGTGTCGAAGGCGTGCGGGGCGGTGTCGCGCGCCACCTCCACCAACTCGACGAAGCCCCATAGCGCCAGCGCGATCGTCAGCCCGGCGAGCAGGATGTCGAATTCGATCCAGCGGCCTGAGGCGCGGGCCTTCTCCGCTTCCGTTTCGTGCGTGTCGCGCGTCATCGGCCTTGCAGATAGGGCCCGAGCGTGATCAGCGCCACCGAGACGACGGCCAATGCCACACCTGCCCCTTGCAGGGTGTTGAGTTTTTCAGCGTAGAAGGCCAGCGCGATGACGTTGACGGCGACGAGCTGGATCACCGCCGAGAGGCTGAGCGAGATCGACATGCCGAACTCGCGGATCAGCCTGAGCATCACCAGGTTGCCGAGCGTGTAGAGCGCCAGCGTCCAGATAAGCTTGCCGAGGCTCGGCGCCAGCCCCCATTGCTTGGCTGCCGTCGCCGCAAGCAGGAAGATCACGGTCGAGACGCCGAGTTGCACCAGCCCCCCAAAGCTCATTCAGGTTCCCCCAACCCCTTTGTTTTCCGCCGCGATCGCCGCAGCGAGCGCCCGGCCTTCGACCGTCGCGCTGTGGAAATGGCCCATGATGGTCGGCTTCATGCCGGTGAACCAGAGCCCTTTCTGGCCCGTCGGCTCGCCGCCGCTCGCCAGCGGCCGGCCGGTCGCCTCGTCGAGCACGCCAAGTCCGCCGAGCAGCGTCTCCAGCCCGGTGCGGTAGCCGGTGGCGGCGATCACCACGTCGGCGTCGAGCGCGCCGCCGTCGGCCAGTATCACCCGGTTGCCGTCGAAGCGCGCTAGCGGCGCCACGATGCCGATCTTGCCGGCCCGCATGGCGGCGACGGCGCCGTCGTCGACGGGAATGGCGATCTGTTCGTCGCGCAGCCGCGTCGCGCCGCCGCGCGGCGCCTTCGGCACGCCGAAGCGGCGAAGGTCGCCCAGCACGGCGCGCTGCGTGGCGGCGATGGCCAGGTCGGTGACCGCGGTCGGCAGGATATCCATGAAACCGGCGAAGCGATGCACGGCGACGTTGCCGATGCGCTTGGGCAGGAGGGACGGCCCCTGCCGCACCGACAGCCAGATCGCGTCCGCTTCGCTGCCGCCGAGATGATTGAGCACGTCGAAGCCGGAATTGCCGGCGCCGACGACCAGCACGCGTTTGCCGGCATAGTCCTCGACGCGGCCGAAATCGGCGGCGTGGACGATGCGGCCGGGAAAGCCGGCCGCGCCAGGCCAGTCGGGCGTCCACGGCACCTTGTCGTGACCGGTGGCGAAGACGACATGCCCGGCGCGCCGCCGCCTGCCGTCGGCGGCCGTCACCGTCCAGCCGTCGCCGTCGCGCGCTATCGACGCAACCTCGAAGCCGAACTCGACCGTCAGGCCGCGTTCGCCCACATAGCGCTCCAGATAGGCGATCACCTGCTCGCGCGACGGGAAGGCCGGGGTTCCCGGTGGATAGGGGAGGCCGAGCAGGCTGGAAAAGGCGCGATGGGTGTTGAGGGACAGCCGCTGATGGCGATGCCGCCACGGGCCGGCCACATGCGTTTCCTTTTCGAGGACGACGACCGGCAGGCCGCGCCGCGACAGCGCATCGGCCGCCGCCAGCCCCGATGCGCCGGCGCCGATCACGATCACCGGTTCGGTTGCTGTCATCGGCGCAAAATCTCCTGCGTCTCGTCTGCCGGTTTATCTTGGCTCTTCATCAGGGCGAGCGAATATGCCAAGACTTGCCGCAGAGCAATGTGCATGGCGCTGATTCCGGTATCTTGAGACTTTCTGCCGCTTGCATGCAGTCGAAGAGTGGATGATGGCTTCGCTTCGCACACGCGTGGACGATTGGCTGGACAGCCGCGCCCCGCCGGTGCCGACGATCGGGTTGAGCGAGCGCCGGCGGCTGGACCTTCTGGCCCGGCATGGCGATTTCTCGCTCGCCTATTCGACCGCCACGCAGGCCGGCTTGTCCTATTTCGGCGACGAGGACGGCTACATCGCCTTCCAGACGAAGATGGGCCGGCATTTCGTCCTTGCCGATCCCGTTGCCGATCCCGCCGCGCGCGCCGGCTTGCTCGCCCGCTTCGTCGAGGCCGCCGGCGCCCCGTGGTTCGTGCAGGTCGGGGCGCGGACGGCCGAGACGTTGGCCGGCCTCGGCTATCTCGTGAACCGCATGGGCTTCGACACGGCGCTGCCGCTGCCGGCGTCCGATTTTTCCGGAAAGCGCAACGAGACCGTGCGCTATTCCGAGCGTTGGCTGGGCAAGAAGGGCTATATGCTGGCCGAGGACGACGGAACGCTGGTGCCGGCCGCCGACGTCGAGGCGCTGTCGGCCGACTGGCGCTCGGGCCGCATCGTCAGCCGGCGCGAGATGGCCTTTCTCAACCGGCCGTTCCTCGTCACGCCGGGGCCGCTGATGCGCCGCTTCGTGCTGCTCGACGGCGATCGCAGGCTGGTGGCGCTGCTCGACTACGACCCGATGTTCCGGGACGGCGAGGTCGTCGGCTACACCACCGCCTTCAAGCGCAAGGTCGCCGATGCCACGCCGCATGCCGAGGTCGGCCTGACCAAGTTCTCCGTCGACCGCTTTCGCGCCGAGGGTGTGCCGGCCGTCACGCTCGGCCTGTCGCCGCTGGCCGATATCGCCCCCAGCGGCTTTGCCGAAAGCGTGTTGTGGCGTTCCGCCTTCGAGCGCGCCTTCCGCTCCGGCTTCGTCAACCGAACCCGCTTCAACCTGCAAGGGCAGGCGGCCTTCAAGCGCCGCTTCCACGGCCGCGAGGAGCCGGTCTACATCGCCTTCCCGAAGGGCAGCGCCTTCGGCATGCTGGCGTTGCTCAGGCTGGTCAAGGCGATCTGACCGGTCAGGTCCTGAGCCGGTATC
>JBQCHN010000076.1:0-10461 GCA_051954615.1 Mesorhizobium sp. | reverse complement strand
TGTTCGGTGCGGAAGACCGTCGCTCTTGCGGTTTGTGGCATGTTGCCTTCGTAAAACGCAAAGCATGGCCGCGCAAGCGGGGCGATGATCGATATCTGGATGCAGCAGCCGGGAGGATGACGATGCCGCTTGCCATGAACCGGGAGGTTTTCATCACCTGTGCCGTGACCGGATCGGGCGGCACGCAGGACCGCAGCCCGCATGTGCCGCGTTCGCCCAAGCAGATCGCCGACTCGGCGATCGAGGCGGCCAAGGCGGGTGCTGCCATCGTCCACTGCCACGTGCGCGATCCCGAGACCGGTAAGCCGCGCCGCGACGTTTCGCTCTACCGCGAAGTGACCGAGCGCATCCGCGCTGCAAATGTCGACGTGGTGCTGAACCTGACCGCCGGCATGGGCGGTGACATGGTGTTCGGCGACGTCGAGAGCCCGCTGCCGCTGAGAGAGCAGGGCACCGACATGGGCGGCGCCTCCAACCGCGTCGAGCATGTCCGCCAGTGCCTGCCGGAAATCTGCACGCTCGACTGCGGCACGATGAACTTCAACGAAGCCGATTACGTCATGACCAACACGCCCGGCATGCTGCGCGCCATGGGCGGCATGATGACGGAAATGGGCGTCAAGCCGGAGATCGAGGCTTTCGACACCGGACACCTGTGGTTCGCCAAGCAGCTGGTCGAGGAAAAGGTGCTGAAGGCGGACGCGCTGGTGCAGCTCTGCATGGGCGTGCCGTGGGGCGCGCCGGACGACCTCAACACCTTCATGGCAATGGTCAACAACGTGCCGTCGGACTGGACCTGGTCGGCCTTCTCGCTCGGCCGCAACCAGATGGCCTATGCGGCCGCTGCCGTGCTCGCCGGCGGCAATGTCCGCGTCGGGCTGGAAGACAATCTGTGGCTCGACAAGGGCGTGCTCGCCACCAACGCGCAACTGGTGGAGCGCGCCGTCGGCATCGTAGAACGCATGGGCGCGCGCGTGCTGGGACCGGAAGAGGTGCGCAAGAAGCTCGGCCTCACCAAGCGCACGCCGCTGGCGGCATAAGGGGAAAGATCATGACCATCACCAAGGCAGCCGCCGTCGGCGGCGGGGTTATCGGCGCCGGCTGGGTCGCGCGCCTGTTGCTCAACGGCATCGACGTTTCGATCTTCGATCCCGATCCGGAGGCCTCGCGCAAGGTCTCTGAAGTGATGAAGGGCGCGCGCCGCGCCTACAAGCAGATGCTTCCCGAGGGACTGCCCAAGGAAGGCAAGCTGACCTTCGCCAAGACCATCGCCGAGGCGGTGGCCGACGCCGACCTGATCCAGGAAAGCGTGCCGGAACGGTTGGACCTCAAGCACAAGGTGCTGGCCGAGATCGACCTGCATGCGCCGGCGAACGCCATCGTCGGCTCCTCCACTTCGGGGATAAAGCCGTCCGACATGCAGGTGGCGATGAAGAAACACCCCGAGCGGCTGGTCGTCGCCCATCCGTTCAACCCGGTCTATCTCCTGCCGATCGTCGAGATCGTCGGCGGCGCGCAGACCTTCCCGGAGGCGATCGAGGTCGCCAAGGAAATCTATGCCTCCATCGGCATGAAGCCGGTGGTCATCCGCAAGGAAATCGAGGCCTTCGTCGGCGATCGCCTGCTGGAAGCGGCATGGCGCGAGGCGCTGTGGCTCATCAAGGACGGCATCTGCTCGGTCGAGGAACTGGACGACATCATGCGCTATGGCTTCGGCCTGCGTTGGGCGCAGATGGGCATGTTCCAGGTCTACCGCGTCGCCGGCGGCGAGGCCGGCATGCGCCACTTCATGGCACAGTTCGGCCCCTGCCTGAAATGGCCGTGGACCAAGCTGATGGATGTACCGGAGTTCAACGACGAACTGGTCGACCTGATAGCTTCCCAGTCCGACGACCAGTCGGCGCAATGGTCGATCCGCGAACTCGAAAAGATCCGCGACGAGAACCTCGTCGGCATCATGGACGTGCTGTCGAAGTCCAACAAGGGCAAGGGCTGGGGCGCCGGCGCGCTGCACAAGGACTATGTGAAGCGCCTCGGCAAGCTGGCGGCGGCGAAAAAGCCGGTTTCCAAGGCGGCGGCAAAGACCAAGGCGGAAAAGCCTGTGAAGAAGGCCGCCAAGCCGGCGAAGAAGGCAGCCGCCAAGAAGAAGGGCTGAGCCATGAACTTCGGCCTTTCGGAAGAACAGCGCGCCATCGTCGACACCACGCGCGCCTTCGTCGAGAACGAGCTTTACCCGCACGAGCGCGAAGTGGAGCGCACCGGCAGGCTCGAAATGGACCTGATCAAGGAGCTCCAGCAGAAAGCGATGGCCGCCGGGCTCTATGCCGCCAACATGCCGGCCGAGGTCGGCGGCGCGGGCTTGGATACGCTGTCCTGGCTGCTCTACGAAAAGGAACTCGGCAAGGCCAACTACGCCCTGCACTGGACCTGCGTGGCGCGGCCCTCCAACATTCTGCTCGCCGGCACCGAGGAACAGAAGGAGAAGTATCTCTATCCCTGCATCCGTGGCGAGACATGGGATTGCCTGGCCATGACCGAGCCCGGCGCCGGCTCGGACCTGCGCGGCATGAAGGCCACCGCCGTGCAGGACGGCGACGATTTTGTCCTGAACGGCACCAAGCATTTTATCTCCCATGCCGATATCGCCGGTTTCGCTATCGTCTTCATGGCTTCAGGCGAGGAAGACAGCCCGCGCGGCAAGCGCAAGAAGATCACTGCCTTCTTCGTCGACAAGGGCACGAAGGGCTTTGCCGTGCGCGAGGGCTACCGCAACGTCTCGCATCGCGGCTACACCAACGCCGTGCTGGAATTCGACGACTGCCGCCTGCCCAAGGAACAGGTGCTGGGCGAGGTCCACAAGGGCTTCGAGGTCGCCAATTCATGGCTCGGTGCTACCCGGCTCCAGGTGGCGTCCACCTGCCTCGGCCGAGCCGAGCGCGCGCTGGCGCACTCGATCGAATACGCGGCGCAGCGCCAGCAGTTCGGCCAGCAGATCGGCAAGTTCCAGGGCGTCTCCTTCAAGCTGGCAGACATGGCCACCGAATTGAAGGCGGCCGAATTGTTGACCCGCGAGGCCGGCTGGAAATACGACCAGGGCACTGTCACCGACGAGGACATGGCGATGGCCAAGCTGAAGGCGACGGAGGTTCTGGCCTTCATCGCCGACGAGGCGATCCAGATTCACGGCGGCATGGGCCTGATGGACGACCTGCCGCTGGAGCGCATCTGGCGCGACGCCCGCGTCGAGCGCATCTGGGAAGGGACCAGCGAAATCCAGCGGCACATCATCAGCCGCGCGCTGCTCAGGGCTGTCGGGGGATAGTCCGGCGAAATGGCGAAGACCGGCATCAGGGAAACCGACCTTTATCTGCCCGTGAAGCGTCTGCTCGAAACGCAGGGCTATACGGTCAAGGGCGAGGTTGGCGCCGCTGACGTCGTGGCCATGCGCGAAGGCGACGAACCCGTGATCGTCGAACTGAAGGCCGGCTTCTCATTGTCGCTTTTTCATCAGGCGATCCAGCGCCAGGCGATCAGCGATGCGGTCTATGTCGCCGTACCGCGCGGAACGGGACGGGCTTCGCTGAAGGCGCTGGTCGAGAACAGGAAGCTGTGCCGGCGGCTCGGTCTCGGCCTCATCACGGTTCGTCTCGCCGATGGCTACACCGAAATCCATTGCGACCCCGCGCCTTACAAGCCGCGGCAGTCCAGGCCGCGAAAGACGCGGCTTCTGCGGGAATTCGAACGGCTGGTCGGCGACCCGAACCTTGGCGGGGCGACGCGGCGCAATCTGGTGACCGGCTATCGCCAGGAAGCGTTGCGCTGCCTCAACCTGCTTGACGAACGCGGCCCGACGAAAGCCGCCGAGGTCGCCCGCCAGACCAGCATCGGCCACGCACGGCGCCTGATGGCCGACAACCATTACGGCTGGTTCGAGAGGATCGGCGTCGGCATCTACGCCCTGAGCCCGCAAGGCGTGGAGGCGACCGTTCAGTATCTGCCGGAACTTGAAAAACTCCGCACGTCGACAACCGACGCAAACAACCCTTCCGTGATCGCCAAACCATGACGCACATCCGCGACCTTTCCCGTCTCCTGCGCCCCAAATCCGTCGCCATCATCGGCGGCGGCGCCTTCGGCACCAATGTCGTCGAGCAATGCCTGAAGATGAACTACGCCGGTGCGATCTGGCCGGTGCATCCCAGCCGCGCCGAGGTGCACGGCGTGCCGGCCTTCAAGTCGGTCGCCGATCTGCCGGGCGCGCCCGATGCCGCCTTCGTCGCCGTCAACCGTAACCTCACCGTCGATATCATCCGCCAGCTTTCCGGCATGGGGGCGGGCGGCGCGATCTGCTTCGCGGCCGGTTTCCGCGAGACAGGCAGCTACGATGCCGACGGCGAGCGCCTGCAGGCCGAACTGATCGAGGCCGCCGGTTCCATGCCGATCATCGGCCCGAACTGCTATGGCCTGATCAACTACGCCGACGGCGCGCTGCTCTGGCCCGACCAGCATGGCGGCCGCCGGCTCGGCGCGGGCGAGCGCGGCGTCGGCATCATCACCCAGTCGTCCAACATCGCCTGCAACCTCACCATGCAGACGCGCGGCCTGCCTGTCGCCTTCCTGATGACTGCCGGCAACCAGGCGCAGACCGGCCTGTCGGAAATGGCGCTCGGCCTCATTGAGGATGACCGTGTCACCGCGCTCGGCCTGCACATCGAGGGGTTCGATTCGGTCGCCGGCTTCGAGCGGCTGGCGGCGCGGGCGCGTGAACTGAAAAAGCCGATCGTCGCCATGAAGGTCGGCCGCTCCGAGCAGGCGCGCGCGGCGACCATCTCGCATACCGCCTCGCTGGCCGGCTCCGATGCCGCCTCCGATGCCTTCTTGCGCCGGCTCGGCATTCCGCGTCTGGACACCATCCCGTCCTTCCTCGAGGCCTTGAAGCTGCTGCATGCGGTCGGCCCTCTGGAATCGCGCACGCTGTCTTCCATGAGCTGTTCCGGCGGCGAGGCCTCGGTGATGGCAGATACGGCCGTCGGGCGCGGCGTGCATTTCCCGCCGCTGGAGGTGGCGCACAAGGCGCGCGTGCAGGACACGCTGGGACCGCTGGTCGCCGTCGCCAATCCGCTCGACTACAACACCTATATCTGGGCCAAGGAGGAGGCGCTGACGGCGACCTTCGGCGCCATGGCCTCGGGTGGCTTCGGCCTGAACCTGCTGGTGCTGGATTTCCCGCGCATCGACCGCTGCTCCGACGCCGACTGGTGGATCACGGTCAACGCTTTCGAGAAAGCGCTGAAGGCAAACGGCGCCAGGGGCGCCATCGTCGCCTCGATGGGCGAGAACCTGCCGGAGGGCCATTCGGCCGAGCTGCTGCGGCGCGGCATCGTGCCGATCCACGGCATCGAGGAAGTCTTCGACGCGGCTGAAGCGGCGGCATTTGTGGGAGAGGCTTGGCGCCGATCCTCCCCCCTTGAGGGGGAGGTGGCCGCCCCCGGGTCTGGCCTTCGGCCAGCCCGAGGACAGGCTGCGCGGTCGGAGGGGGTCGGACGAGGCAGTGCGGCGACCTCCGGAAACGCTCCGAGCCCTCATGTGGCCTCAATGACTCCTCCCGACCGGACTTCATCCGGCCACCCTCCCCTCAAGGGGGAGGGAACACAACCCGACGAGGCATCCGCCAAATCCATGCTCGCCGCCGCCGGCCTGCCGGTCCCGCAGGGCCTGCGCGCAGGCAGCGTGCAGGAAGCCGTCTCAGCCGCCGAAAAGCTCGGCTTGCCCGTCGCGCTGAAGGCGCTGGGTGTTGCCCACAAGTCGGAAGCCGGCGCGGTCAGGCTCAACCTGAAATCCGCCGACGATATGCGCGCGGCGGCAGAGGCGCTTTTGCCGCTGGGCACCGGCCTCTATGTCGAGCGCATGGTGCAGGGCGGGGTGGCCGAACTCATCGTCGGCTTCACCCGCGACGCCGTGTTCGGCCCGGTGATGACACTGGGCTCGGGCGGCGTGCTGGTCGAACTGTTGAAGGACAGCGCCACGCTTCTGCTGCCGGCCTCGTGCGCCGAGATCGAGACGGCGCTGCGCGGTCTGAAACTGTTCCCGCTGCTCGACGGTTATCGCGGCCGCGTCAGGGCCGATCTGGCGGCAGCCGTCGACGCCATCGCCGGCATCGCGGATTTCGTCGCCGCCCGTGGCGATACCGTCGAGGAACTGGACGTCAATCCGCTGATCGTCTGCAAGGCAGGCGAGGGCGCCTGGATCGCCGATGCGCTGCTCGTTCTTTCCTCCCCCCTTGAGGCGGGGGTGGCCGCGAAGCGGTCGGAGGGGGTTGGCGGCGACAGCGCGCCGACTTCAGTAAATGGACAGGCCCCTCATCCGGCCGCAACGACCCCACCCGACCGGACTTCGTGCGGCCACACTCCCCTCAAGGGGCAGGGAAATGCAGGAGCTTTGCCATGACCGACGTCATCACCACCCGCCGCGAGGGCGCCATCCTCGAAGTCACGCTCGACCGGCCGAAGGCCAACGCCATCAACATGGAAACGTCCCGGCTGATGGGCCAGACGTTCAAGGCGTTCCGCGACGATCCGGAACTGCGCGTCGCCATCGTCAAGACGGCGGGCGACAAGTTCTTCTGCGCCGGCTGGGACCTGAAGGGCGCGGCGAGCGGCGACGCGGTGGACGGCGACTACGGCGTCGGCGGCTTCGCCGGCCTGCAGGAACTGCGCGACCTCAACAAGCCGGTCATCGCCTGCGTCAACGGCATGGCGGTCGGCGGCGGCTTCGAACTGGCGCTCTCCTGCGACCTGATCTACGCCTCCGACCATTCCTCCTTCGCGCTGCCTGAGATCAAGGCCGGCACGCTGGCCGATGCCGCCACGATCAAGCTGCCGAAGCGCATTCCCTACCACGTCGCCATGGACCTTTTACTCACCGGCCGCTGGATGGACGCCGCCGAGGCGCATCGCTGGGGGCTCGTCAACGAGGTGCTGCCGAAGGAGAAGCTGGAAGAGCGCGTCTGGGAGATCGCCCGGCTGCTCGCCGGTGGCCCGCCGCTGGTCTTCGCCGCTATCAAGGAGACCGCGCGGGACGCTGAAGGCAGTCGATTCCAGGATACGATGAACCGCGTCACCCGCCGCCAGCTTGCCACCGTCGACACGCTCTACGGTTCGGAGGACAATCTGGAAGGCTTTAAGGCCTTCGCCGAAAAGCGCGATCCGGTGTGGAAGGGGCGGTGATGACCGACTACCGGACCCTCATCGATGCCGAGACCTGGGCCTTCATCGACCACACCAATTCCTATTATCCGCCGGACACCATTGACTACACGATAGATCAGCAGCGCGCCGTCTACGACCGCATGTGCCGGGAATTCTTCGCCGGCTATCCGGACGGAGTGATGGCGGAAACGACAGCCATCGAGACGGACGGCCGCGCCATCCCGATCCGCATTTACCGCGTGTCGGAAGACCCGGCCGCTGTCGTGCTTTACTTCCACGGTGGCGGTTTCGTCGTCGGCGGGCTGGAGAGCCATGACGACGTCTGCGCCGAACTCTCGGCCCGCACCGGCTACGAGGTCGTCTCCGTCGACTACCGGCTGGCGCCTGAGCACATCCATCCGGCGCAGGCGGACGATGCGTTTGCCGCGTTCGAGTGGGCGGCGAAAACCTATGCAAAGCCGCTCGTGCTTGCCGGCGATTCCGCCGGCGGCAACCTCGCCGCCGGGCTGGCGCAGCGCGCGCGCGGCCATCGCCATGCCCCCGTCGGACAGGTGCTGATCTATCCCGGTCTCGGCGGCGGCATGGACAAGCCTTCCTATGCCCGCCACGCTGAGGCGCCGATGCTCACCCTGCGCGATCTCGTCTTCTACAAGGACATCCGCACCGGCGGCGCCGATTTTTCCGGCGATCCGACCTACATGCCGCTGGCCGAGCCTGACCTTTCCGGCATGCCGCCGACGGTGGTGATCACCGCCGAATGCGATCCGCTGTCGTCGGACGGCGAGGCCTACCGCGACCGCATTCTCGCCGCTCGCGGCAAGGCGCTTTGGCACGAGGAGGCCGGCCTGGTGCACGGCTACCTGCGCGCACGCCACACCGTGCAGCGGGCGCGGGAGAGCTTTTCGCGCATCGTCGACGCGGTCGCCAAGCTGGGCGCGGGAAACTGGGTTGCATTCTGACCGGCACGAACGCCGTTCAGCACGTTGGGAGGACCATCGATGACCACCGAACTAGACTACCTCAGCCGCCGCGTCGCGGCCGGAAAACTGTCGCGCCGCGATTTCCTCGGCCGGGCCGCCGCGCTTGGCGCGAGCGCCACCTTCGCCAACGGGCTGCTGGCAAATGCCGCGCGGGCGGAAGGACCGGTGAGGGGCGGCACGCTGAAGGCCGGCCTCGTCGGCGGCGAGACCACGGACGGCCTCGACCCGGCAGCGATCAACAACCAGGTCAAGGGCGTCTTCGCGCGCTGCTGGGGCGAGAAGCTGCTGGACGTCAACGCCGACGGCTCGCTCAGCAACACCCTGGCCGAGGACTACGGCTCCAGCCCCGATGCCAAGAACTGGACCTTCAAGGTCCGCAAGGGCGTCACCTTCCACGACGGCAAGCCGCTGACCGCCGAGGACGTGCGGGCCACCATCGAACGCCACGCGGGCAAGGACAGCAAGTCGGGCGCACTTGGCGTGCTGGGCGATATCGATACGCTGAAGGCCGACGGCGACGAATTCATCGTCACCCTGAAGGAGGCGAATGCCGATCTTCCCTACCTGATGTCGGACTATCATCTCGTCATCCAGCCGAACGGCGGCAAGGATGCGCCCGAGGCCGGCATCGGCACAGGCCCCTACAAGATCACCGCCCATGAGCCCGGCGTGCGCGAGGCCGGCGCGCGCTACGACGGCTACTGGAACGCCGACAAGCTCGGCCATGCGGACCAGGTCGAAGTGCTGGTGATCAACGATTCGCTCGCCCGCACCGCGGCGCTCCAGAGCGGGCAGATCCACATGATGAACCGCGTCGAGCCGAAGGTGATCTCGTTCGTGAAGCGGATTCCCAACGTCACGATCCGCAACATCGCCGGCAGTGCCCACTACGTCTTCGCGGCCCAGTGCAACACCGCGCCCTTCGACAACGCCGACCTCAGGCTGGCGCTGAAATATGCCGTCGACCGGCAGGAACTGGTCGACAAGATCCTGGCCGGCTACGGCACCGTCGGCAACGACATCCCGGTCAACAAGGCCTATCCGCTGTTCTCCGACGACATCGAGCAGCGCGCCTTCGATCCGGATAAGGCGGCCTTCCACTACAAGAAGTCCGGCCACAGCGGGCCGATCGTGCTGCAGACCTCGGAGGTGGCGTTTCCGGGTGCGGTTGATGCCGCCGTGCTGTTCCAGAACAGCGCCGCCAAGGCGGGCATCACCATCGACGTCAAGCGCGAACCGGGCGACGGCTACTGGGCGCAGGTCTGGAACAAGGCGCCGTTCAGCGCGTCCTACTGGGTGGGGCGGCCGACGCAGGACCAGCAGTATTCGACCGCCTACCTGTCGACCGCAGACTGGAACGAGACCCGCTTCTTCCGCCCGGAGTTCGACAAGCTGGTGAAGGCCGCGCGCGCCGAGCTCGACGATACCAAGCGCAAGGCGATGTATCGCGACATGGCCATGATGGTACGCGACGACGGCGGCGCCATCATCCCGGTCTTCAACGACTGGATCGACGCCGTGTCGAACTCGGTCGGCGGCTACGAGCCGCACCCGGCGGGTGAACTGATGTCGGGTCTGGCGCTGTCGGCCTGCTGGCTGACGGCCTGACCAGGCTTTCGATCTCTGCCCGAGGACAGGGCTGTCGCATAGGGAACTGAACCCCTCGCCGTCTCGACTGCGTGACGGTGAGAGGGCTTTTCTCTACGCGATTATCCTGCCCCGGATCGGCAGCGTCCCGCTCTCAGTTCCCCGCGCTCTCCATGCGGCGGCCGGCGATCGCCTTTTCCAGCCAGCCGATCTCCATTTCCGGCACCGAGGAAAGCAAAAGGTCGGTATAGGCGTCGAAGGGTGGCGTCAGCACCTTGCTCTTCGGCCCGTAGCGTACCACCTCGCCGCGATACATCACCGCGATGGAATCGGCGATCGACTTCACCGTGGCGAGATCGTGGGTGATGAACAGGTAGGCGACGTTCTCCTGTTGCTGCAGGTTGAGCAGCAGCTTCAGGATGCCGTTGGCCACCAGCGGGTCGAGCGCCGAGGTCACCTCGTCGCAGATGATGAGCTTCGGCTTGGCGGCCAGCGCGCGCGCGATGCAGACGCGCTGCTTCTGCCCGCCGGAGAGTTCCGCCGGATAGCGGTCGGCGAAGCCCTTGCCCATCTCGATCTCGTCGAGCAACTGGGTGACGCGGCGGTCGCGTTCGGCGCCCTTGATGCCGAAATAGAATTCCAGCGGCCGGCCGATGATGGTGCCGACCGTCTGGCGCGGGTTCATC
>JBQCHN010000075.1:0-3577 GCA_051954615.1 Mesorhizobium sp. | reverse complement strand
GAATTCAGGCGCCGGTCCGGTGCCGTCCCACGGCCCCATCCCGATGCGGGCGGCGAGATTGCATTTCATCCAGGCGGCGGCCGTGTGCCAGCCGGAGGCGCAAAGCCTGCCGAACACGCTGTCCTTTGCCGTTTCCTCGCTAAGGTGGAACGGTTGCGGGTCGTATTTGCCGGCGAAGGCGACGATCGCCTCGGGCTCGAACCTGTGGGAGCCGATCGGCACGGTGACGCCGATGCGGAAGAAATCGTCCAGGCTCATTGACCCGCCGCCTCCCGTGTCAGGAACATGCCGGTGTTTTCCAGTTCCAACACGGTTTCATCGCGCTGGTTGGCCAGTTCGCTGCGCATGCTGACGAAGCCGAGGCCGGGGCGGGATTTCGACATGCGCTTGGCGCGTATGGTGACCCGGCCGCTCAGCGTATCGCCGGCCAGAACGGGATTCTTCCATCTGACGGAATCGATGCCCGGCGACCCCTGCGAGGTCGAATCCAGGAGGAAGGCGTCGCACAGCATGCGCATGAACATGGCGCAGGTATGCCAGCCGGACGCAGACAGGCCGCCGAGGATGCTGGCGCGCCCGGCCTCCTCGTCCAGATGCATAGGCTGCGGGTCGAATTCGGAGGCGAAGGCGACGATCTCCTCGGACGTCACGTGCTTCGAGCCGATGTCGAGGCAAGCGCCCTCGACGAAATCGTCATAGCTCCATGTCTTCGGCATGCCGTGCAATCCTGTTCAAGACTGTACGATCACCATGAACCCTGGCGGCGCCCGGAACAAGACGGTGCCGGGGCTGGCCCAAAAATTTGGTAGCCGAAGACGAGGAGCGCCGGAGGCGGGGTGCCTCCGGCGTATCAGGTCAGTAGTCGCCGTTGTAGTAACGGTCGTCGCAAGGGGCGACGTATTCGCGGCCACGGCGGTCGCGGTAGCGGCACATTTCCTCGCCGCGCCGCTTCGGGGCGGTGGACGAGCCGACCACGGCACCCAGCAGCGCGCCGCCGGCGGCGCCGATCAGCGTGCTTTCGGTGTTGCCGCCGATGGCCTGGCCGACCAGCGCGCCGCCGGCGCCGCCGATCAGCGCGCCGGTGCCAGCCCGCTGCTGCGATTCCGTCTGGGCGCAGCCCGCCAGCGTCAGGGCGGCGAGGACCGCGACGATCAATCGATTGGCTTTCATATCTCGGATCCTCTCCTTGGATGTCCCTTGAGCGGTCAATTGCAGCGCCATTACGGCGGAAGATGGGCGCGGCGGAAGTCGCCGATCGGGCAGCAAGCGTGGCCGGCGCCCGGTAGCAAGCCGACCGGCGCTATCCTGCCGCCCCCTGGGCGAGGGCGCGCTTCTGCAATTCCGCGTGGATGCCATGCTGCAAATCGTGGATCGCCCGGCCGATGGCGTCCACTTCGATTCCCTTGGCTTTCATGTCCGAGACAATTTCGCCGATCCGCTGCCGCCAGAACAGGTTGGCGGCCGCGCCATGGATGCACTCCAAACCGTCGACCATCGATCGGATCAGGTCTTGTCGCGCGCGGATCGGGAAAGGAATCACTTTTGCCATACGCGGCAAGATCGCCGGCAATCGTTGAGCAGCGGTAAATTTGATCGCTGTCCGCGCGCCGCCCAGGCTGGAACTTGCCGAAGCCGGCGATGGAGGCTTCAGTAGCACTGCCACTTCGCATGACCGGAATCGAGATTTATGAACTTCGCTACCCTACGCAGTGCATTCCTGCTGATCGCCATCGCCCTTTCGAGCCCTGTGTGCGCGGGATCGGCCAGCGCCCAGGATGACACGGCTTCGGGCCGTGCCCCCGCTACCCAGCCGCTGACCGTCGGCGTTTACGTCCATCCGCCCTTCGTCATGAAGGCCAATGGGGCATTCCAGGGCATGGCGATCGATTTATGGGAGCGGCTGGCCTCCGAGCTCAAGCTCGACAGCAGGTATGTCGAATTCAGCAATGTCGGCGAACTGGTCAAGGCCACCGCGTCCGGAGCCGTCGACGTTGCCGTCACGAACATGACCGTCACCCGCGAGCGCGCCGAGCAGATCGACTTCACCCAGCCCTGGTTCGATGCAGGGCAGCGCATCATGGTCGATGAAGACGGTGGCGGCGACTTTTCGGACCTTGTCGCCGGTCTCCGGGAATCCGGCCATCTGCGCGCATATGCCTGGATTGCCGTGGTCATCGTCGTCGCCACCATCCTGGTGACGCTGTTCGACCGGCGTTTCGACAAGGACTTTCCACGCCGCTGGCGCGACGGCCTTGCCGAAGGGTTCTATACGGTCATGTCCGTCGCCACGTCTGGCAAGTCGCCGGCGCGCAAGAACCTGTTCGGCTGGGCCGGCCGGTTCTGGCAGGGGCTGTGGCTCGTCTGCGGCATTGCCGTGCTGGCCTACCTGACCTCGTCGGTGACCAGCGTCATGACGACCCTGTCGCTGGCGAACCAGATCAACACCGTGGCCGACCTTCCCGGCCGCACGGTCGGGGTGCAGCCCGGAAGCGTGTCGGATGACTATGCGCGGCAGGCTGGCCTCGACACCCGCCCTTTCGAGCATATCGAAGAGGCCGTGCAAGCGCTGGTCTCCGGGCGGATCGACGCGATCCTCGGCGATGCGCCGGTGCTGGAGTATTATGCTCACACCAACCCGCAGCAGCCCGTTACGGTTGTCGGCCCGATCTTCGCACCCGACAAATACGCTTTCGGACTGGCTCGCCAGAGCGAGCTGACGCGTCCGCTGACCGTGGAACTGATCGGCGCGCATGAAAGCGGCGCGATCGAAGACATCAGGACGCGGTATTTCGGCAGCGATCCGTAGGAAGGCGCGCCGAAATCAGGTGTTGAACTTGAACAGCAGCACGTCGCCGTCCTGCACGACGTATTCCTTGCCTTCGTCGCGCGCCTTGCCGGCCTCCTTGGCCGCCACTTCGCCGCCCAGCGTGACGAAGTCGTCATAGGCGATGGTCTGGGCGCGAATGAAGCCGCGCTCGAAATCGGAATGGATGACGCCGGCCGCCTGCGGTGCCTTGGTGCCTTTCTCGATCGTCCAGGCGCGCGTCTCCTTCGGCCCGGCGGTGAAATAGGTGATGAGATGCAGCAACTCGTAGCCGGCGCGGATCAGCCTATCCAGGCCCGGCTCCTCCAGCCCCATCGCGGCGAGGAATTCGTGTTCCTCGTCGTCGGGAAGCTGGGCGACTTCGGCTTCGATGGCGGCCGAGATGACGACGGTGCGTGCCCCTTGAGCGGCGGCCATCTTTTCCACCGCCTCGGTGTGGGCGTTGCCGGTGGCGGCGTCCGCCTCGGCGACGTTGCAGACATAAAGGACGGGATGCGAGGTGAGCAGGTTCAGCCCTTGCAGCGCCTTCAGGTCCTCGGGATCGATGCCGTCCAGGAGCACGCGTGTCGGCTTACCTTCCTGCAGCAGCGCCAGCGCCTTTTCCATCATCGGCAGGGCGGCCGTCGCTTCCTTGTCCTTGCCCTGCGCGCGCTTGCGTATCTGGACGATACGGCGGTCGAGGCTTTCGAGGTCCGCCAGCATCAGCTCGGTCTCGACGGTCTCGGCGTCGGCGACGGGATCGATGCGGCCCTC
>JBQCHN010000074.1:0-2551 GCA_051954615.1 Mesorhizobium sp. | reverse complement strand
GACGTGCAGCAGGCCGTCGATGCCGCCGAGGTCGACGAACGCACCGTAGTCGGTGATGTTCTTGACCACGCCCTCGACCACCTGGCCCTCTTCGAGGTTCTGCACGATCTCCGAGCGCTGCTCGGCGCGGCTCTCTTCGAGCACCGTGCGGCGCGAAACCACGATGTTGCCGCGGCGACGATCCATCTTGAGGATCTCGAAGGGCTGCGGGTTGTGCATCAGCGGGGTGACGTCGCGGATCGGACGGATGTCGACCTGGCTGCGCGGCAGGAAGGCCACGGCGCCGTCGAGATCGACGGTGAAGCCGCCCTTAACCTGGTTGAAGATGACGCCTTCGACGCGCTCGCCCTTGGAGAACTTCTCCTCCAGGCGCACCCACGACTCTTCGCGGCGTGCCTTGTCGCGCGACAGCATGGCTTCGCCCAGCGCGTTCTCGATGCGCTCGACATAGACTTCGACGGTGTCGCCGACCTTGAGGCCGCCTTCCTTGGCGTCCTTGCCCTTGGCGCCGAATTCCTTCAGCGGCACGCGGCCTTCGACCTTGAGGCCGACGTCGATGATGGCCATGTCCTTCTCGATCGCGGTGACGAGACCGCGCACGACCTGGCCTTCGCCCGAATGGCCGGGCGAGAATGATTCTTCGAGCATGCTCGCGAAATCGTCGCGAGTGGGATTCGCTACTGACATATGGTCTCCTGAAAAGCCTCCTTTGGAGGCGGGCGCCGTGGGTTAGCGTTGCGGTTGGCCTGCCGGCGTTCCGGGCTTCCTTTGGAAGCCCCAGCCGCATAAGCGGCAAAAAACTCGGCGCATGAAGAATGCTGGCAGGCTGGTTTCACCTGATATGGATATTCTGCCTGCCGTCACCAACGGCGTGAAGCAAAAAAGCCGATCAGGCGGTGTCCCGTTTGGCGAGCGTATCGTCCACGATGGCGCGCGCGGCGCGGAACGCGGCCTCTATATCCATTTCCGACGTATCGAGCAAGTGCGCGTCGGCGGCGGGTTTCAGCGGCGAGTCGGCGCGTCCCATGTCGCGCTCGTCGCGCCGCTCGATGTCGGCGAGGATAGTGGCGAAATCGCCGGACCCGTCCTTGGCCTCGATCTCGGCCAGCCGCCGCCGCGCCCGCACCTCGGCGCTCGCCGTGACGTAGAGTTTTACACCCGCGTCCGGACACACCACCGTGCCGATGTCGCGGCCGTCGAGAACGGCGCCGCCGGGTTGCGCGGCGAAGGCCCGCTGCTTGTCGACCAGGATCTTGCGGACCTCGGGAATGACCGCGACCTTGGAGGCCGCCTCGCCCACCGCATGCGCCGACAGCACCGAGCGGTCGAGCGCGGAAAGATCGACCAGCTTCGCCGCCTCGATGGCGTGCGGCGCGTCGCCGAGCGGCCACCCCTTGGCGATCAGCATATGCGCGACGGCCCGATAGGTCAGCCCGGTGTCGAGATGCGGCAGGTGGTAATAGTCCGCCAGCCGCCTGGCGAGTGTTCCCTTGCCCGCGCCCGCCGGGCCGTCGATGGCAATGAGGAGGCGGGTCATACCGACCGCATCAGCCCGCCGTCGACCCGCAGGTTCTGACCGGTGATGTAGGCGGCGCCGTCGGATGCCAGGAAGGCGATGGTCGCGGCGATCTCTTCGCTGGTGCCGTAGCGCTGCATCGGCACGCTGTCGCGGCGTTCGTCGAGTGCGGGCAGCGAATCGATCCAGCCCGGCAGCACGTTGTTCATGCGCACATTGTCGGCCGCGTACTGGTTGGCGAACAGCTTCGTATAGGCGGCGAGCCCCGCCCGTGCCACGGCCGAAGTCGGGAACAGCGCCGTCGGTTCGTCCACCCAGGCGGTCGAGATGTTGACGATGGCGCCCTTCTTCTGGGCGACCATGATCGGCGCGACGAGGCGCGTGGCGCGCGCGACGTTCATGAAATAGGTGTCGAAGCCGGTGTGCCACTGTTCGTCGGTGATCTCGAGAAGCGGCGCGCGCGGCCCGTGGCCGGCGCCGTTGACCAGCGCATCAACGCGGCCCCATTTTTCCATGGTCAGATCGACGAAGCGCTTGAGGTCCTCGTTCGACTGGTTCGAGCCGGTGAAGCCGATGCCGCCGAGTTCCTTGCCGAGCGCCTCGCCCTTGCCGGAAGACGACAGCACCGCGACGGCAAAGCCGTCTGCCGCCAGCTTGCGCGCCGCGGCCGCGCCCATGCCCGAGCCGCCGCCGACGATCATCGCGACCTTCGTATCAGCCATGTCAGTCCTCCTGTTCGATCTCTGCGCCAAGGTTCTTCATCAGCCCCATGAATTCGGGGAACGATGTGGCGATCATGGTGGCGTCATCTACCGTGACTGGCTTCTGCGCCGCCAGGCCCATGACCAGGAAACTCATGGCGATGCGATGGTCCAGATGGGTCTCGACCGCATCGCCTTTGCCGGCACCGCCCAGCCCCTTGCCGCCAGGGATGCCGCGCACGGCAAGCGAGGCCTCGCCTTCCGTGCAATCGACGCCGTTGAGCTTCAGGCCGCTGGCAACGGCGGCAAGCCGGTCGCTTTCCTTGACGCGCAG
>JBQCHN010000073.1:0-21564 GCA_051954615.1 Mesorhizobium sp. | reverse complement strand
TAGGTCGGCATGCCGAACAGCACCTGCCGGACCGGGTCGACCGCCACGCCGCCCCAGTTGAAGGTGCCGAAATTGCCGGGATAGACCAGCGTGCCCTGCAAGGAAGGCGGCGTGTAGCGGCCCTCGTAGCGCAGGCCGCGGAACTCGATGCGGCAGGCGAGTTGGTCGAACATGGTGATGCCCCACATGTTCGCGCCCGTCAGCGGCTTCGGGTTGAAGGAGAGCGCCGATTCCGGCTGCGTCGGCGAAGCGTGGTCTTCCGGGATCGTCCCGCCGGGTGCGGGCACTTCCTTCACCGGCACGATCGGCTCGCCGGTCTCGCGGTTCAGCACGTAGATGTCGCCCTGCTTGGTCGGCCCGACCAGCGCCGGCACCACGCCGTTGTCGGTGGTGATGTCGACCAGCGAGGGCTGTGCCGGCACATCCATGTCCCAGAGATCGTGGTGCACCGTCTGGCGCACCCAGCGCAGCTTGCCGGTGTTCAAATCCAGCGCGACGATGGAGGAGGAGAATTTCTCGACATTCTCGCTGCGGCCCATGCCGAGCTGGTCCGGCGTCTGGTTGCCGAGCGGGATGTAGACCAGCCCGAGCTTCTCGTCGGCACTCGCCGTCGACCACATGTTGGGCGAGTTGTGGGTGTATTCCTGCCCCGCCGGCAGCGGCGCCGTTTCGTCCGGATTGCCGGAATCCCAGTTCCAGACGAGTTGCCCCGTCTCGACGTCGAAGGCGCGGATGACACCGGACGGCTCCTCGGTCGAATAGTTGTCGTTGACCGCCCCGCCGACGATGATCTTGCCGCCGGCGATCAGCGGCGCCGAGGTCGAATAGTAGTAACCCGCCTTCGGATAGGGCATGTTGGTCATCAGGTTCAGCGTGCCGTTCTCGGCGAAACCCGGGCACACCTGCCCGTTCGCGGCATCGAGCGCGATGAGGCGCGCATCCGAGGTCGGCAGGTAGACGCGCTCGGCGCAAGGCTGGCCGGCGGCCACCTTGGCGTCATGGTAATAGGCGACGCCGCGGCAGGTCTGGTGTTGGCGCGCCGCCTCCATGCCGACCTTGGCGTCGAAGCGCCATTTTTCCTTGCCGGTGGCGGCGTCGAGCGCGATGGCGAGGTTGTGCGGCGTGCAGAGGTAAAGCGTGTCGCCCACCTTCAACGGCGTGACCTGATAGGTCGTCTCCGTCACGTCGTCGGGCCGGCGCAGGTCGCCGGTGCGGTATGTCCAGGCCGGCTCCAGCTTGGCGACGTTGTCGACCGTGATCTGGTCCAGCGGCGAGTAGCGCTGGCCGAATTGGGTACGGCCGTAGAAATGCCATTCGCCGGGCGGCGCATCGCCGCCGAGGTTCGGCGTCTCGGCCGCCTTCTCGGTCGGCAGCGAACCGGCAAGGTCGTAAGGGTCGGCCGACATGGAATAGCCGGCGACGGCGATGGAGGCGAGCACGGCGAAGATCAGCGGCGCGCGGCCGTCGCGGCCGGTTAGCTTGCCGCGCACCCACGGTGTCAAAAGCCACAGGCCGACCAGCACGATGACGCCGCCGCGCGGCCCGAGCGACCACCAGTCGAAACCCGCTTCCCAGATCGCCCAGACGATGGTGGCGATGATGATGCCGGCATAGAGCCAGAGCGCCGTCGTGCTGCGCCGCCACACCAGAAACGCGGTGACGAGGAAGGTAAGGCCGGCGATCAGGTAATACCAGCTTCCGCCCAGCGCGATCAGCCAGCCGCCGCCGATGCCGAGATAAAGTCCGATGAGGGCGAGGATGAGGGTGGTGACGAGGATGGCCAAGATGAGCCTCCTTTGCTGCGGATGCGGCGGTGCGGATGGGCTATCAATGCCCGCCCGCTGTTTCCGTTCCTGTCCAGCGCAGCTTTTTCCCCTCGGCTGGCTCTGTCAAGCGTGGCGCCGCCCGATGCGCGAGGCACCGCCCTTCGCTCACCGTGCCGTCAGAAGCAGGCTGTTGGGCACCTTCCACAGGCCGGTCACCTCCAGGCCGATGCCGCCGGCCAGAACCGAGATCTGGCTGGACGGCCCGCCGTCGAGGTTGATCGCCCGCTCGCAACCGAGGCCGCCGCCGGCGTCGGGCGAAGACAGCATCTCGCCCACCTCGTAGAGGCTCAGGCCCCCGGACACCTGTACGATCACCGGTCGTCCGTCGCCCTGGATGCAGACGACGCTGCGGTTCTGGCGGTCGAAATTGTTACGGTAGATGCCGTTCTTGCCGCCCGGATCGACCACCAGCGGCCCGGTCTGCACCGCAGCCTCGAAACGCTCGTCCGGCCGGTACTGGGAGGCCGGCATGATGCCGAGCCTGCCGCCGCGGCGGTAGAGGATGCCGGTCAGCGGATTCTTCGCCTTGGCCGCGTCGAAGGCGTTGATCTCGCGCCCGCCGACGACCAGCATGCCGACCGGCGAAAGCCGCGACTCCATGTCGAGGTCGAAGAAACTGGCGTTGATGGCGAGCAGCGCGCCGGTTCGCTCGCGCAGTTCCTCCACCGTCTCGCCATGCACGGTGGAGGCTCTCGCCACGTCGAAGGCGACGGACGCTTCGTCGAAGCGCCAGGCAAGCACGGTGACGCCGTAGTCCTCGGCCTCGATGCGGCGGAATTCGAGGCCGGGCGAAAGCACGCTCCACGGCGCGTTCGCGCCGGCCGCGCGCAGTGCCGGCACCGGGTCGCCCATCTGCTGCTCGTCGAACAGGTTGAGCGAGGGATAGTCGGCGTCGATGGCCGCCGCCTCCTTCAGATACCCGTCCACCTCGTCGGCGCCGGCCCCCAGCCGCACCGCGATCTGACCGCGCGCGGCATAGGCGGAGGCGAAATCCGGGTCGGTCTCGATCGCCTTGTCGAGCAGTGCGGCCGCATCCTCGAATTGCCGGCGCGACGCCTTCTGCCGCGCCGCGAGGAAGAAGGCGTAGGCCTCGCCCACCTCGGTCGGCCGGTTGGCCGAGTGCAGCGGTTCCAGCGTCCTCAGCGACACGTCGAGCATGTATTGCACGATCTGCGGCAGGAATTTGTAGTTGTGCACGTAAAAGGCACGCTCGCCGCCGAAGCTGGCTGTCGAAACCGTCTTGCCGTCGCGCCCGGCCAGGTCGATATCCACCTGCACGCTGTCGCCGAGAGCCGTCACCTTCGTGTGCAGGCGGTGCGTCGGCGGCCTTGCCGGCTCGCGGCCGGTCAGTTCGCTGGACACGTAGAGCCTGTTGTTGACGTAGTATTCGACGAGATTGCGAGCCAGCTTGTCGGCGATCAGGCCCGCTTCGGGATTGTCGCGCGCCACCTGCACCGGCTCGATGCGCAGTTCCGGCACGTCTTCCGCCACGGCAGGTTCGAGCGGCGAAAGTCCAACAGGCGCGGCGATCTCGGCCGGTCCCTCCTCCGAAGCGAAGCTGACGGGAAAGACGAAGTCGCCGCGATCCAGCCCGACGACGTTGGAGGTCGAATATATCGGGTTTTGCCGCCCGCCGGTCTTGCGGCTGATCTCCTCGGCGAGGTAGGCGCCGAGCCGCGAGCCGGTCAGGTAGCCGTCGGAGCTCAGCGCCCGGCGATCCTTGCCGGTCAGCGCCGCGATGAAGGCCTGGCGGAAGCTGCCGTCGTCCAGCGCCACTTCGCCCGCGCTTCCCGAGGCGATGAACTGGCGCGCAAGCTGCGTCGTCGCCTTGGAAACGGCGGCCGGCACGCTGGCGCGGCTGGCGTTGAAGACGGAACCGGAAAAGCAGGAATCGAAGACGGCGATGACGTGCCTCGCCTTCACCTCGTTCATATAGCGCCCGAAAGCGGCAAGCGGCATGGCGGATGCCTGGAAGGCCGCCTCGCTGGCCGGCGTCTCGCCCGGCAGCGGCGCATCCTTCGGCACCAGATAGCCCTCGCCGCCGATCGTGTGGCCGTGGCCGGCGAACCAGATCAAAAGCCGCGCGTCGGGATCGGCGCCCTTGCCGTAGATGAAGGCCTTGATGGTGCGCTCCAGTTCCGCCTCGCCGAGGTCGAGCTTCAGGTCGACGTCGTCGAAGCCGCTCTCCTTCAGCGATGCCGCCACCTGCCGCGCATCCTCGGCCGCCATGCCGAGCGGCTTCCAGCCGTGGTCGTAGCCGTCGATACCGATGACCAGCGCATGCGAGGCCGAGAACGGCTTGCCGAGCGCCGGCGCCGGCACCAGCGTGCGCACGCCCCGCGTTTCGGCATGGGCCACCGCCGACGCGGCGAAAAGAAGGATCGTCACGAACCAGCGGAGCATTCTTGGCGCCAGTCTTGCCCTGGAGTGGGTATTGCCCGGAGTCGGACCGGCAACCTATCGCGAGACGGCGAGCCAAGGCAATCGGCGCGGTCGCGGATCAAAATCCCGTCAGGGGGTATGATCCCCTACAGCGGCCGGCTAGAATGAAGCCGATGCGGCTTTGCGTGACTTTGACGGCGTTGGGATTCCTGCTGGTGGCGATCGCCGCCGGCATGTGGCCGTCATGGGCTCTGGCCTCGTCCCTGCCCGCGCCGCGCCCGGATGTCACGGTCGAGGCATCGGCTGCCGCCATCGGCAAGCCCGCTTTCAAGCCCTGCTACAGCGCCGTGAGGACAGCCAACGTGTCCTGCTTTCCGCAGCTTGGACTGCCGCAAGGCGTGGCGAAACATGCGCCTGCCGGCCGGCATTGCGTCGAGGCGACGGAAGCCCGTGCCATGAAGGTCGCCGCGCGCGAGGCCGAGTTCAGGCCTCCCCGGTCCGCCGGTTTCGCCTGAATTTCAATACCGCGAAGCCAACAGCCGCTCCGCGCACCCTTTCCCATCAGGGCGGCCATGCCGCTCCAGAGGTCATCACCATGCACAACGAAATCCCGATCGGCCGCCGGCGCTTCCTGCTCGGCGCCTCCACACTGGCGGCAGGCGCCCTGCTGCTGCAAGCCGGCCCTGCCCTGTCGCAGGAAGACCTGACGCCGGAGCAGGTCCTCAACGATCCCGACATGCCCTCCATCGGCCCGAAGAACGCCGACATCACCATCGCGGAGTTCATGGACTACAACTGCCCCTATTGCCGCAAGAGCCATCCGGAACTGAAGAAGCTCTTGAAAAGCGACGGCAAGGTCCGCATCGTCTACAAGGACTGGCCTGTCTTCGGCCCGGTTTCCGAATACGCCGCGCGCATGGCGCTCGCGGCCAAGTGGCAGGCCGGCGGCTATGAAGCCGCGCACGACGCGCTGATGACCTCCCCCCGGCGCTTCCAGCGCGACAAGGAGGTGCGCGCCGCGCTGCAAAAGGCAGGCCTCGACATGGCGCGGCTCGATCATGACGCCAAGGCGCACAAGGCCGACATCGACAGGCTCCTGGCACGCACCAGCCAGCAGGCCGAAACCATCGGCCTGCAAGGCACGCCGTCATGGCTGGTGGAATCCTTCATCGTCTTCGGCGGCCTCGACCACGAGCAGCTGACCGAAGCCGTGGCGGAAGCGCGCCGCAGGAAGAAGGAAGGCGCCGCCGGCAAATAGGCCGCCCGGTCCGGACCGGGGCTGCCGCGCCGGCCACGCGGCAGCCTCGGCATTGGGCCGGCGACGACCGGAACCGAATTCAGGCATTGCCGCTTGCGGCGGAACAAAACGGCGACAACACTGGCCTTTCGGGGGCGAATCACTACATTCGGGGTCAAATGCCAGGCTTTCCCGACGATATGCCCTTCTTCGACGAGGACGACGCACAGCACGGCGTGCCCTCGCGCCCCGCCGCGCCTGCCGCCGGCGCCTCCAGTGGCGGTTCGGGCATCGCCGCGCGCGCCATGGCCGCCCGCCAGGGACAGAACGGTCCGCCCGACTACCTGAAGGGCCTGAACCCCGAGCAGCGGCTGGCGGTCGAGACGACCGAGGGCCCCGTCCTGGTGCTGGCCGGCGCCGGCACCGGCAAGACGCGCGTGCTCACCACCCGCATCGCCCACATCCTCGCCACCGGCCGGGCATGGCCGAGCCAGATCCTCGCCGTCACCTTCACCAACAAGGCCGCGCGGGAAATGAAGCTCAGGATCGGTACTCTGGTCGGCGAGGCGATCGAGGGCATGCCGTGGCTCGGCACCTTCCACTCGATCGGCGTGAAACTGCTACGTCGGCACGCCGAACTCGCCGGCCTGCGCTCCGACTTCACCATCCTCGACACCGACGACGTCACCCGCCTGATCCGCCAGCTGATCCAGGCCGACGGCATCGACGACAAGCGCTGGCCGCCCAAGCAGTTCGCCCAGATGATCGACGGCTGGAAGAACAAGGGCCTCGGTCCGACCGAAATCCCCGAGGGCGATGCCCGTGCCTTCGCCAACGGCAAGGGCCGCGAGCTCTATGCCGCCTACCAGGAGCGGCTGAAGACGCTGAACGCCTGCGACTTCGGCGACCTTCTGCTGCACCCCATCCGCATCTTCCGCCAGCATCACGACGTACTGGCCGAATATCATAGAAAATTCAAATACATACTGGTTGACGAATACCAGGACACCAACACCGCGCAATATATGTGGCTGCGCCTGCTGGCGCAGCGGCCGAAAGCACCACAAGCGCCCCAAGAGCCAAGGCCCGGACGTCCCGGCGGCAACATTCCGTCGGCGAAATATCATGTAAACCCGGACCAACGAATAGAAGCCGGACACTATGGCGAAGACGCAACGATCACAGCCCAAGGCCAAGGCGGCCACCGCCGGCTGAGCGGCGCCGATCGGACTGAAAGTCCGCAAGGCCGACCGGCCGTCGCGCCTGATGGCGCGCCCTCGCGGAGCGAGCCGCGAAGCGGCGACAGCGTGAGCGTGAATATCTGTTGTGTGGGCGACGACGACCAGTCGATCTACGGCTGGCGCGGCGCGGAGGTGGACAACATCCTGCGCTTCGAGAAGGATTTTCCCGGCGCCACCGTCATCCGCCTCGAGCGCAACTACCGCTCCACCGCCCATATCCTCGGTGCCGCCTCCCACCTCATCGCCCACAACGAGGGGCGGCTGGGCAAGACGCTGTTCACAGACCGGCCCGACGCCGACGACGCCAAGGTCAACGTCCACGCCGCGTGGGATTCCGATGAGGAAGCGCGTGCCGTCGGCGAGGAGATCGAATCCCTCCAGCGCAAGGGTCATCTCCTGAACGACATGGCCATCCTCGTGCGCGCGTCGTTCCAGATGCGCTCCTTCGAGGACCGCTTCATCGAGATCGGTCTGAACTACCGCGTCATCGGCGGCCCGCGCTTCTACGAACGGCAGGAAATTCGCGACGCGCTGGCCTACCTGCGCGTCGTCGCGCAAGGCGCCGACGACCTCGCCTTCGAGCGCATCGTCAACGTGCCGAAACGAAAGCTAGGCGATTCCGCCACCAGCCAGATCCACGCCACGGCCCGCGCGCTGGGCGTACCGATGCTGGAGGCGGCCGCCAACCTTGCCGAATCCGACGAACTGAAGCCGGCACAACGCTCGTCGCTGCGGGAAGTCACCGCCAACTTCGCCCGCTGGCAAAGCCTGATCGACACCACCCCGCATGCCGAGCTCGCCGAGACGATTTTGGAGGAAAGCGGCTACACCGACATGTGGAAGAACGACCGCAGCGCCGAGGCGCCCGGCCGGCTGGAGAACCTGAAGGAACTCATCCGCTCCATGGAGGAGTACGAATCGCTGCGCTCCTTCCTCGAGCACGTCGCGCTGGTGATGGACGCCGAGCAGAACGAGGGCATGGACGCCGTCTCCATCATGACGCTGCATTCGGCCAAGGGGCTGGAGTTCGAGACGGTTTTTCTCCCCGGCTGGGAGGAAGGGCTGTTCCCGCACCAGCGCGCGCTGGACGAAGGCGGCCGCTCCGGGCTGGAGGAGGAGCGCCGGCTCGCCTATGTCGGCCTCACCCGCGCCAAGAAGAACCTGCACCTGTGGTTCGTCTCCAACCGCCGCATCCACGGCCTGTGGCAGTCGACCATCCCGTCGCGCTTCCTCGACGAACTGCCGGAAGCGCATGTCGAGGTCGCCGAGGGCGGCAACAGCTACGGTGGCTACGGCAACCCCTATGGCGGCTCAAGCTTCGCCTCGGGACGCGGCGGTTTTTCCGCCGGCCGCCAGAACCCCTACGGAGCCTCGCGCTTCGACAGCGTCGGCTCGCCCTCCGGCGCCCGCACCGCGCGCGGGGATCAATCCGGCTCCGGCGGCGGCGCCTTCTCCAACACCTACGCCACCCCCGGCTGGCAGCGCGCGCAGCAGAACCGCACCGAGGCGACGAGCCGCAACTGGGGCACCCGCAGCGGCCACCAGGTCGAGCGCATCGGCTACGGCGAGGTGGATTCCGGCTACGGCGCCGGCAGAGGCTCGGTGAAGGGCCGCGTCATCGACGGCGAACTGGTGGCGAAATCGGTAGCCGACACCCCCTCACCCTTCGCCGTGGGCGACCGCGTCTTCCACCAGAAATTCGGCAACGGCAACATCGCCGCCATCGAAGGCAACAAGCTCACGATCGATTTCGACCGCGCCGGGCAGAAGAAGGTGCTGGATGGGTTTGTGACGGGGGTGTGACGTGACCGAAAAAATCGATAGGCTATTGGAAAAAACTATCAAGGAAATACCATTAAATATAATTTCCAAAAAATTGAAAGAAAAGCTTGGCGAAAACGCATCAAGATACACGGATGCAGACTTAATAAAAATTTCTTCTCGACTATTAAACTCTGACGACGATAAAATTACCCTTGATGATGACAACGATAATTTGGAAATTGAATTTAGTGAAGATGATCAGAAAGATGTAATTGATTCATTAAATCAGATGGTGGAGAAGATTCCTGATATTATTCTAAATTTGACAGATAAGTCCTCAAAGTTACAAGTAACACGAATACTTAAGGAAGCGCCCGAATCGCTAAATTATAGACGGTCAGAATTCTGGCGTTTCAGGAAAAACCTTAAAATTAGATGGGGCCACGCTATCGATCTTTTAGAAGTATTGCTTGAGTGCTCTGTTGAGATCGGCGAATCTTATTCTAAAAGTGCGATGAGATCTCGGTCAAAAAAAACCGGTTTAAAGAACAGCCTGTTAATTCAACTACATGCTCGGTCTTGCCAAGTTACAAGAGAAATTCTGTCGCTATTGGAAAATGGATATGCGGACGGAGCGTTTGCACGTTGGCGTACACTTCACGAAATTTCTGTTGTAAGCCAAATAATATGGTCAAACGATTCAGAACTGTCCGAACGCTATCTTCAGCATGAGATCGTTGAATCCAAACGCGCGCAGGATGAATACCTCAGATCACACAAGGAATTAGGATTTCAGACGATACCAGAAAGGGAAATTAAGTATATTAATCAACTGTTTGATGATGTCATTGACCGATACGGGAAAGAGTTTGGATCGCAATATGGATGGATGGCAGATAGACTTAAAAATCCTAGACCTACGTTTGCAGACCTTGAGAGATTAGCCGGGAAATCGTTAATTCGTTCATTTTATAAAATGGCGAGCTACAACGTGCATGCCAGTCCTAAGGCGTTAAAATTTCGATTGGGGTCATTGGGCACAAGTAGTGGGGTCTTATTAGCAGGCGCAAGCAATGCTGGTTTGGAAGAGCCTGGGCAGAACGCCGCTATATCCCTAACGCAAATCACTTCCCTCCTGTTTAACTCAAGGTGGAGTTTCGAGAAACTCTCTCAGTTAAAGACACTGATGAATCTAAGGGATCGCACGGTGGGCGAATTTGTGAAGGCCGGCCGAAAACTCAAAAATGATGAGACGAAAATAGTCAAATCTAGACTTTCCCCATCACCCTAATCTGGCCGATCTCGCCTTCTTGCGCAGTTGGCTTGGCCGCGAGTCACACATGGTCTGGAAGTTCATTTAGCTTCCGGCGTGGTATCGTAGAATTTTGCCAACCTGAGCACCGTGTCGGGCCGTTATTCCTCTTTGGCGATCCGCTCGACGCGGTGCGCGAAGGGAGGCTCCAGCGCCGAAGTCCCCTCTTGCCCCGTTTACGAGGAGAGAGAGGTCCGGCAGGACAGCGAGGAGCAGCGCCTACCTTGCCGGGGGGCGCACCACCCCTCATCCGACCTCGCTTCGCGAGGCCACCTTCTCCCACATAGGGAGAAGGAAGGGCGGCCAATTTTCCCACCCTATCCTGTCGGCTTCCCTTTTCCCGGAACGTCCTATGCATGGCCGTCGTTCAAGACGCGCAGTTTGAATAGGAAGGAGTTCCGCCCATGCCTGCCCCGAAAAACCAGATATGCCTGTGGTACGACAAGGACGCCGAGGCCGCGGCGCGGTTTTATGCCAGCGTCTTCCCGGACTCGGAAGTCGGTTCGATCTGGCGCTCGCCCAGCGACAATCCGGGCAACAAGGAAGGCGACGTGCTGGTGGTCGAGTTCACCGTCTGCGGCATTCCCTGCATCGGCCTCAACGGCGGGCCGCAGTTCCCGCAGAGCGAATCCTTCTCCTTCCAGATCGCCACCGACGATCAGGAAGAAACCGACCGCTACTGGAACGCCATCGTCGGCAATGGCGGCAGGGAAAGCCAGTGCGGCTGGTGCAAGGACCGCTGGGGCCTCAACTGGCAGATCACGCCGCGCACGCTGACGGACGCCATGGCCGCCGGCGGCGCCGAGGCCAAACGCGCCTTCGATGCGATGATGACGATGCAGAAGATCGACGTCGCCGCCATCGATGCCGCGCGGCGCGGTTGAAGCGTCGGCGTCGAAACTGTCTCCTCTCCCCGTATTCAGGGAGAGGAGCGTCGGCGGCGCATCCCCTCCTGCAAATAATTTTCCCGAAATCTATCCCCGTCCTTCGGACCCGCTTCATACTCGCCGGCAGTTCCTTCCATGGGAACACCGGTCGCGACGGTGGACGTGTGGGGAGGAACCGGCGCCTCCGGTGGTTGCTCAACGTAAGCAACCACCCGGGGAGGTTCCGTCCAAGGGTTCCCCTACGGGTATTACGGCCCGTGTGCGCTGGACGAGCGCTGCAAGCCATCGGCCGGTGTCGGCGCCAATGCCGGCACCGTGAGCTGCGGTGAAGCGGAACGGACGGGAACGGAAATCGCCGGGCGGCGGTCTTCGGATCGCAGTTACTAAACATTCGGCAGCGTTCCGACGACCGCCGTCTTCCCGACCTCAACTCACCGAGGTCCGCTCCCTGACAATGGCCAGACGGACGAAAATCCGGGCGTGGCGGCGGCAGGTTTTGCCCGCCCGCATCTTGCCTCATCTGTTCAGGCTTTAACGATCTTCTGCGACGGGAGCGCGCAAGAACTTGCATTTCCTTGACTTTCCCGGCAAAACCGGGCAGCAGAACCTCAGGAAACGGTGATTTTGCCGTTTTCCGATCGAGGAGGCGGCAACGCCCGCACGGGCACATGCCAAAAAATGAAGGGGACCGGCAAAGGGTTGGTTAACCATCTTTGTCCATCTTGAAAGTCAATCGGCAACATAACGACGGGCGCGGGGGCGCGCTGAGGGGTCGTTCCTGACATTCGCAGCGGCAAGCGTCGCAGGCTGGAAGGCCGATTGAGAAAAGATTGGTTTGGCATGGCGTTCTTGCGTATCGACACCGCTCACCGTGAGCCCTCCGGCCGCACCGGCCGTTCCTTCATCAAGCCCGAGGCGCTGCTGCGCTGGGTCGCCGTGCCCGGCGCGATTGCAGGCCTCGCCCTGTGGTCGCTGACCACGCTGTCCAGCGCCTATACGGCGACGGCGCCGGTCGCTTCCGCCACCTCGTTCATGCCGCACCTGCCGCCCGGCGCCATCGTCGCGCAGAACGGCGCCGCCGTGCAGCAAGGCAAGGCCGGGCGCGTCGCGCCGGTCCAGGTGGCGTCGGCTGCCGCCGTGAACGTCTCGATCTTCCCCCGCCGCACGCTGAACGAGCGTTTCGAAAAGGTCGCCTCCGCCGCCGACCTGTCGCCGAAGAAGCTGGCGAAACTGTTCGCCGGCGCCGGCCTGTCGCGCGCCAAGGCGGCGCACACCCCGCCGGCGCGCGAGCGCTTCGAGGCTGCCCATGCGGTGGCGGAAAACGGTCACACAGCACCGGTGTCCAACCGCTTCGGCCCCGGTCCGGCCGAAACCGTACGCGCCTCGCGCCTCGCGCTGGCGCTCTCCGGTTCGTCCGAGATCCAGCTCGCCTATGCCGATCCTTCACCGGCGTCGGCCGCCTCCATGGCCTTCGACGCGGTGCTGGTGGCGCCGCAGGACGACGCGCTGCAGGCCGATACGGGCGAGGACAGGCCGTTGTTCAGCGAACTGCCGGACAGCATCGCCCCGCCGCTGGCCCGCCCCCGGATCGCCAAGCCTGAGGCGCAGGCGCCTGAACGGGCCGTCGCTGAAAAAGACACAAAGCCCGCCGACACGAGGCAGGCTGAGGATACGAAACCGGCCAAGCGCAGCAAGTCGCAGCAGATGCTGGCCTTCGCCAAGCCCGACAACCCGACTGAGCGCGGCGGGCTGGCCGGCGCCTTCTCCAACCTGTTCTCGCCCAAGCCGAAGCGCCCGCGCGCCGGCGTCGCCATCTACGACATCAGCGCCGCCAAGGTCTACATGCCGGACGGCTCGGTGCTGGAGGCGCATTCGGGCATCGGCAAGATGGCCGACAACCCGCGCTACGCCAATCAGAAGATGCGCGGCCCGACGCCGCCCGACACCTACAACCTGTCGATGCGTGAATCGCTCTTCCACGGCGTCCAGGCACTGCGCATGACGCCGACGGACGGCAAGGTCGAGTTCGGCCGCAGCGGCATCCTCGCCCATTCCTACCTGCTGCGCGGCGGCCGGGCGGAATCGCATGGCTGCGTCGCCTTCAAGAACTACGACAAGTTCCTGAACGCCTTCAAGCGGGGCCACATCAAGCAACTCGTCGTCGTGCCCGGCTCGCGCGGCCGCAAGGCGCCCGCCACGACCGTGGCGCAGAACGGCCGCGGCGCCTGAATGCAGCCGGGCTGACAAGGCGCCGCGAAGGGCAGGATGGGCAAGGGACGGGTCGAAGCCTTCACCGATGGCGTCGTCGCCATCATCATCACCATCATGGTGCTGGAACTGAAGGTTCCGCACGGTGAGGACTTTTCGGCCCTGCTGCCGCTGTGGCCGGTCTTTTCCAGCTATGTCCTGTCCTTCATATTCGTCGGCATCTACTGGAACAATCTGCACAACATGTTCCATGCGGTGCAGCGGGTCGACGGCCGCGTCCTGTGGGCCAACCTGCACCTGCTGTTCTGGCTTTCGCTGATGCCCGTTTCCACCGCCTTTATGGGCGAGAACCATTTCGCGCCCGCGCCCGTCGCCATCTATGGCATCGACCTCACATGCTGCGCCGCCGCCTACTGGATGCTGGCAACGCAGCTGCACCGGCTGCACGCCGAAGACACCGCTTTCGCCAAAGCCTTGGGAAACGACCGCAAAGGCAAGTTTTCCCTCGCCTTGTGCGTCGCGGGCGTGCTTCTGAGCTTCGTCAGCCCGTGGCTGGGATTGGCCTGCTACGTGGCGGTGGCCGCGACCTGGCTGGTTCCTGACCGACGGTTCGAAAACCAGTTGGGATAGGCGCCGCAGCGTCCATCACATGGACGACCGGCCAGATCAGAGCATCGCTTTCAACTTCTCGGCGACGACGGCGGCAAGGTCGGCATAGCGCTCCTCCAGCCGCTCGGCGGCCTCGATGACGGGAAAGTCGTGGTCGGACGTTTCCAGCGCCATGCGCAGCTTCTCGGCGAAATCGGCCTGCGTCTCCAGCGCCGAGAACAGCGTGCGGACCTGCCGTTCGCTGATATCGGGATTGCCCAGCATGTCGGGAACTTCACGGGCCATCGTCTCGCCCGTCGCGGTCTGTTCTTCCAGGATCGCCAGCCAGTCCGTCATCGTCACCTCACATGGGGAACAATGGTCAGCCCCGCCTTCACGGTCAACCCGGCGGCTGTAGGGGCGTTTCAGGCGCGGGTCCGTTTGCCGGACTTGCCTTCCTCCTTCAGCACCTCGTGCGCGGTCTCTTTCGCCACCTGCTTTTCGTGCCGCTTCACGGCATTCTCGCAGGTCCGGCGGATGTCCTCGACCTCGCTCTCGGTCAGGTGCTCGATGCCGATGAAGTGGTTGTGGCCTTTGCTGACACGGATCAATTCGTCCAGCTTGGCCTGCATGGCGGCGCCGTCGCGGTTCTGGGTGTTCTGGATCAGGAACACCATCAGGAAGGTGACGATGGTGGTGCCGGTGTTGATGATGAGCTGCCAGGTGTCGGAAAAGCCGAACACCGGTCCGCTCATCGCCCATACCAGCACGATCAGGCAGCAGCAGGCAAAGGTGACGGGCAAACCGGCGAGATGCGCGACCTGATTGGCGATGCGGGTAAACGTTCTCTCGATCATGGATATCCTCGGCCTCGCCAAGAACACGCAGAGCCGGCATCCGGTTCCCCCGCCGAAGATACAACTCGATACAACCAAAAAATGTATCCAATACAACCTGCGCCTTAAAGGCGATATGCGAGAGTGATCTCGCAGGCAAGAAGCCTGCTCCTTCCGCCCAAGAGCGGTACCTCCGGCCCCTTCCGCCTCGCCACCCCCGCACGGCGGAAGGGGCTCATACCCCCCCGGGAGAGGAACGATGGGTTCGGGACGGTCAGCATCGGGGCTTCAGACGAAGCATCTGCCTGCCCTTCCCCTGACAGCGATCGGCCTCGCCTTTTCCTGCTCGGTGATCGGCCCCGCCTTGGCAGACGCCGAACCGCCTGCCCGCTTCACCGGCTCGCTCGAGCGCCACTACACCACCAATGCGCTGGACAGTGATCGCGCCGTGGGTGACTGGTACACGCTGCTACGCGGCTCGCTTCGGCACGAGTTCGGCGAGGCCGACGCCAATGCGGTCCTCGGCGCCGATTTCGAAGCGACGCGCCACGATACCATCTCCATCGAGGACGACAGGACGCTCGGCCTGTCGCTCACCGCTTTCCGGCGGCTGGAGACGGGGCTGGAACTGAAAGGCACGCTGAGCTACCGCGTCACCAGCGACGGCGACGACCTCCCGATCGGGCCGGTTACACTCGGCATGCGCACGCTCAAGCAGGCCGTCGGCGGCCATGGCCAAATCGGTATCGACCTCGGCAACGCCACGGCACTGATCCTCGAAGCAGGCGACAGCCTGGAAAGATCCGGACCGACGCGCTTCGAACGCGGCCTGCTTCCCGAAAGCCGACTCGACCCCGACACCAACAGGTTCCAGCTTGCCGCTCGGATCACGCACACCTTCGGCCGCCTCGCGCTTGGCGCTTCCGCCTCCGCGCTGCTGACGACGGTCGAGCGGCTGGGCTCCCCGCCGATCGGCGTGTCGTTCGAGCAATATGGCGCCCGCATGGAAGCAGCCTACACGGCTGCAGACGGAACGACGCTCGGCGGCGCCCTTGGCGCCGAACTGCTGGACGCCGCGGACGGGCTCTATCGCCGGGTCCGTCCGGCATGGCAACTGACCTTCGCCAAGCCACTCCCCCACGGCTTTAACCTGCGAGGAACCTATTTCGGCCGTTACGAGAGCGCCGACAGCGACGATCCGCTGGCCTCGTGGCTGCAACGCGCCGAACTGGAAGGCGGCTTGCAGATACGGCCGGATTGGGCCCTGGCGGCGGGCCTGTTTTGCGAAGTGAAGGAAAATCTGCTGTTCGAGAACAAGGAGCGTAGCCGTGGCTTCTACGCCGAAGCGACCTATCGGGTGACGCCTTCCACGTCGCTCGTTCTGCGGCTGGACGCCTCGCGGACCTACAAGACCGTCATCGATATCCGCGAAAGCACCGTCGACACGTTCGTCGGCCTGCGCGCGAAGCTCTGAACTTCCCAACGGCGTGAAAAGGCAGGGGGCTTGCACGGCCCCCTACCCGTCGATCCGGGTCTGTTCACCCGGAACGAGCGCTCAGTGCCGGCGACCCAGCTTGTAGGAGTGGTTGCCCTGCGACACGGCGTTTCCGACCGTACCAAGGATGCCGCTCAGCACATTGGTGTTGTTACCGTTCAGGATGCCCGACACGGTGTTGCCGCTGAGGATGGCATTGCCGCTCAGCACGTTGTTGAGCGCCGTGACATCGCCGAGGCCGATCGACGGTGAAATGTTGATCAGCCCGCTCGAAACGCCGGTGTTGCCTCCCGAACGGAACATGTTGGTGCTGCCCCTATGGCCGAAACCACCGGCATAGGCACCCGCTGCCGAGAAGGAACAAACGGCGACTGTCAGTGCAAAAGCGTATTTCTTCATGACTACTCTCCTGTATTGCCAATGTTTCCTTCCGTCCTTTGCAAGTATCTCCGCTTTCTGTACTGCCCGTCTGATTGCGGTATTTCAACCGAAAATTGAGTAATTTATCCGACGCAACCAGTTTTCACATTCTTAACGCTAATGCTTTACCTTAAGTGGAATGGTTACCGCGCCGCTGCAACGAGCGGGGAAAGCACATGCCAAAGACAGTCGCGGCTGCGACATCGCTCCCCGCTTTGACAGGCCTTCGCCAAGCGGATATCGAGGCCGCCCAACTGCATTCGCGGCGAACCGTATGACGCGCTACAGAAACCTTGCCCTCCTGCTGATCGGCTTCACCCTGGCGATCGTCGTCGCGGAGGCGATCCTGCGCCTCGCCGGCGCGCCGATCTCGGTCACCGACCGCAAGGGGCCGGGTGAGATGATCGTCTTCCTCATCGCCCTGCCCATGCTGGTCTGGTTCTCGGTGGCCGTCGGCGGCGTCAATCCGCTGGCCTGGTTCGGCGGCTACCTGCGCGACTGGCCCCGCATGCTGCGCGGCTTCCTGACCATGTTCCTGGTCGCGACGGCGACGATGATCGTCATCTATCTGGTGCTCGGCCTGACGGGGAAGGTGCAGTGGTCCGAGGAGGCCTGGCAGAACCTGACGCCGAAGATATGGTGGCGCACCGTCGTTTCCCTGCTGGTCGTCGTGGTGCTGGCGACGACGGAGGAAACGATCTTCCGCGCCTTCATCCTGCGCTACCTGCGCTGGAAAGCTTCGCCGGCGGTGACGGTGGCGGCGCTGCTCGTCTCGTCCGTGATCTTTTCCTTGTCGCACCTCATCGCGTTGCTCGGTTCGGTGAACCAGCCTGATTATCTGCCGCTGCTGTTCGGCCTGTTCCTGTTCGGCTTCCTGATGGGCACCGTGTACCTCGTCACCGGTTCGCTCTCATGCTCCATCGGCCTGCACGCCGGCCTGCTCGGCTTCAAGGTCTTCCTGCGGCGCACCGAGCTTCTCATCCAGCATGACAGCTGGCTGACCGGCGGCGCCGACCTGCGCACCGGCCCGGCCATGTGGATCCTGCTGCTGCTCGCGGCGCTGATCGTCTTTCTTTGCCGCAACTGGCTGTGGCCGCGCCTGTGGATCGAGAATGTCGTTTCCACCCGTCAGGATTCGCCCGAAGGACTCGGTTTCCGGCTGGGATCGAGGAACTAGTCCCGCTCCTCCCAGCGCGCCAGGAATTCTTCTATCGACAGGCTTTGCATGTCGGGGATCGCCTCGGCAAGCTGCTCGAACGGCCAGTCCCACCAGGCGAGCGCCTCGATGCGACGGACAATTTCCGTCGGGAAACGCTGCCTGAGCGGCTTCGCCGGCACACCGGCAACGATGGCGAAGGCCGCCACGTCACGCGTGACCACTGCGTTGGCACCGATGACGGCACCATTGCCCACCGTCACACCCGGCAGGATGACGGCACCATGGCCGATCCAGACGTCATGGCCGATCGTCACCGGCCTGCCGCGGCGGCGCTCCAGAAAGCTTGAATCGACACCCAGCCCGCGAAAATACTCGTTCGGCCGATAGCTCACCTTGTGCGTAGTGAGACGCTCGACCGGATGCTCCAGCGCATTCAGGCGCGTGTTGGCGGCAATCGAGCAGAATTTGCCGATGCTGGTGTACGCCGCCTCGGCGTGCCGTTCGAAATAGGAGAAATCCCCGACCGTCACCTCGCGCAGGATGGCCCGCTCGCCGATGGCGGCATAGCGGCCGAGCCGGCAGCCCTTCAGTTCCGCCGTCGGATGGATGCGAGGCTCGGGTTGCCTGAGAAGCAGATGCGGGTCCATGGAGCGGGCTTTACGATGACAGGCGCAGGCCGGCAAGCCGACTCCGACCTCACCTCATCGCCCGGCACGTCCTACTGCGGCTTGCCCTTCGTCCACGTCACCTGCTGCCCGTAGAGCGGCACGCTGGTCAGCGCCATCTTGGCCGAGCCGTCCTGCACCTGCCGCGAATGCGACAGATAGATCAGCGTGTCGTTGGCCTTGTCGTAGATGCGGTTCACCACCTGCTTCTTCCAGATCAGGCTGATGCCCTGCTTGAAGACCTCCTCGCCGCCCTCGCTCAGGTCGATATCGCCGATGGTGATCGGGCCGGTCTGCTGGCAGGAAATGGCGCTGTCGGACGGGTCCTCGAACCAGTTGCCCTTGCGCAGCCGGTCGATCACGCCGCGGTCGAAATAGGAGACGTGGCAGGTCACGCCCTCGACTTTCGGGTCCTTGATCGCTTCCACGATGATGTCGTTGCCAGTCCAATCGACGCCGACCTTGCCGACCTCCTGCGCCAGTGCCGTACCGGCGCAAAAGACCAATGACGCCGCCGCCAGCCAGCCGATTCGTTTCAGCAATGGAGCCTCCTGTGGAAATGGGTGCTGGCGTCAGGTGGGAGGGCGGCCGGGCTTTTGCAAGCCGCCGTCTGCGACAATGGCTGCACGGCCCCCTCCTTTGCGTGGCTTGCCCGAACGGATAAGATCGCGCGATGAAACCCGACCCGCTGTCTCGGCCAATCCCATCGCCATTCGCCCGCCGGCCCCTTTGAGGCCGCCGAAGCGCGAAGCTCAACCGGATATTGTTCCATGATGCGCTCCATCCTGATCGGCATACTCGTGCTCATGGCCGCCGGCATCGGCTGGCTCACTTTCGACTGGTATCGCGGCCACTATGGCGGCGAGCCGTTCGGTGCCTCCTTCGCGCTGACCGACCAGAAGGGCCAGCCTATCACCGAGGCCGCCTTCCGCGGTCATCCGAGCGCGGTCTTCTTCGGCTTTACCCACTGTCCGGAGGTCTGCCCGACGACGCTGTTCGAGCTTGCCGGCTGGCTCAAGACCATCGGCGACGAAGGCAAGGACATCCATGCCTACTTCGTCTCCATCGACCCGGCCCGCGACACGCCGGACGTGATGAATACCTATGTCAGCAACTTCTCCGACCGCATCGTCGGCATCTCCGGCGACCCGGACAAGGTCTACGCCATGGCGAAATCCTTTGGCATCTACTGGAAGAAGGTGGACACCGGCGACGGCGACTATACGATGGACCATACGGCCTCCGTCCTGTTGCTCAACAGCAAGGGCGATTTCGCCGGCACCATCGCCTATGGCGAGAATGCCGACACGGCCATGACCAAGCTGAAGAACCTTGCCGCCAAGGGATAACGGATCGCTCCGATGGGACAGACCCGCCTTTACCTGACCGGCTCGAAGGTCGAAGCCGACCGCATCTACGCCGCGCTCGACCTCGCCTTCGAGGACGATGGACTGCCGCTCGCCGTCATCGAGATCGACGAGGACGGCGACCTTCATGAAGTCTCGCTCTACGCCGAGGACGACGTCGAGACAGTCGAAAACCGCATCCGCGACGTGCTGGCGGGGCTTTCGCTGTCGCGCGCCGTGCAGCGCGAGGAATTGCCCGACATCGACTGGGTGGCGAAGTCGCTCGAAGGGCTGCAGCCGGTCCGCGCCGGCGGTTTCTTCGTCCACGGCGCACACGACCGCGACAGGATCGAGGAGACCGATATCCCGATCGAGATCGAGGCAGGGCTTGCCTTCGGCACCGGCCATCACGGCACCACCGCCGGCTGTCTGGAAACCATCGCCCGCGTCGTGGCCGAGGAAAAGCCGGCCAACGCGCTCGACCTCGGCGCCGGCAGCGCGGTGCTCGCCATCGCGGTGGCGAAACTGGCGCGAATCCCGGTGCTCGCGACCGATATCGACCCGGTGGCGACGGACGTAGCCGAGGCGAACGTGCGCCTGAACGGTGTCGGTGAACTCGTCGAAACCGTCACCGCCACCGGCTTCGACCATCCTGTTTTCGCCGGGCGCGGCCCTTTCGCTCTCGTCGTCGCCAACATCCTCGCGGGTCCGCTGGTGGACCTCGCTCCCGACATGGCCGGGCATATCGCGCCGGACGGCGCGCTCATCCTCTCCGGCATCCTCGACCGGCAGGAGGATGCCGTGCTCGGCGCCTACGCCGCGCAAGGGTTCCGCCACATCGACACGCTGCACCGCGAAGGCTGGGTCACCATCCGCATGAAGCGGTGACCCGCTGGCCCAGCGCCGCCCGATTGTCAGCTGCTGCGCCTGCCGCTACGGTCGCAGCCCGTCAACCAGCGAGGCAAGCGGCAGCCATGTTCCAGACCTTCGATTCGGCCGGCGATCCGTCCGTCGGCAAGCCGCGCGTGGCGAAGCTGCGCGAATGGCTGGCGGCGCACGACCTCGACGGCTTCATCGTGCCGCGCGCCGACGAGCACCAGGGCGAGTACGTCCCGCCCCACGCCGCGCGGCTGAGATGGCTGACCGGCTTTTCCGGCTCGGCGGGTGCGGCCGTCGTGCTGAAGGACCGCGCCGTCATGTTCGTCGACGGCCGCTACCAGTTGCAGGTGCGGCAGGAAACCGACCAGACTGTCTTCACCGTCGAGAGCCTGATTGACAACCCGCCTGCCGCCTGGCTCAAGGACAATATCGGCAAGGGCGCGCGTATCGGCTTCGACCCGTGGCTGCATACCGTCGGCGAAATCAAGGCGCTCAGGGTTTCGGCCGGCAAGGCAGGCGCCGAGCTGGTGCCGGTGGCGGAAAACCCCGTCGACGCGATCTGGGACGACCAGCCGGCGCCGCCGCTGGAGCCGGTCGAGATCCATCCCATCGCCTTCGCCGGCGAACTCGCCAAGGACAAGCTGGCGAGGCTCGCGGCAGCGATCGAAAAAGACGGCGCGACCCACGCCATCCTGACCGACCCCTCCTCCATCGCATGGGCCTTCAACATCCGCGGCAACGACGTGCCGCATACGCCGCTGGCGCTCGGCTTCGCCATCCTCGCCGCTGACGGCAAGCACCAGCTTTTCATGGCCGGCAAGAAATTCTCGCGCACGATCGCCGCCTACCTCACCCAGCTTGCCGACCTGCACGAACCGACCGGCTTCGAGCCTGCCGTGGCGGCACTGGCGAAGGCCGGCGCGAGGATCGCGCTCGATCCCGCGCTGGCGGCGGAAAAACTGCGGGCTCTGATCGCCGACAATGGCGGCACGGTCGTCGAGGCTCCCGATCCCGCCCGCATCCCGCGCGCGGTGAAGAACGCGGCCGAGATCGCCGGCAGCCGCGCCGCCCACCGTCGCGACGGCGCAGCCATGGCCAAGCTCCTCGCCTGGCTCGACCGTCAGGAGCCCGGCACCACCGACGAGATCGCCGTGGTGACGAAGCTGGAGGAATGCCGGCGCCGGACCGGCGAAGAAACCCAGATGCCGCTCCGCGACGTCTCCTTCGACACCATTTCCGGCGCCGGACCGAACGGTGCCGTCATCCACTACCGCGTCTCGCACGCCACGAACCGGCCGCTCGCCGACGGCGAGCTGTTC
>JBQCHN010000072.1:0-39245 GCA_051954615.1 Mesorhizobium sp. | reverse complement strand
TCTCGGGGCGGACCCTGAAATCCGCCGCCTGAATTCCGGCGATCCGGTCGTCAACATCCGCATTGCCACTTCGGAAAGCTGGCGCGACAAGAACTCGGGCGAGCGCAAGGAAAAGACCGAGTGGCATAATGTCGTGATCTTCAACGACCAACTCGCCAAGGTCGCCGAGCAGTATTTGAAGAAGGGCATGAAGGTCTATGTCGAGGGCCAGCTGCAGACCCGCAAGTGGCAGGACCAGAACGGCCAGGACCGTTACACCACCGAGGTGGTGCTGCAGAAGTTCCGCGGCGAGTTGCAGATGCTCGACGCGCGCGGTCAGGGCGGCGAAGGCGGCCAGGTTGGCTATTCCGGCGGCAACCGCGACAGCTTCGGCCAGTCGGACAGCTATGGCGGCCGCGGCGGTGGAAGCCCGGCCCGCAGCGGCGGGGGTGGCGGCGGTGGCGGCGCCTCCCGCGAACTGGATGACGAGATTCCGTTTTGATCACGGCCGTTTTGAAGGCAGGCGGCAACGTTTCGGATAAGGGGATCGGCAGTGAGAGCTCGGGTCAAATGGGTCGAGGAGCGCACCTTCGTCGGTGAATCCGGCAGCGGCCACAAGCTCGTCCTGGGGACCGCTTCCGGTCCCGAGGGCCACACACCGGGGCCGAGCCCGATGGAACTGGTGCTGATCGGCACTGGCGGCTGCTCGGCCTATGACGTCGTGCACATCCTGGAAAAGGGACGCGAGGCGATCGAGGATTGCGTTGTCGAACTCGACGCCGACCGCGCCGAGACCGAGCCGAAGGTTTTTACCCGCATCCATATGCACTTCATCGTCAAGGGCAGGGCGCTTTCGCACGACAAGGTCAAGCGGGCCATCGACCTGTCCATCGATAAATACTGCTCCGCCTCGGCGATGATGGCCAAGACGGCGACGATCACGCACGATTTCGAGGTCGTCGATACGGCCGCGAAGTAGCGCCGCGGCCGCTCATCTATCCGGCTGCCAGCGCCTTGATGCCGTCGGCCACGAACTGCACCGCAAGGGCGGCCAGGATGACGCCCAGCAGGCGCGTCAGGATCGAGCGGCCGGTCTGGCCGAGCGCCTTGTCGATCCATTCGGAGAGGACGAACACCAGATAGGTGATGACCAGGCACAGGAAGATGATGCCGACCAGAACCGCACGTCCGCCCACGCCGTGGAAGGAATCGGACAAAAGCACCGTCGCTGAGATCGCCCCCGGTCCGGCGATCAGCGGGATCGCCAGCGGGAAGGCGGCGATGTTCTGGATGTGATCGCGGGTGATCGCCACGTCCGAGATCTTCTCCTTGCGGTCCTGCCGCCGCTCGAACACCATTTCGAAGGCGATGAAGAACAGAAGGAAGCCGCCGGCGACGCGGAAGGCAGGCAGCGTGATGCCGAACACCGTCAGGATCGAGGCGCCGGCGATGGCAAACAGCGCGATCACGGCGAAGCCGATGATCGAGGCGCGGATCGAGACCTGGCTGCGTTGCTCGCGGTTCATGCCGCGCGTCACGGCCAGGAACAGCGGCGCCAGTCCGGGCGGATCGATCGTCACCAATATGGTGACGAAGGCATTGAACAGGCTGTCGAAATTCGGCATGGGCGCCCCGCCGGCCTTTTCCCTGCTTGTCATTCGTAAAGCAAAGCGCCGGCCGTGAAAACAAGCTCGCCTGCGAATTCCGCTTCGCCCGGACGGAGCGCCGCACCTGCCCCGTACCGGCGGCACCCGGAGCGGTTGGGCATCTTCCGCAAGGGACATTGCGCGTGGTTTCCGGCGCCATATTTACCCCCTCGATCGGCATCGGTGTCCATCGTCGTTCCGAGGCTTATCGAGGCTTTTCGATTGCCGGCCATATCCTCTTGAAAGAAAAGGCGAAATGATCGTTGGAAAACCATCCGTTTGAGGGCCGAAAAAGCCCTCTCGCATTGGAGAAACGGGCCGCGTTCCTATATAAGGATCAAGTGATTCCCTTTTCCGTGTGATCCGTTTTGACCGACCAGAAGACACCGCGCGGGCCGGATGGCCCTTCCGGCATAGAACCGGTTTCCATCGTCGAGGAAATGCAGCGCAGCTACCTCGATTACGCCATGAGCGTGATCGTGTCGCGCGCGTTGCCGGACGTGCGCGACGGCATGAAGCCGGTGCACCGGCGCATCCTCTATGCCTCGCACGAGAGCGGCTATCACTGGAACCGCAAGCATGTGAAGTCGGCGCGCCCCGTCTCCGACGTGATGGGCAAATACCACCCGCATGGCGACGCCTCGATTTATGACGCCCTCGTGCGCATGGCGCAGGACTGGTCGTTGCGCGTGCCGCTCATCGACGGCCAGGGCAATTTCGGCTCCATCGACGGCGATCCGCCGGCGGCCATGCGCTACACCGAAGCGCGGCTGACCAAGGTGGCGCATGAGCTTCTGGAGGATATCGACAAGGACACCGTCGATTTCCAGGAGAATTACGACGGCACAGACAGCGAGCCGCGCGTCCTGCCAGCGCGTTTCCCCAACCTTCTGGTCAACGGTGCCGGCGGCATCGCCGTCGGCATGGCCACCAACATCCCGCCGCACAACCTCTCCGAAGTCTGCGACGGTGCGATCGCCGTCATCGACAATCCGGCGATCGACCTGCCGGACCTGATGGACATCATTCCCGGTCCCGATTTTCCCACGGGCGGCCTCATCCTCGGCCGCTCCGGCATTTATTCGGCCTACTCCACAGGCCGCGGCTCCATCGTCATGCGCGGCAAGGTGCATGTGGAGGAAATCCGCGGCGACCGCGAGGCCATCGTCGTCACCGAGGTTCCCTATCAGGTGAACAAGGCGACGATGATCGAGAAGATGGCCGAACTGGTGCGCGAGAAGCGCATCGAAGGCATTTCCGACATTCGCGACGAGAGCGACCGGCAGGGCTACCGCGTCGTCATCGAGTTGAAGCGCGACGCCAACGCCGAGGTCATCCTCAACCAGCTCTACCGCTTCACGCCGCTGCAAACCTCCTTCGGCGCCAACGTGGTTGCGCTGAACGGCGGCAAGCCGGAAGTGATGACGCTCATCGACATGCTGAAGGCGTTCGTCACCTTCCGCGAGGAGGTGGTGAGCCGCAGGACGAAATACCTGCTCAGGAGGGCGCGTGAGCGCGCCCATGTGCTGGTCGGCCTGGCGATCGCCGTCGCCAACATCGACGAGGTGATAAAACTGATCCGCAGTGCGCCGGACCCGCAGACGGCGCGCGACCAGTTGATGACGCGGCGTTGGCCCGCTGCCGATGTCGAGGGGCTGATCAGGCTGATCGACGATCCCCGCCACCGCATCAACGACGACGGCACCTACAACCTTTCGGAGGAACAGGCCCGCGCCATCCTCGACCTGCGCCTGCAGAGACTGACGGCGCTGGGTCGCGACGAGATCGCCGACGAATTGAACAAGATCGGCGCCGAAATCGCTGATTTCCTTGACATATTGGCCTCGCGCGCGCGCATCCAGCAGATCGTCAAGGACGAGCTTGCCGCCGTGCGCGACGAGTTCGGCACGCCGCGCCGCACGGAGATTTCCGACGCCGGTTCCGACATGGAGGACGAAGACCTCATCCAGCGCGAGGATATGGTCGTCACCGTCACCCATGCCGGCTACATCAAGCGCGTGCCGCTGTCGATCTACCGGGCGCAGAACCGCGGCGGCAAGGGCCGCTCCGGAATGTCGACCAAGGACGAGGATTTCGTCACCCGCCTGTTCGTCGCCAACACGCACACGCCGGTGCTGTTCTTCTCCTCGCGCGGCATCGTCTACAAGGAAAAGGTCTGGCGCCTGCCCATCGGCAATCCGCAATCGCGCGGCAAGGCGCTGATCAACCTCCTGCCGATCGAGAGCGGCGACCGCATCACCGCCATCCTGCCGCTGCCGGACGAGTCCGAGTGGGACAAGTTGGACGTGATGTTCGCCACCACGCGCGGCACGGTGCGGCGCAACAAGCTGTCCGATTTCGCCGACGTCAAGCGCAACGGCAAGATCGCCATGAAGTTCGAAGAGGAGGGCGACTCCATCCTCGCGGTCGAGACCTGCACCGACAACGACGACGTGCTGCTCACCGCCGACACCGGCCAGTGCATCCGGTTCCGGGTTTCCGATGTGCGCGTTTTCGCCAGCCGCGCTTCGCAAGGCGTGCGTGGCATCACGCTCGGCGAGGGCGACCGCGCCATCTCCATGACCGTGATCGAGCATGTCGAGGCAAGCCCGGCCGAGCGCGCTGCCTATCTGAAGCGTTCTGCACTGGAGCGGCGCGCCTCGTCCGCAGAGGCCGAGGAAGAGGTGACACTCACCAACGAGGAGATCGGCGAGGAGGCGGAGCTTTCCGACGACCGCTACGAACTCCTCAAGGCGCATGAGCAGTTCGTGCTGACCGTCACCGAGTTCGGCTACGGCAAGCGCTCGTCTTCCTACGATTTCCGCCTGACCAATCGCGGCGGCAAGGGTATCCGCGCCACCGATGTATCCAAGGTGGACGAGATCGGCCGCCTGGTGGCGACCTTCCCGGTCGGCAACGACGACCAGATCATGCTGGTATCCGACGGCGGCACGGTCATCCGGGTGCCGGTATACAACATCCGCTTCGCCAGCCGCGCCACCAAGGGCGTGACGATCTTCAACACGGCGGACGGCGAAAAAGTGGTGTCGGTCGAGCGCATCTCCGAGCCGGAAGACGAGGACGACGAAATGCCGGTGGAGGACAATGAAGCGCCCGGACCGGACGGAGCCGACGGTGCATGAAAAAGGCACCTGGGGCGGACAGCGACGGCAGAATCCGGCTTGCCGGAGCTGACGACCGGGCCGCCATCGAAGCCCTGACCGAGGAAGCCTATCGGCCCTATACCGAAGTGTTCGACGCGCCGCCGCTACCGGTGACGGAAGATTATCGGCCGCACATCGCCGCCGGCGGCGTCTGGCTCCTGGAAAGCGAGGGACGCTTGGCGGGCGTGATCGTCCTGGAAAACGAACCCGACCACCTGATGATCTTCAGCGTGGCGGTCTCGCCGCATTTTCAGGGCAAGGGGTTCGGCGTCCGATTGTTGCGCTGGGCCGAGGAGCGGGCGAGGGCGACCGGTCTGCCGGAAGTCCGCCTCTACACCAATGCTCGCATGGAAAAGAACATCGCGCTCTACAGCGCTTTCGGATTTACCGAGACGGGCCGCCGGGCCAATCCCATGCGGCCCGGCTGGACACTTGTCGACATGGCGAAGCGGCTGGAAGGATAGCCGCGAGCTACGACCCGTTACGGGAATTCAAAGCGGACGGGATCAGAAGCGGCGATGGCCGAAACGGTCGATGCGCTTCGGTTCGTATTTGAGGCGCTGGGCCTCCTGATGCATGCCGAACACGGTAGCGATCAGCATGGCGACGGTCATTGCGGCGGCGAGCATGAAGATCATCATGGTTTGGTTCTCCTGGTCCCAATAACGGCCGGGCCGCGAATTGGTTTCACCCCACGCGATCATGAGTATGTGAGCAGGGTTTAACCGCTCCTGACCGGATCGTTCATCCGCGGTTCATCGTTTCCGACATGGTTTCCAAAAGGTTCATGTCAGGCCACCGCCTGAAATTCGTGGTGGTTACGGTGCCGTCTTTTCTTTTTGCCGCCCACGCCTAAGCTTATGCACATGGCTGAGATTCTTGAAATTCATCCAAGATTGGTATTGCCGGCGGAGGCGCGCCTCGCGGCAATCGTCGATTCAACGTCTGACGCCATTGTCGGCAAGGATCTGAACAGCATCATCACGGACTGGAACCCGGCCGCGGAGAAGATGTTCGGCTATACGGCCGAGGAAGCGATCGGCCGTTCGGTGCTCATGCTCATTCCCGACAGCCTGCGCAGCGAAGAAATCGATATCATCGACAGGATAAAGCGGGGCGAGCGCCTCGCCAGCTTCGACACCATCCGGCAACGCAAGGACGGTTCGCTCATTTTCGTCTCGCTCACCATATCCCCGATCAAGGATGCGGCGGGAAAGATCGTGGGAGCCTCCAAGATCGCCCGTGACATCACCGAGAAAAGAGAGTCCGAACGGCGCATCCGCACGCTGCTTCGCGAGGTCAACCATCGGGTGAAGAACCAGTTCGCCGTCATCCTGTCCATCATCCGGGAGACGGCGAATCGCACCAGCGACAAGGACGACTTCATCGAGCATGTGCGCGAGCGCATCACCGGTCTGTCGCGGTCGCACGACCTGCTGGTGTCTTCCGATTGGTCGGGCGCCAGCCTGTTCGAACTGGTGCAGGAACACCTGAAGCCGTTCGGCCATGAGGAACGGATCACCCTTTCAGGGCCACTGGTGATGCTGGCGCCGAACGCGGTGCAGTATCTCGGCATGGCGATCCATGAACTCGGTACCAATTCCGCCAAATATGGCGCGCTCGCCGATGCGGTCGGGCGCATATCCATCACATGGCGGCTGCTGAAGCGCCCGGACGCAAACGAGGAGTTCCAGCTGGTATGGGAAGAAACCTCGGTGCCGCGGCAGACGGAAGCCGAAATGTCGAGGCGCGGCTTCGGCAATGTCGTGCTTCAGCGCATAGCGCCTCAGTCGATGAATGGCACGAGCACGATCACGCGCGAGCCCGGGCATGTACGGTGGGAACTCCAGGCGCCTGCGACCGCCGTGCTCGTCCAGCCGGCGACGGCGGCGACCGAAGACGCTGCCGATTTTGTGCTGTGAGCGCGTGCCGTCCGGCGCACAAAGCCCGACGAGGCGAATTGCCTTTGAAAGATCGCCCGGCTAGAAGCCTGCCATGAGCGAACGCACCGCCCTTTACGCCGGCTCCTTCGACCCGTTGACCAACGGCCACCTCGATGTGCTCAAGGCCTCGCTTGCGGTGGCCGATATCGTATATGCGGCCATCGGCATCCATCCCGGCAAGAAGCCGCTGTTTTCCTTCGAGGAGCGCGTGGCGCTGATCGAAGCCGTCTCGAAAGCCGAATTGGGCCCCGATCACGCCCGCATCAAGGTCGTCGCCTTCGACGGGCTGGTGGTAGACTCGGCCCATAAACATGGCTGCACGATCATGATCCGCGGCCTGCGCGACGGCACCGATCTCGACTATGAGATGCAGATGGCGGGTATGAACGAGACGATGGCGCCGGACCTGCAGACCGTGTTTCTGCCGGCAAGCCCCTCGGTGCGCACCATTACCGCCACACTCGTGCGCCAGATTGCCTCGATGGGCGGCGATATCCGCCCCTTCGTGCCGGCCGCCGTTGCCGGCGCGCTTACCGCCAAGTTCGCGAAATAAGTTTCACTGGAGACACTCCATGAAGTTCAAGGGCCTTGCCGCCTTCGTCGTTCTCGCCGGCGTTGCCGCCGGTTCCGTTTCGGCGTTCGCCGCCGATGCGGAAAACACCCTGGTCATCACGCTGAAGGACGGCGACGTGACGGTCGCGCTGCGGCCTGACCTCGCGCCCAAGCATGTCGCGCAGATCAAGAAGCTGGTGCGCGAGCATGCCTACGACAACGTCGCCTTCCATCGTGTCATCGACGGCTTCATGGCGCAGACGGGCGACGTCAAGTTCGGCAACATGAAGAAGGGCTTTGATCCGAACCTTGCCGGCACCGGCGGCTCGGACCTGCCGGACCTGCCGGCCGAATTCACCACCAAGGCGCATTTCGTGCGCGGCGTCGTCGGCATGGCTCGCGCGCAGGACCCGAATTCCGCCAATTCGCAGTTCTTCATCATGTTCGCGCCGGCGCCGCCGCTCGATGGCCAGTACACCATCGTCGGCGAGGTCGAGAGCGGCATGGATGCCGTCGACAAGATCAAGAAGGGCGACGACGCGCAGAACGGCGCCGTGACCGACCCGGACCGCATGATCAAGGTCCGCATCGCGGCGGACAAGTAATTTTCGATCCAATCACGAAGGGATTTTCATATGGCTGAGATCAAGGATCGCGAGAACGCGCTCATCATGGAGACGACCAAGGGCACGGTCGTCATCGAAATGTTCCCGGAACTGGCGCCGGGTCATGTCGCCCGCATCAAGGAACTCGCGCGTGAGGGCGCCTATGACGGAGTGGTGTTCCACCGCGTCATCGACGGCTTCATGGCGCAGACCGGCGACGTCAAGTTCGGCAATTCGAGCAAGCCGTCTTTCGCGCCGTCGCGCGCGGGCATGGGCGGATCCGACAAGCCGGACCTGAAGGCCGAGTTCTCCAACGTCAACCATGGCCGCGGCACCTGCTCGATGGCGCGCGCCCAGAATCCGAACTCGGCCAACTCGCAGTTCTTCATCTGCTTCGACGACGCCTCCTTCCTGAACCGCCAGTACACGGTCTGGGGCCAGGTGATCGAGGGCATGGAGAACGTCGACAAGATCGAGCGCGGCGAGCCGGTCAAGAACCCCGACAAGATCGTATCGATGAAGGTCGCGGCGGACGTAGCGGCCTGAACACGGCTCTGGGAAATCGGTGATGGCGCTCGTCTGGTCGCTGCTCGGCATTCTGTCGGGCGCCTTCATCGCCATTCAGGCGCCGATCAACGCGCAACTGGCGCGCGGCCTCGGCCTGCCAGTGGCAGCCGCCTTCTTCTCTTTTCTCTCCGGCAGCGTGATCCTCGGCATCGTCACCGTTGCCATGACACGCGCCGGAGGGATTTCGCTCGACTGGAAGGCACCGGCGCCGTGGCTGTTCGTGGCCGGCGGCGTCCTGGGCGGCTTCTATGTCACGCTCTCGACAATCCTGATCCCGCGCCTCGGCGCGGCGGCTTTGATGGCCTTCCTGGTCGCCGGGCAGCTGATCGCCGGCATGTTGCTGGACCGTATCGGCTTCCTCGGCTTTGCCGTGCGGGAAATATCGCTCGGCCGCATCGCCGGGGCGGTTCTGCTGCTTGCCGGCGCACTGCTGGTTCGGTTTACCTGAGAACCTAATTCTACTGCTTCGTCACCATGACATGGGTGGCGTTTTCGGTGGCTTCCTTCGAGGCGACGGCATAGCCGAGCGCGCGAAGGTCCAGCCCGGTGAACAGGTTTTCGCCTTGGCCAAGCAGGACCGGGCTGACGGCAAGGTGCATCTCGTCGACGAGCCGCTGCTCAAGATACTGCCGTACGGTCGACACACCGCCGCCGATCTTCACGTCGAGCGTTCCAGCCGCCGTCTTGGCCTGTTCGAGCGCCGATCTGATGCCATCGGTGACGAAATAGAACGTCGTTCCCCCTTCCATCACGATCGGATCGCGCGGGTAGTGGGTAAGGACGAAGGTCGGCGTGTGATAGGGCGGGTTGTCGCCCCACCAGCCTTTCCATTGATCGTCCGACCATTCGCCGCGGATCGGGCCGAACATGTTGCGACCGAGGATGAAGGCGCCGAAGCCGTCCATCGAGCGAAAGGCATATTTGTTGTCGACGCCGTCCGTTCCTTCCGGACCGCCCGGTTCGGCATGCATGGCGCGGAACGTCTTGGTGGGAAAGAACCACTGGAAAATTTCCGGCCCCCGCTTGCCGAGCGGGAATTCCAGGCTCTGGTCGGTTCCGGCTGAAAAGCCGTCGAGTGAAACGCCGAACCCGGCGACACGCACCTTTCCCACAACGCTCTCCCATGGCTGATCGTTTTCGAAAGCAGCAGAAGTCTACCAATCTGATTGCATTTTGCAATTAGTTAGATGCCGCCTCCTGACATGACGCGGCAACAAGGCGGTGGCGGGAGGACGTAGATCGGGCTATGCCGCAGCCATGAAAGTGGACCTGTTCGATTTCGACCTGCCGGAAGACCGCATCGCCCTGCGCCCCGCCGACCCGCGCGACACGGCACGGCTTCTGGTGGTGAAGCCCGGCGAGGAGCTGGCGGACCGCGCCGTGCGCGATCTTCCATCATTGCTGCAGGCCGGCGACGTGCTGGTGTTCAACGACACCAAGGTGATACCGGCGCAGTTGCGCGGGCTTCGCCGGCGCGGCGACAACGTCGCCCAGGTCGAGGCGACGCTGCACATGCGCACCGCGCCGGACCGGTGGCTGGCCTTCATGCGGCCGGGCAAGCGCATCGCTGCCGGCGACCGCATCCATTTCGGCCACGACGGCAATTCCTGCTTCCTCGGCCAGCTCGACGCCACGGTGCTGGAAAAGCATGACGGCGGCCAGGCGCTGCTCGGCTTCGACCTCTCCGGCGCGTTCCTGGACGAAGCGCTGCACGCGGTCGGCCACATCCCGCTGCCGCCCTACATCGCCTCCAAACGCGATGACGACGCGCGCGACCTGAAGGACTACCAGACCGTCTATGCGCGGGAGGAGGGGGCAGTGGCGGCGCCCACCGCCGGCCTGCACTTTACGCCGGAACTGATGGCCGCGCTGGACGCCAGCGGCATCGAACGCCGGTTCGTGACGTTGCATGTCGGCGCCGGCACCTTCCTGCCGGTCAAGGCCGACGACACCGCCGACCACAAGATGCATGCCGAGGTCGGCAGCGTGTCGCCGGAAACGGCGGCTGCGCTGAACGCCGCCCGGGCGAGGGGCGGGCGCATCGTCGCCATCGGCACCACCTCGCTGCGCCTGCTGGAAAGCGCCGCAAGGGAAGACGGCAGCATTGCCCCGTGGTCCGGCCCCACGGATATCTTCATCACGCCGGGCTACCGGTTCCGCACGGCGGACATGCTGATGACCAACTTCCACCTGCCGCGTTCGACGCTGTTCATGCTGGTGTCGGCGTTCTCGGGATTGGACACGATGCGCAAAGCCTACCGCCACGCTATCGAGACCGGCTACCGTTTCTATTCCTATGGCGATTCAAGCCTGCTGTTCCGGAACGACGGCGCGGCGCCATCCGGCATTCAGAACCAGTAATCGGCGACGCGTTTGCCGTCGCGCGGCAGGTCCTCGAAGGTATTCAGGCCATCGAAATGATCAATGGGAATGTCGGCGACCGCTTCCGGTTCCGCCAGCCTGATGTTCACCGCCATGCGCCGGCGGCCGCTTTTCTTGCCCGTCCGGTTCGCCCGCCACGAAACGACGCAGCCGCATTCGGGACAGAAATTGAAATCCAGGTGTTTCTCGCCGCGCGCATAGGCTTTCGTCGAGCCGATTACTGTAACGTCCTCACCCTCGTGACCGTAGATCCACAGAACGCCATAGCGGCGGCAGACCATACAGTTGCAGGCCGTCGCGCCTTCCGGCGTCGCCTCGAAGCGCCAGCGCACGGCGCCGCAGTGGCAGGAACCCTCGATCATGCTGCGATCCTCGGTTCTTTGATCTCGCCGGCAGAGTATGAGGGCGGACCTGACCGGGCAAGTCGTGGAGCGACGCCCACTGGTCCGCAGCCTCCCGATTGTCTTGGAACGCCATCGCCGCTAAGGGCAGGGCATGAGCCAATCCTTCACGTTTTCCGTTCTCGCCACCGACGGCAAGGCCCGCCGCGGTGAAATCTCAATGCCGCGCGGCACGATCCGCACGCCAGCCTTCATGCCGGTCGGCACCGGCGGCACCGTCAAGGCCATGTATATGGAACAGGTGCGTGGTGTCGGCGCCGACATCATCCTCGGCAACACCTACCACCTGATGCTGCGACCGGGCGCCGAGCGAGTGGCGCGGCTGGGCGGCCTGCACGAATTCGCACGCTGGCCGTGGCCGATCCTGACGGATTCCGGCGGCTTCCAGGTCATGTCGCTGTCGAAACTCAGGAAGCTCACCGAAACCGGCGTCACCTTCCGCTCGCATATCGACGGCGTGCGCTATGAACTGACGCCGGAACGGTCGATCGAGATTCAGGGCCTGCTCGATTCCGACATCCAGATGCAGCTAGACGAATGCGTGGCGCTGCCGGCGGAAAAGAAGGAGATCGAGCGCGCCATGGAGATGTCGCTGCGCTGGGCCGAACGCTGCAAGGCGGCTTTCGGCGACCAGCCCGGCAAGGCGATGTTCGGCATCGTGCAGGGCGGCGACGATGCGCCGCTCCGGGTCCGGTCGGCGCAGGCGCTGGCCGCCATGGACCTCAAGGGCTACGCCGTCGGCGGCCTTGCCGTCGGCGAGCCGCAGGCGGTGATGCTGGAGATGCTCGACATCACCTGTCCCGAACTGCCGGCGGACAAGCCGCGCTACCTGATGGGCGTCGGCACGCCGGACGATATCCTGAAATCGGTGGCGCGCGGCATCGACATGTTCGATTGCGTGATGCCGACGAGGGCAGGGCGGCACGGCCTCGCCTATACGCGGCGCGGCAAGGTGAACCTGCGCAATGCCCGCCATGCCGACGACCACCACCCGCTGGACGAGGAGAGCGCCTGTCCGGCGGCACGCGACTACAGTCGCGCCTACCTGCACCACCTCGTGCGTTCGCAGGAAGCGCTCGGCGCCATGCTGCTGACATGGAACAATCTCGCTTATTACCAAAGCCTCATGCAGGACATCCGTGCCGCCATCGAGGCGGGAAGCTTCGCTGCGCGAGCCGCCGAGATCACCGAGGGTTGGACGCGCGGCGATATCCCGCCGCTTGCCTGACAGAAAGTTGATATTGAAAGTCATCTTTGTGAATTGCCTGCGGTGATCAAATCGCCGAGATGCCCGGTCACGCACCCAGAACCATCAACGCAAAGCGAGGACGAATGATTTCGGAAAACCAACTCGGCACCGTGTGGGCGCCGCGGCTGCTGTCGGTGCTGCGCATCATGGCGGCCCTCCTGTTCATGGCGCACGGCACGATGAAGCTGTTCGGCTTTCCCGATTCCGGCAGGCCCGGTCCCGAGCTGTTCTCGCTGATGGGGTTCGCCGGCACGCTGGAAGTTGTCGGCGGCGCGCTCCTCGCAATCGGCCTTTTCACGCGCCCCGTTGCTTTCATCCTGTCGGGCATGATGGCGGTCGCCTACTTCATGGCGCACGCGCAGCAGGACTTCTTCCCCATCAAGAACGGCGGCGAAAGCGCCATCCTGTTCTGCTTCGTCTTCCTCTATCTGGTCGCCGCCGGAGCGGGATCGTGGAGCGTCGACGCCGCGCGCCGATCGGCCAACTGAAACGTCCGATACTGGTGCTTGAAAGGCCGGCGCCTGTCTGCCACAAGGCCTGACGGCGGTGCGTTCAAGGCACCGCCGATAGCCAGCGAGGCGAGACGATGAAGACGTTTTTCGTGCAGTTCAAATGCGAGCTCGGCAAAGCTTACGAAGTTGCCAGCGCACTGGCCGATGCCGAGATCGCCTCCGAAATCTATTCGACCGCCGGCAATTTCGACCTGATGGCCAAGTTCTACATCAGCGACGATGAGGACGTCGGCCACTTCGTCAACGAGAAGGTGCAGGTCATCCCCGGCATCAAAGACACCTTCACGACGGTGACCTTCCGCGCCTTCTGACCGCGCGAGATTGCCGTTTCCGTGGGCACGGCGTGCCTGCGACCCGGCTTTTGCGCCCACCGGCTGGGCAAGACGCCCGGCGCCAGTATTCTTGTCCGGCAAATCACCGAATACGCTTGATTTTTCCGCACTTCCGCCCTTCAAATGGAGAGGAGGGGAGTGCGCGATTGGCAGCATTCGACGAAATGCTTCCGGAATCGTCCGGACCGAGGCGGCCTTACACGGCCTACGATCGCTGGCTGAAAGAACAGGACCCCGCCAGACTTACCCAGAAGACGCAGGATGCCGAGCGCGTCTTTCGCAAGACGGGCATCACCTTCGCCGTCTACGGCGAACAGGAAGCGTCCGAGCGCCTCATTCCCTTCGATATCGTGCCACGCATCATTTCCGGCCAGGAATGGCGACGGCTGACGCAAGGCATCGAGCAGCGCGTCCAGGCGCTCAACGCCTTTCTCGACGACATCTATCATCGCCAGGAGATCCTCAGGGCAGGGCGCATACCGAAGGAACTGATCGCCGGTAACGAGGCGTTCCTGCCGGAAATGATCGGGGTGCGGCCACCGGCAGGTGTCTATACCCACATCATCGGCGTCGACATCGTGCGCACTGGCGAGAACGATTTCTTCGTTCTGGAGGACAATGCCCGCACGCCGTCCGGCGTTTCCTACATGCTGGAGAACCGCGAGACGATGATGCAGCTCTTCCCCGAGCTGTTCCAGAAGATCAAGGTTCGCCCGGTGGAGAACTATCCGGCACTGCTGCGCCGCTCGCTGGCGGAGGTGAAGCCGGAAAGCACGAGCGGTGCCCCCACCGTGGCGGTGCTGACGCCCGGCAGCTACAATTCCGCCTATTTCGAGCACGCTTTTCTCGCCGACCAGATGGGCGTCCAGCTCGTCGAAGGACCGGACCTGCGCGTCGTCGACGGTCACGTCGCCATGCGCACCACGGAAGGCTTCAAGCAGATCGACGTGCTCTACCGCCGCGTCGACGACGCTTTCCTCGATCCGCTCACCTTCCGGCCGGATTCGGCGCTGGGCATCCCCGGCATCATGGACGTCTACCGCGCCGGCAACATCACCATCGCCAACGCGCCGGGCACAGGCATCGCCGACGACAAGGCGATCTATTCCTACATGCCCGAGATCGTCGAGTTCTACACCGGCCGCAAGGCGATCCTCGGCAACATCCCGACCTGGCGCTGTTCGGAGCCGGACAGCCTGAAATACGTGCTGGAACACATCGCCGAACTCGTCATCAAGGAAGTGCACGGCTCGGGCGGCTACGGCATGCTGGTCGGCCCGGCCGCCTCGAAGAAGGAGCGCGAGGCCTTCACCGAAAAACTAGAGGCAAGGCCCTCGAACTACATCGCCCAACCGACGCTGGCGCTGTCGACCTGCCCGATCCTGACCGAAAAGGGCCTGGCGCCCCGCCATGTCGATCTGCGCCCCTACGTACTGGTGTCCGACCGCATCCAGATCGTACCGGGCGGCCTCACGAGAGTTGCACTGAAGGAAGGCTCGCTGGTCGTGAACTCGTCGCAAGGCGGAGGAACGAAGGATACGTGGGTGCTGGATGATTGAACTTGTTCGCGAGGCGAACTGACCATGCTTCTCGGCCGCAACGCCAACGGTCTTTACTGGATGAACCGCTATATCGAGCGGGCCGAGAATATGGCGCGGCTTGTGGATGCAGGGCTGCGTATGGCGCTGACCCGCACGCAGGGGGCAGCCGAGGAATGGGCCTCCGTCGTCATCAGCGCCGGTTCCGATGTCGCATACAGCCGGAAATACGAGGAGCATTCGGCAGCCAACGTTTCCGATTTCCTGCTCCGCGACACCTCGAATCCCTCAAGCGTCATGGCCTCGATCGAGACGGCCCGTTTCAACGCCCGCATGGTGAGAACGGCGCTGACGCGCGAGACGTGGGAATCGATCAATGAAGCCTGGATGGCGCTGAAGCGCATGCTGGCCAAGCCGATCGACGAGCGCGACCTGCCGACCGTGCTCGACGCCATCAAGCGAGAGACGGCGCTGATCCGCGGCGCCTTCTACGGCACCATGCTGCGCAACGAGATCTTCGACTTCTCGCAGCTCGGCACCTATGTCGAGCGCGCCGACAACACCGCCCGCATCCTCGACGTCAAATACTACGTGCTGTTGCCGTCGATCTCCTGGGTCGGCTCGACGCTCGACAACTATCAGTGGGAATCCATCCTGCGCTCGGTCTCGGCCCATCGTTCCTATCGCTGGGTCTACGAGGCCGAATACAAACCCACCAACATAGCCGACTATCTCATCCTCAACGCGCGCATGCCGCGCTCGCTCACCTTCTGCTACCGCTTCGTCATCGAGCATCTCGATTTCCTCGCCCGCGACTACAGCGCCCGCCACGCCTGTCACGATACCGCCGAGTGCATCCACAAGATGCTCAAGGTCGGATCCATCAAGGACATCTTCGACGCTGGCCTGCACGAATTCCTGGCGAGTTTCATCCGTGAGAACACGCGGCTCGGCGACCAGATCGCTCTCGACTACCGGTTCTACTAGCATGCAGTTGAGGATCACCCACCGCACCGAGTACAGCTACGACGCGCCGCTGGCCTATGCCTTGCAACGGTTGCGCCTCGTTCCGGCAGACGGACCGACGCAAACCGTGAAGTCATGGAGCCTGAGTATCGACGGGGCGGGCGAGGAACTGCGTTTCCAGGACCATTTCGGCAACGACACCAGGCTGCTCAGCGTCGAGGGCACGCCGCACACCATCGCCATCGAGGTCGGCGGCGAAGTCGACACGCACGACAAGGCCGGCGTGGTCGGCCCGCACCGTGGCTTCGCGCCGCTCTGGCTCTTCCGCCGCGAGACACCCCTGACTACGGCGGGCGAGGGGGTCCGCGATCTCGTTTCCTCCCTGCCGGACGGGTCCGAACTCGATCGGCTGCACTCCCTGATGGCTACGGTCGGCGTCCGCGTGCGGTATACGCCCGGCACCACCAGCACAGAGACCTCGGCCGAGGAGGCGTTGAAGCTCGGGGCGGGGGTGTGCCAGGACCATAGCCACGTTTTCGTCTCGGCCGCGCGGATGATGGGGTTTCCGGCGCGTTACGTCAGCGGCTACCTGATGATGGACGGCACCACCGTCCAGGCGGCGAGCCATGCCTGGGTCGAGGCGCACGTTCACGGGCTGGGCTGGGTCGCTTTCGACGCCGCCAATGGCATTTCGCCCGACGAGCGCTATGTACGGGTGGCGACAGGTCTCGACTATCGCGATGCCATGCCCGTTTCCGGCATCCGTCTCGGGCAGGCTCAGGAACAGCTTGCGGTCACGATCACCGTAGAGCAGTAATCCCCCACCGAAGGATGCCAAGAGGGATTCGATGACCTATTGCGTCGGATTGAAGATCGACCGTGGCCTCGTGTTCATGTCGGACACGCGCACCAACGCCGGCATGGATTCGATCTCCACCTTCCGCAAGATGCATGTCTGGGAGCAACCGGGCGAGCGGGTGATCGTGCTGATGTCGGCAGGCAACCTGGCGACGACGCAAGCGGTGGTCAGTCTGCTCGACGAGCGCTGCAAGGCGATTTCCGAGCGTCACCAGACGGTGCTGGAAACGCCGTCCATGTACCAGACGGCGCGTCTTGTCGGCGATACGGTGAAGGAGGTGATCGCCTCGGCGGCGCCCGTCGGCGAGAAGGCGGATTCCTATTTCAATGCGTCCTTCGTTCTCGGCGGCCAGATCAAGGGCAGCGAGCCGCGCCTGTTCATGATCTATCCGGAAGGCAATTTCATCGAATCGACCGAAGACACGCCCTTCTTCCAGATCGGCGAGACGAAATACGGCAAACCCATCATCATCCGTGCTTACGATCGCGAAATGAGCGTTGCCGAGGCGGTCAAGCTGATGCTGGTGTCCTTCGATTCGACGCTCAAATCCAACCTGTCGGTCGGCCTGCCGCTCGATCTTCTGTTCTATGGACGCGACAGCTTCAGGATCGAGCTGAAGCAGCGTATCGGCCAGGACGATCCTTACTACCGCACGATATCCGACGGCTGGTCGAAGGCGCTCAAGGCGGCTTTTCAGCAATTGCCGGATTTCCCCGGCTGAGCACATGCCGTTGTCAATGGCGGTTGGCCCAACAGTAATTTACGTGTTAATTACATAGCGTCGTCGCTGAGGCGGCGGACATGGCGAGCCAGGCGGAGGACGGCAATGGACGGCAAGGAATTTCGCGACTGGTCGTTGCGCGCGGCCGAATGGGGCGCCGCCTATCGTGCCTCCTTGCGCGACCGGCCGGTGCGCCCGCCGATGAATCCCGGCGTGGTTTTCGACAGCATCGCGGCCTCGCCGCCCGAGCATCCGCAGCCGATGGAAGCGATCTTCGCCGATTTCGAGCAGAAGATCGTGCCGGGCATGACGCATTGGCAGCATCCGCGTTTCTTCGCCTATTTTCCGGCCAATGCCGCCCCTGTCTCGGTGGTGGCCGAGTATCTGGTGTCCGCCATGGCGGCCCAGTGCATGCTGTGGCAGACCTCACCGGCAGCGACCGAACTGGAGACGCGCACGGTCGACTGGATGCGCCAGGCGCTTGGGCTGCCCGAAGGCTTTGCCGGCGTCATCCAGGATTCGGCGTCCTCCGCGACACTCGCCGCTGTGCTGACGATGCGCGAGAAGGCGCTCGACTGGCGGGGCAACGGCAAGGGGCTGGCGGGGCAGCCGGCGGTGCGCGTCTACGCTTCCGACCAGGTGCATACCTCGATCGACCGCGCCATATGGGTGGCCGGCATCGGCGAGGCCAATCTGGTCCGCATTCCCACCAAGGGGCGCTGGCGGGCAATGGATACCGATGCGCTGGAGACAGCCATTGCCGCCGACCGCGCCGCCGGCCTGCTGCCGGCGGGCATCGTCGCCTGCGTCGGCGGCACCAGCACCGGCGGAACCGACGACATCGCGGCAACCGCCGAGGTGGCGCAACGCGAGGGGCTTTACCTGCATGTCGACGCCGCCTGGGCCGGTTCGGCGATGATCTGCCCGGAATTCCGGCATTTCTGGACCGGCATCGAGCAAGCGGATTCCATTGTCTTCAATCCGCACAAGTGGTTGGGCGCGCAGTTCGATTGTTCGATCCAGTTCCTGCGCGATCCCGCAAGCCATGTCCGCACGCTGGCGATCAAGCCCGATTATCTGAAGACGCACGGCCATGACGGCATCGTCAACTATTCCGAATGGTCGGTGCCGCTCGGCCGCCGCTTCCGGGCGCTCAAGCTGTGGTTCCTGCTGCGCGCGCACGGATTGGAAAACCTCAGGCAAATGATCCGCAACCATGTCGCCTGGAGTGAAACGCTGGCCGCTCGGCTGGCGCGCGAGCCGGATTTCGAGATCGTCACCGAACCGATGCTGTCGTTGTTTTCCTTCCGCCACCGCACGCCGGCCGGAGCAGACGGCGACGCCCACAACCTCGCCATCGTCAACGCCATCAACGACGACGGCCGCATCTACCTTACCCAGACAAGAGTGGAGGGGCGTGTTGCCATCCGCTTCCAGGCCGGCCAGTTCGAGGCGACGGAGGCCGATGTGGCGGGAGCGTTCGACGTCATCACCGAAATTGCCCGGCGTATCGCCTGAACAGCGACACGCCTTGCAACGACAAGGTTTTCCTTGCGGCCAGAGCTTTCCATTAGTCGGCTCACGCCTTCCCAATGCTTTCGTTTTCGACTATGAATCCAGAAAACGAAAACGGGAGGGGTTTCAATGTATCTGCCGCCGCGCCATGCCGAGATCATCCAGATGGCCAAGGACAACGGCCGGGTACTGGTGGAGGAGCTGGCGGCGCATTTTTCGGTGACGCCGCAGACGATCCGCAAGGACCTCAACGACCTGTGCGAGCAGCGCCAGCTTACCCGCATCCATGGCGGCGCGCTGTTTCCTTCGGGCATCGAAAACGTCGAGTACGAAGCGCGCCGCAAGATCGCCGCCGACGAGAAGGAGGCGATCGGCCGCGCCGCCGCCCGGCTGATCCCCGACAACGCCTCGCTGTTCATCAACATTGGCACTACGACGGAGGCGGTCAGCAAAGCGCTTCTGGATCACAATGGCCTGATGGTCATCACCAACAACATCAACGTTGCCAACAGGATGCGCGTCTACCCTTCGATCGAGGTGGTGATCGCTGGCGGCGTCGTGCGCGGTTCGGACGGCGGCATCGTGGGTGAGGCGGCGGTCGACTTCATCAGACAGTTCAAGGTCGATTATGCCGTCATCGGCGCCTCGGCCATCGACCATGACGGCGCGCTGCTCGACTTCGACTTTCGCGAAGTGAAAGTGGCGCAGGCGATCATTGCCAACACACGCCACGTCATCCTGGTCGCCGACCAGACGAAGTTCGAGCGGACGGCGCCGGTGCGCATCGGCCATCTCAGTCAGGTCAACACCTTCATCACCGATACCTGCAGCATTGCCTCGGTCCGCAAGGTTTGCCAGGAGGCCGAGGTGAATCTGATCGAAACCTCGCATTCCTGACGACGCTTGCGGCCTCAGGCGTTAAGGCCTACGATTTCGTTTGACATTCGTTATAAGCTCGAAATAATTCCCACCGGGTTTCGAAACAGCCAGAAATGCTGTGATACGAAATCGCGGGAGGCAAAGGTGGGCGAGTCCCCGATCCACGACATTTTCATCATCGGCGGCGGCATCAACGGCTGCGGCATCGCCCGCGACGCGGTTGGGCGCGGCTTCTCGGTCTTTCTCGCCGAAATGAACGATCTGGCGAGCGGCACGTCCTCCGGCTCGACCAAGCTCATCCACGGTGGCTTGCGCTATCTCGAATTCTATGAGTTCCGCCTGGTGCGCGAAGCCCTGATGGAGCGCGAGGTGCTGTGGAAAAACGCGCCGCACATCATCTGGCCGATGCGTTTCGTGCTGCCTTATTTCAGCGGCGGCCCGCGGCCGGCCTGGATGCTGCGGCTCGGCCTCTTCCTCTATGACCATATAGGCGGCCGCAAGTTGCTGCCGGCGACGCGCACGCTGGACATGCGCTCCGATCCGGCAGGAAAACCGCTCAAGCCGCTGTTTTCCAAGGCGTTCGAATATTCCGACGGCTGGGTGAACGACGCCCGGTTGGTCGCGCTGAATGCCCGCGACGCCGCCGATCGCGGTGCTGTCGTGCGCACGCGCACCGCGGTTACCGCCGCGCATCGCGAAAACGGGCTGTGGTCGATCACGCTGGAGGACCGGCGCACGCGCAAGGTGGAAACGGTGAGGGCACGCCTGCTCGTCAATGCCGCCGGCCCCTGGGTCGACCGGGTGCTGTCGGGCGTCGTCGGCTGGAACGACGTCCACAACGTTCGCCTCGTGCAGGGTAGCCACATCGTGGTGCGGAAGAAATTCGACGATCCGCGTGCCTATTTCTTCCAGAACAAGGACGGGCGCATCATCTTCGCCATTCCCTATGAGGATGAATTCACGCTGATCGGCACCACCGACCGGGACTATGGCGGCGACCCGCACGACGTGAAGATATCCGACGCCGAGGTCGATTATCTGTGTGCCGCTGCCAGCGAGTATTTCGCCGATCCCGTTCGCCGCGAGGATATCGTATGGAGCTATTCGGCAGTACGTCCGCTGTATGACGACGGCGCGTCGAAAGCGCAGGAGGCGACGCGCGACTATGTGCTCAAGGCCGACGGCGGCGGCGCCACCGCCCCGTTGGTCAGCGCATTCGGCGGCAAGATCACCACCTATCGCCGGCTGGCGGAATCCATGCTGGAGAAGATCGAAGGCTTTCTCGGCAAGCGCGGCAAACCCTGGACCGCATCCGCGCCGCTGCCGGGCGGCGATTTCCCGGCGACCGGCTTCAAGGCCGAAGTCGGCACGCTGCAGGCCGATTTTCCTTTTCTGGAGCCGCGCCTCGCGCACCGCCTCGTCAGGCTCTACGGCACGCGCGCCCGCACGCTGCTCGCAACCGCCAGGTCATATGCCGATCTGGGTCGCGATTTCGGTGGCGATCTCTACGAGGCCGAGGTGCGCCACCTTGTCGAACACGAATGGGCGCAAACGGCCGAGGATGTGCTATGGCGCCGCACCAAACGCGGCCTACACCTGAGTTCCGGACAGGTGGCGGCGCTCGAAGAATTCATGAGCAGCCTGAACGGTTCGCGCGACGAAGCGGCTGAGTAGGGCCGCTCGGGGAGGGCGATATACCGACCGACGACGATCACCTTCCAATGCCTTACATCCTTGCCATCGACCAGGGCACGACTTCCAGCCGCGCCATCGTCTTCGATCGAGGCATGAAGATCGTCGGCGTCGGCCAGAAGGAATTCACGCAGCACTATCCCGCTTCCGGCTGGGTGGAACACGATCCGGAGGAAATCTGGTCCAGCGTGCTCTGGGCGGTGAAGACGGCGCTGAAAAAGGCCCGGGTAAGCGCATCCGAAATCGCCGCCATCGGCATCACCAACCAGCGCGAGACGGTGATTGTCTGGGACAGAGCGACCGGCGAACCGATCCACAACGCCATTGTCTGGCAGGATCGGCGCACGGCACCGCTTTGCGCCAAGCTCAAGAAGCAGGGGCTGGAACCGAAATTCACGAAAAAGACCGGCCTGCTGCTCGATCCCTATTTCTCCGGCACCAAGATCGCATGGCTGCTGGACAAGGTGAAGGGCGCCCGCCGCCGGGCCGAGAAGGGCGAACTCATCGCCGGCACCATCGACAGTTTTCTCGTCTGGCGGCTGACGGGCGGCAAAGTCCACGCCACCGACGCCACCAATGCATCGCGCACGCTCATCTACAACATTGCCGCGAACGAATGGGACGATGAGCTTCTGCGCATCCTGAACATCCCGGCAACGATGATGCCGGAAGTAAGGGATTGCGCCGATCATTTTGGAATCACGGACGAAAGCCTGTTCGGAGCTCCGACGCCGATTCTCGGCGTGGCCGGAGACCAGCAAGCCGCCACCATCGGCCAGGCCTGTTTCCGGCCAGGCATGATGAAGTCGACCTATGGCACCGGCTGCTTCGCCTTGCTCAACACCGGCGCCGACATGGTGCGCTCGAAGAACCGACTTTTGACCACCATTGCCTACCGGTTGAACGGCAGGACCACCTATGCGCTGGAAGGCTCGATCTTCATCGCCGGCGCTGCCGTTCAGTGGCTGCGCGACGGCGTCGGAATGATCGACAAGGCAGCCCAGAGCGGCGAACTGGCGGCCACGGCCGACCCGACCCAGAACGTCTATCTGGTGCCGGCTTTCGTCGGCCTCGGCGCGCCGCACTGGGACGCCGACGCACGCGGCGCGATCTTCGGCCTGACCCGCAATTCCGGCCCGGCCGAGTTCGCTCGGGCCGCCCTGGAGTCGGTGGCCTACCAGACGCTCGACCTGCTCGACGCCATGAAGAAGGACTGGAAGGACGACTCGACGCACACGGTTTTGCGCGTCGATGGCGGCATGGTGGCATCCGACTGGACCATGCAGTGCCTGGCCGACATCCTCGATGCACCGGTGGATCGGCCGATCATCCTGGAAACGACGGCGTTGGGAGCGGCATGGCTTGCCGGCTCGAAAGCCGGCGTGTGGCCGGATATGGCTGATTTCGCCCGAAGCTGGGCGCTCGATCGCCGGTTCGAGCCGGCCATGGACGCCGGGACCCGAACGGCCAAGCTGAAGGGCTGGCATGACGCGGTACGGCGCACGCTCAGCCATCGCTGATTTTTCACCAACCCGAAAAAAGACCCGCGCCGTGGCGCGGGCCTCGTTGTTCAGGATACTATCACCTCAATAAGGCGACACGCACTGCTGGCGCGGCCCATGATAAGGCTGGAACGTGTTGTCAGACGCGCGGTAGGAGCGATAGCGATCGTAGCACCAGCGCACATGCGCGCTATCGCCGCGATAGACGCGCGGAGGCGGACGGTCGTTGGCGATAGCGCCGCTGATTATGGCGCCGGTCGCGAAGGCCGCGAGCGGGAACCAGAAATCGCCATGACGGCGATAGCCTGGACGCCAGCGGTCGTAGCCGCGATGGCCACGCCAGTAATGGGTGCGCCCGCGATCGCCACGCCAATGCCTGTTGCCATGTCGACGCCAGACCTGATCGGCGTAGTCGACCTTCATCACGTCGGAAGTCGTACCGGCCGGCGCGGCCTGAATCGGCTGCGCAGGAAGAGGAATGGCCGCCGCCGGAGCCATGGTCGCAACAGCGAAGCTGGCTGCCAAAGTGGTCGCCAAAAGGCTCGATACGAGTTTGTTCATCGTCTTCTCCTGAGGGCTTGATGGATGTCCCTTTGGTCAGGAAACGATTCACTGGCCTTATTGTTCCGGCAGGCTCCTCTGCGTCGAAAAGCCGTGGATCGTATTAACGCACGGTTCGCATACAACGCAGAGAAGGACGGATTCGGGCGTTTTTCGAGCGGCTCTTTTTCGATTGACCCGCCATGGCACTCTCCCTATGTTCCGCCGCAATTTCGCGGGCGGTTTTTCCCTTGCGAAAGCGCGGCACGGCGGCCCGCCCGGGCGGTGATGCGCAAAGGTTCAGGCATCTTTTTGCGATCGGCGATCGCCCGAAGTTTTGCAGGAACGGGCCGGTAGCTCAGCGGTAGAGCACGTGACTTTTAATCATGTGGTCGAGGGTTCGATCCCCTCCCGGCTCACCACAGCAACAGTCTTGATGTATTTCGTACAAGACCCGTATCAATTGTAATGAGGTTTGCCATCGCTGCGCCCGGCGCTCCGGGCCATAATCTCGCCGGTTTCCCGCCACAATCGGTTAATAGCGTGATAAACAATTCCTGCGCACAAGGAGCGGAGTGGGCATCGACTTCCTTGTGACGCGATCGTTCAGGCTCGGCTGACGTCCATGCGGCGGCCAACAGGGAATGGCAGGGGACAATTCCGAAATGCAGACCAAGGCGCGCAAGCCCCTTCGCCGTGCATCGACTTATCTGGTACTGGCTGCGGCGGCCGGGATGCTCGCCGCCTGCGCCACGCCTGAGCCCAAGGCGATGGTGCACAAGAAGCGCTCCAAGGAGTACTTCTCCGAAACCGATTACGGCGTGAAGGCGAGCCCCTATGTCGGCAACCGCAAGCTGGTCGGCCGCGACCAGCTCGGCAAGCCCTACCAGGTGCGGGGCAAGTGGTATTACCCGAAGGAAGACAAGAAATACGCCAAGGTGGGCACGGCATCCTGGTATGGCGAAGCCTTCCACGGCCGGCTGACCGCCAACGGCGAGGTCTACAACGTCGCCGATATCACCGCCGCCCATCCGACCATGCCGCTGCCCAGCTATGCCCGCGTCACCAATCTCAACAACGGCAGTTCCGTGATCGTACGGGTGAATGACCGCGGTCCTTTCCACGACGGCCGGCTGATCGATCTGTCGAAACGTGCTGCGGATATGCTGGGCTATTCCAACGTCGGCACCGCCAAGGTCAAGGTTGAATATGTCGGCCGCGCGCCGCTGGCGGCGCATGACGAGCAATACCTCGTGGCCTCCTATCACCCCGGCAATCGGGCTCCCGATCCGTCCGTCGGCCTGCCGACAGGCGTGATGATCGCCATGAACGGTTCGTCGCCCAGTCAGCCGGTGAGTGCGGCGGCCGTGCCATTCCCGGGCCAGTTGCGGGACTCGGCACCCGTTCCGGCGATGCAGCCAATGATGACCGCAGACGCGCAACTGTCCGGCTTTCCGTCTCTGCCCGATTTCGGCCCCATCGTGCCGTCGCGGCCCGATGCGGAGATGCCGTCGCAGATTCCGTTCTCCGTCGCGTCGCTGTCCTATGCCGACGAGCGGGTCAACCAGGCGGCGCAGGCTTTCGCCGCTCTGGATTCGGGAATGACGTCGAGCGACGTGGAACAGGCCTGGAAGCGGCTCAATCCCGGTGCCGGTGTTTCGGCTGATTACATCGCCGCCGGCTCCTACCGGAATGCCGATGAAGCCCGCGCGCTCGCAACGCGTCTTGGCGCTTATGGCAAAGTGGAAGTCGAGCGCACCACTCTCGATGGCGACGACTGGTACTCCGTCAATCTCTATCCGGACGGGCACGGTAGCCTGGACGATATGCTGAGCGCGGCATGGTCGCACGGTGCGCCGGACGCGCTGGCCGTTCGCGGCTGACAGGCGTTTGCGTCGACGGCCGGCATTGAGCCGCACAGTTGATCCCGTGCCGACAAGCCTGATAGCTTTGCCGGGCATGCCGCATCTCCGGCCCAACAGGGCATCTCCTATGATGTTTCGTCGCTTCCTGCCGCTCTTTGCGGCTCTCAGCCTCGCCCTGTCGGCTTTCGGCATATCCCCCGCCGCCGCGCAGCTTTTCGAGACGAAAGCGAAGCAGGCCTACATGATCGACGCCGACACCGGCACCGTGCTGTTCTCCAAGGACGCGGACGCATCGATCCAGCCCGCGTCGCTCGCCAAGTTGATGACCATGGAAGTGGCCTTCGACGCCATCAAATCCGGGCGGCTGAAGCTGGACGACACCTTCGTCGTTTCCGAGCATGCCTGGCGCACCGGCGGCGCGCCGTCCGGCACCTCGACCATGTTTGCCGCGCTCAAATCGGCGATCCGGCTGGAAGACCTCATCCAGGGCGTGGCGGTACAGGCCGCCAACGACGGCTGCATCATCATTGCCGAGGGCATGGCGGGCACGGAGGCGAATTTTGCCCTGCAGATGACCGAGCGCGCGCGCCAGATCGGCCTGACCTCATCGACCTTCGTCAACGCCACCGGCCTGCCGGCAGACGGCCAGAAGACGACGGTGAAGGACCTTACGAACTTGGCGCTGCGTCTGTGGCGGGATTATCCTAACCTCTACCGTTATTTCGGCCAGAAGGAATTCACCTGGAACAAGATCAGGCAGTTGAACCGCAACCCGCTGCTCAGCACGGACATTGGCGGTGACGGACTGGCCGTCGGCGCCAGCGAGGAGAACGGGTTCGGCATCGTCGGCTCGATCGCCAAGGACGGCAAGCGGGTGATCGCGGCCATGAGCGGGCTGGCCAACGACCGCGAGCGGGCCGAGGAAGCACGCAAGCTGCTGGAATGGGGCCTGCGTTCCTTCCAGAAGTCGGAGATATTCGCCCAGGATGAGATCGTTGGCGAGGCCGAAGTCTTCGGCGGCGAAAAGTCCGGCGTGGCGCTGAAAGCCAAGGGGCCGGTGGATATCTTCCTGCCGATCACCAACCGCGACAGGCTGACGGCGCGCATCGTCTACAACGGGCCGCTGCCGGCGCCGGTGGAAGAAGGCCAGCCGGTCGGTGCGCTCAAGGTGTGGATCGGTGACACGCTCAGCCAGGAAACGCCGCTCTACGCGGCCGAATCCGTCGGCGTCGGCTCGCTGCCGCGGCGCGCATTCGATGCCGTTGAGGAACTGGCCATCGGCTGGCTGCGTTGAAGCGTGGATTTTTCGGCGCACCGAGACTATGACGGCGTTCGCGAGATACGGGAACCGCCAGTGGCCAAGGGATTCTTCATCACGTTCGAAGGCGGGGAGGGAGCCGGCAAGTCGACGCAGATCCAGCGGCTTGCACGCAAGCTTCGCGCCAAGAAATACGACGTGGTGGTCACCCGCGAACCCGGCGGCTCGCCCGGCGCCGAAGCGGTTCGGCATGTCCTGCTTTCGGGTGCGGCAGAGCCGTTCGGCCCGAAGATGGAGGCGCTGCTGTTCGCCGCCGCTCGCTCCGATCATGTCGAGCAGGTCATCCGGCCTGCGGTGGAACGCGGCGCCATCGTGCTGTGCGACCGTTTCATGGATTCCTCGCGCGTCTACCAGGGTGTGACCGGCGGGCTGGATCCGGCCTTCATGCAGGAGCTGGAGGCCGTAGCGATCAACGGCATGGTGCCGGACCTGACTCTGATCCTCGACCTTGATGCGGCGGAGGGGCTGCGCCGCGCCAACGCCCGGCGCGCGGCGGCCGACGGGCCGGACCGGTTCGAGAAGGAAACGCTTTCCATTCACAAGCGCCGTCGCGAGGCTTTCCTGGCCATCGCGAAAGCGGAGCCCGGACGCTGCAGGGTGATCGATGCGGCCGCGAGCGCGGACGCCGTCGAGGACGCCATCACCGACAGCGTGTTCGCCGCACTGGCCGCAAGGCTGCCCGCCCGGCAGGCGGCGCCGGCATGATTTTCGAGCGACTCGCCCCGCAGCAGCACGACACACTGGACGGCGTCCCGGAACCGGCCGAGAACCCAAGTCTGGTCGGCCACGCCGCCGTCACAGCGATGCTGGCCCAGGCCTATCGTGCCGGCAAGCTGCCGCATGCACTGATCCTCGCCGGGCCGCCCGGCATCGGCAAGGCGACACTGGCCTTTCATCTGGCCTACCATTTTCTGAAATATCCGAAGGCCGCCGAGGCGCCAGCCGAACTGACGTCGCCCGATCCGGCCTCCTCGCTGTTCCGCCAGATCGCCAGCGGCGCACATCCTTCGGTGCTGCATCTGACCCGGCCGTTCGACGACAAGAGCAAGCGTTTCAAGACCGTCGTCGCCGTCGACGAGATACGCAAGGTCGGCCAGTTCCTGTCGTTGACTTCGCACGACGGCGGCTACCGGGTCGTGATCGTCGATCCGGCAGACGACATGAATACCAATGCTGCCAATGCGTTGCTGAAGAATCTTGAAGAGCCGCCTGCACGCACGGTGTTCATTCTGATCGTCCATGCGCCGGGCAGCCTGTTGCCGACGATCCGCTCGCGCTGCCAGATGGTGCGGCTCGGTCCTCTCGCGGAGGACGACCTGCTGTCGGTTCTGGAGGCCACCGAGGCGCCGCCGCCGGCCGATCCGGCCGCTCGCGCCGCCCTGGCCGAGCGGGCAGGGGGGAGCGCGCGTGCCGCCATCCTGCTCACGCAATATGGCGGACTGGAGATCGCGCAGGCGCTGGACACGCTGATGGGTGCTAAACGGCCGGATATCGCCGGCGCGCATAGACTGGCGGATGCCGTCGCCGGCCGCGATCAGGCGATCCAGTTCGACATCTTCAACCGCCGCGTCCTCGATCTGTTGTCGGAGAGAGCGAGCGAAGCCGCCATCGCGGGCGACCTCGGCCTGGCGAAATCGCTGTCCGACGCTTGGCACGACGCCGCAAATGCCATATCTGAAACCGAGACGTACAACCTCGACAAGAAGCAGCACGCACTCGGCATGATCGACCGCCTGAATTCCGCAATGCGCCCGGATTTTTCGGGACGAATGTGACGCTCCCGCCGGGATGGCAATCGCCGTCCCGATGCGATACTGCACGCTCACCTCCATTCAGGCATTCATGACGGCCCCTCCATGTCCCGCGAAACCTTCTACATCACCACGGCCATTTCCTATCCCAACGGCAAGCCGCATATCGGCCATGCCTACGAACTGATTGCGACCGACGCGTTGGCCCGCTTCCAGCGTCTCGACGGCAAGGACGTGTTCTTCCTTACCGGCACCGACGAGCACGGCATCAAGATGCTCCAGACCGCGCGCAAGGAAGGCATTTCGGCGCGCGAACTGGCCGACCGCAACGCCGCCGAATTCCAGCACATGGCCAAGGCGCTGAACGCCTCCAACGACGACTTCATTCGCACCACGGAAAAGCGCCACTACGCCGCCTCGCAGGCGATCTGGAAGGCCATGGCCGACAACGGCGACATCTACAAGGGCGGCTATGCCGGCTGGTATTCCGTGCGCGACGAAGCCTATTACGGCGAGGAGGAAACGGAAGTCCGTGCCGACAACGTGCGCTACGGGCCTCAGGGCACGCCGGTGGAATGGGTGGAGGAGGAGAGCTATTTCTTCCGCCTTTCGGCCTATCAGGACAGACTTCTGGCCCTCTACGACAGCCAGCCGGACTTCGTCGGCCCGTCCGAGCGCCGCAACGAGGTCGTCAGCTTCGTCAAGGCCGGTCTGAAGGACCTGTCGATCTCGCGCACCACCTTCGACTGGGGCGTGCCGGTGCCGGGCGACGAAAAGCATGTGATGTATGTGTGGGTCGACGCTCTCACGAACTACATCACGGCAGCCGGATATCCGGATGAAAACGCTGACAAATGGCGTTTCTGGCCTGCCGACGCCCATATCATCGGCAAGGATATCGTGCGCTTCCACGCCATCTACTGGCCAGCCTTTTTGATGTCGGCCGGCATCGAATTGCCGAAGCGCGTCTTCGGCCACGGCTTCCTGTTCAACCGCGGCGAGAAGATGTCGAAGTCGCTCGGCAACGTCATCGACCCGTTTACCATGGTCGAGCACTACGGGCTCGACCAGGTGCGCTATTTCTTCCTGCGCGAGGTGCCGTTCGGCCAGGACGGCAGCTACAGCCATGAAGCGATCGTCAACCGCACCAATGCAGATCTGGCCAACGACCTCGGCAACCTGGCGCAGCGCTCGCTGTCGATGATCGCCAAGAACTGCGACGGTGTCGTGCCGAAGCAGGGCGAGTTTGCCGACGCCGACAAGGCGATCCTGGCGCAGGCTGAGACGGCGCTGGCGACGGCGCGGGATGCGATGGCAGGGCAGGGCATCCATCACGCACTGGCGGCCATCTTCGGCGTCGTGGCGGAGGCCAACCGCTATTTCGCCGCGCAGGAACCGTGGGCGCTGAAAAAGACCGACCCGGCGCGCATGGAAACGGTGCTGTGGACGACGGCCGAGACGATCCGGCGGGTGGCGATCCTTTGCCAGCCCTACATTCCCGGATCGGCGGAAAAGCTGCTCGACCTGCTGGCGGTGCCGGCCGACAGGCGCCAGTTCGAGCATGTCGCAGCCGGCCACGCCCTGACTGCCGGAACGGCTCTGCCGGCGCCGCAACCGGTTTTCCCGCGCTATGTCGAGCAGCCGGAAGCGAGCGCGTGATGCTGGTCGACAGCCATTGCCATCTCGATTTTCCGGACTTTGCCGAGGAGCGGGCGGCGATCGTCGCCCGCGCCCTTGCCGCCGGGGTCGGGCGCATGGTGACGATCTCTACGCGTGTGAAGCGCTTCCCGCAGCTTCTTGAAATCGCGGAGTCTTACGACGCCGTCTACTGCTCCGTCGGTACCCATCCGCACAACGCCGCCGAGGAACTCGACGTCACGGCTGAAGATCTTGTGCGGCTCTCCGCACACCCGAAGGTCGTCGCCATCGGCGAGGTTGGCCTGGACTATCACTACGACCACGCGCCGCGCGACGCGCAGGCTGCCGGCTTCCGCACCCACATCGCAGCCGCTCGCGAGACGGGCCTGCCGCTGGTCATCCATGCGCGCAGCGCCGACGACGACGTCGCCGCCATCCTCGAGGAGGAAACGGGGAAGGGGCCTTTCCCCTTCATCCTGCATTGCTTTTCCTCAGGGCGGCGGCTTGCCGAAGTGGGTGTGGCGCTGGGCGGCTACGTTTCCTTCTCGGGCATCCTGACCTTCAAGAATTCCGCCGAGTTGCGCGCCATCGCGGCGCAGGTTCCGCGCGACCGCCTGCTGGTCGAGACGGATGCGCCTTACCTTGCGCCGGTGCCGCATCGCGGTCAGCGCAACGAACCGTCCTTCGTGGTGGAAACGGCGAAAGTGCTGGCCGAGACGACCGGCGTCACGGTCGACGAGATCGCCCGGATCACCACGGAGAATTTCTTCCGCCTGTTCTCAAAAATGCCGAAGCCGTCCATGTTCGGACCGGGCGGGCAGGGCGCCTGAGCATGGCCGCCCAAGGTGGAGATCGCCTGCGCCTGACGATTCTTGGCTGTGGCTCCTCGCCCGGAACGCCGCGCATCACCGGCGACTGGGGAAACTGCGATCCAGCCAATCCGAAGAACCGGCGCATGCGTTGCGCTGCGATGGTCGAGCGCATCTCGGCAAGCGGCACAACGCGCGTCGTCATCGACACCGGCCCGGATTTCCGCCAGCAGATGCTGATGGCCGAGGTCGAGCGCATCGATTCAGTCGTGTACACGCACCCGCACGCCGACCATATCCACGGCATCGACGACCTGCGCAGCTTCGTGCTGGAGCAACGCAGGATGATGGACATCCATGCCGACAGACCGACGCTGGCGCGATTGCGCGAAGGCTTCGGCTATTGCTTCGAAACGCCGCCGGGCAGTTCCTATCCGCCGATCCTGCTGGCCCATACGATCGAACACGACCGGCTGCTGACAATAGAAGGAGAGGGCGGTCCCCTCACCTTCGAACCACTGCCGCAGGTCCACGGCGACATCGTCTCGCTCGGCTTTCGCATCGGCAACCTCGCTTATTGCCCTGATGTCAGCGCCTTTCCCGATGCGACCGCCGCGCGCCTGACGGGGTTGGACGTGTTGGTGATCGACGCGCTGCAATACAAGCCGCATCCCAGCCATTTCTCGCTTGCCGAAGCACTCGAATGGATCGGCAGGCTGGCACCGAAACGGGCCGTTCTGACCCACATGCACGTTCCGCTGGACTATGCGACCGTGATGGCGGAAACGCCGAGCGAGGTAGAACCGGCCTATGATGGTATGACGATCGAAATCCCTTATGAATCAGAGTGAAGGACGAGGAACTTCATGGCTGGAAGTATCGAACGCGTGACGCAGGCGGCTGCCGATGCCGGGCTCGCCATCGAGATCCGGCGCATGGGCGCTTCGACACGGACGGCCGATGAAGCGGCCGCGCAATGCGGCTGCACAGTCGCCCAGATCGTCAAGTCGCTGGTCTTCCAGGGCGAAGCGAGCGGCAAGCTCTTCCTGTTTCTGGTCTCCGGCGGCAACCAGCTCGATCTGGCCAAGGCAGCGCAATTGGCCGGTGAGCCGCTGAAACGTGCCGATCCGCATCACATTCGCGACGAGACGGGCTTTGCCATCGGCGGCGTTTCGCCGCTCGGTCATCTCATCGCGATCCCGGTCTTCGCCGACCAGTCGCTGCTGGCCTTCGATGTCGTGTGGGCAGCCGCCGGCGCGCATGACGCCGTCTTCGCAGCCGAGCCGAGCGCGCTCATCGCGGCGGCGCGCGCCACGACGGCCGATCTGGCAGAATAGGATACAACGGCGCGGATCATTCGGATGATGCGGAGCCGATTCAGACATCCATCAGTTCCATAATCTATCTTATGCGACTTTTTTGTGTGCGGAAGCCGAGGCCCAAAGGCGCTGGCGCAAGCGCGTCGATTTGCGTATCAAGCGCTGCACCTAACCGGCGCACCGTCGCGCCATGCGCATAATGCCGAGAAGCCCTCCATGTTCGAAGACCTGAAGCCCGCCCCTGCCGACAAGATCCTAGCCCTGATCGGGCTCTACCGTGCCGATGAGCGCCCGAACAAGGTCGATCTCGGCGTCGGCGTCTACAAGGACAGCGCCGGCAGGACGCCGGTCATGCGCGCCGTTCGCGAGGCCGAGAAGCGGCTGCTCGCCGGTCAGGACAGCAAGTCCTATCTAGGGCTTGCCGGCGATACGGCTTTCAACGAGGCAATGGCGAAACTCGTCTTCGGCGCGAATGCCGATACGACACGCATTCGCGCCGCCCAGACCCCGGGCGGCTCCGGCGCGCTCAGGTTGGTCGCCGAACTCCTGAAGCACGCCCGGCCGGACGCCACCGTGTGGGTGTCCGACCCGACATGGGTGAACCACGTGGCGATCCTGCGCGCCGCGGGGCTTCAGGTGCGGGAATACCCCTATTTCGATGCCGAGACCGGAACCGTCCGTTTCGACGCCATGCTGACGGCGCTTAAGGCCGCGCCCGCAGGCGACGTTGTTCTGCTGCATGGCTGCTGTCACAACCCGACGGGCGCCAATCTCGACGCCGGCCAGTGGACTGCCATTGCCGATCTGCTGGTTGAAAAGAACCTGCTGCCGTTCATCGACATCGCCTATCAGGGCTTCGGCAACGGCCTCGATGCCGACGCCGAAGGCCTGCGCATCGTCGCCGCCAAGGTACCCGAGATGGTCGTCGCGGCAAGCTGCTCGAAGAACTTCGCCGTCTACCGCGACCGCGTCGGGGCAGCCATGGTCATGACGGCGAATGCCGCACAGGCCGACATCGCTTCGAGCCAGATGCTGGCCGGCGCGCGCACGCTCTATTCCATGCCGCCGGACCATGGCGCCGCCGCGGTGCGCATGGTCTTGCAGGACCCTGCCCTGCGCGCCGACTGGCAGGCCGAACTGGAAGAGATGCGCCAGCGCATGCTTTCGCTCAGGCAGCGTTTCGCCGAGGCGCTACGCCGCCAGTCCAACTCCGACAGGTTCGATTTCATCGCCGGCCATCGCGGTATGTTTTCGCGGCTGGGCCTGACGGAAAGCCAGGTGCAGCGCCTGCGCGAGGACCATGCAGTTTATATGGTCGGTGACAGTCGCATCAACGTCGCCGGCCTGCCGGACAACGGACTGGACGAACTGGCCAAGGCCGTCGTCTCGGTTCTGGACTGATAGCGGCGGCGGCTGTGGACAACATGGCCGCCGCCACCGGTCCGCAATAGCCGCATCGCGGATGCCGCGATAGCATCCGCCGATGGAACCTTCCCGCGACATTTCCCGGCTGATCGAGATCATGGCGGCGCTGCGCGCGCCGGGAACCGGCTGTCCGTGGGACGTCGAACAGACCTTCTCGACCATCGCGCCCTACACCATCGAGGAAGCTTACGAGGTCGCCGACGCCATTGCCCGCGACGACCTCGACAACCTGCGCGAGGAAGTCGGCGATCTGCTGCTGCAGGTCGTCTACCACGCCCGCATGGCCGAGGAGATCGACGAGTTCGATTTCGGCGATGTCGTGGAAGCGATCACAAGGAAGATGATCCGCCGCCATCCGCACGTCTTCGGCGACGAGAAGGCGCGCAGCGCCGGCATGGCCAAGGGCATGTGGGAAAAGATCAAGGCCGAGGAGAAGGCCGAGAAGCGCGCCGCCCGCCTGGCCCGCGGCCTCGACCCCGAGGATCACGGCAAGGGTTTTCTCGATTCAGTGCCGGTCGCCCTGCCCGCCCTGACTCGCGCGCTGAAGCTCCAGGAAAAGGCCGCCCGCGTCGGCTTCGACTGGAGCGAGGCCTCACCGATCCTCGACAAGATCGAGGAGGAGATCGGCGAGTTGCGCGAGGCGCTCGCCGGTGGCGACACGGCCGCGATCAAGGACGAGTTCGGCGACATGCTGTTCGCCTTCGTCAATCTCGGCCGTCACCTCAAACTGGATTCGGAAGCGGCCCTTTCAGGCACCAACGAGAAGTTCCGCTCCCGCTTCCATCATGTCGAACAGGCACTGGAAACGTCCGGACGCTCGCTCGACAAGGCAACGCTGGAGGAAATGGAAGCGCTCTGGCAGCAAGCCAAGGGCCGCTGAAGCGGTAGCTATGCCCTGCCCCGCAGCCGGCTTTCGATTTCTTCGCGCGCGTTTTGCGTGGCAAGCAGCGTGAGCGTCACGCTCCCATCCTCGTTGTCGGTGCGCCGGGTAACGTCACCGTTGCGATAGAGCCAGTCGATCAGACCGAGTTGGGCAGGCGTCAGCGTCACCTTGAGCGGGCTGAGTTCGCCCGAGACATGCGCCTCGATCGTCTCCATCAGCGTGTCCAGCCCCTCGCCGGTAATCGCCGATATGGCAACGGGCGGGCGCTTGCGCGCGGCGTCGTCTTCCAGCAGGCGGGCACGATGGTCTTCATCCAGAAGGTCGATCTTGTTCCACACTTCGACGACACGTTTGGAATCCTGGGCGTCGACGCCGAGATCGGCCAGGATCTGCTCCACGTCCTCGGCCTGGGCTGCCGTGTCGGGATCGGAAATGTCGCGCACATGCAGCACGAGGTCGGCTTCGACGACCTCTTCCAGCGTGGCGCGGAAAGCGGCGACCAGATGGGTAGGCAAGTCGGAGATGAAGCCGACCGTATCCGACAGGATGACCGGCGTGCCGTGTGGCAAGCGAAGGCGCCGCAAGGTCGGGTCGAGCGTGGCGAACAGCATGTTCTCCGCCAGCACCCCTGCCCCGGTCAGCCTGTTGAACAGCGTCGACTTGCCCGCGTTGGTGTAACCGACGATAGCGACCACCGGAAACGGCACCTTCTTGCGCTTGGCGCGGTGCAGGTCGCGGGTGCGGCGTACCGTTTCCAGTTCGCGCTTCAGTTTGACGATCTTGTCCTGCAGAACGCGGCGGTCGGCCTCGATCTGCGTTTCGCCCGGGCCGCCGAGGAAGCCGGCGCCACCGCGCTGGCGCTCCAGGTGCGTCCAGGAACGCACCAGCCGCCCCTTCTGGTAGTTCAGATGCGCAAGCTCGACCTGCAAGGCGCCTTCCTTCGTGCGCGCTCGCTCGCCGAAGATTTCGAGAATCAACCCGGTGCGGTCAAGCACCTTGGTGTTCAGTTCTTTTTCGAGATTGCGCTGCTGCACCGGCGTCAGCGGATGGTCGACGATAACCAGGTCGGCCTTGCTGTCCTTCACGATTTCCGCGAATTCGGCCACCTTGCCGGTACCGAGAAGCGTGGCCGGACGCGGGTCGTTGACGGTCACAACGGCCGCATGGACGGGATCGAGGTCGATGGCGCGGGCGAGCCCCACGGCCTCGTCGCGGCGCGCATCGGCAGAACGCGAAAGGCGCGGACGCGAGGCGTCGTCGTCCTCGCCGCGTAGCTGGCGCGTCAGAACCGGCACGATGACCACGGCGCGAGTCGGCGCCTTGCGGTCCATGCCATTGTCCTGTGCCGATCTTGTGCGGGCCTCGCGGTCCGCGTCGTCATGACGTGATGTCAATTAGCCGCCTTGGCTTTCCTCACCATCGAACATCTGAACCGGCTGGCTCGGCATGATCGTGGATATGGCATGCTTGTAGACGAGCTGCGAATGACCGTCGCGGCGCAGAAGCACGCAGAAATTGTCGAACGAGGTCACCACACCGGTCAGCTTCACGCCGTTGATGAGAAAGATCGTCAGTGGATTCTTGCTCTTGCGAACAGAGTTCAGGAACAAGTCCTGAAGATTTTGCGAACGCTCTGCCATTGTTCTGGTCTTTCGCCGATCCCCTTCGATTTGTCTGCCACTGCGCCAAAATACCGGGCGCATGTCAAGCGCACAAACCCCCTCGCCGTTCTTCACGACAAGCAGAACGAGATAGATTGATGTTCATTCCACTTAAGCGGTTATCAGGCCTTAATTTTTTCCGCAACGTCAAAAAACGCCTGCCGTAACGAAAGTGTAATGGAGCCCGGATGGCCGTTGGCGATCGTCGCGCCGTCGATTTCAACTATCGGCATGGCGATCGTCGTTGCCGAACTGATGAACACTTCGCGCGCAGCCTTGGCCTCGGCAACGGAGAACTTGCGCTCCTCTATCCGAAGGCCGAGCTTTTCGGCGACATCGAACATGGTCGTGCGCGTGATGCCGCGCAGGATGCCGTGGTCGGCCGGCCGCGTCACCAGCACGCCGTCCTTGGTGACGATCCAGGCATTGGACGAACCGCCTTCCTTGACCATGCCGTCGGTGTCGATGAACCAGGCTTCCTGGCAGCCCGCCTCCTTCGCCTTCTGCTTGGCGAGCACGTTCGGCAGCAGGCCGGTCGACTTGATGTCGACCCGGTCCCAGCGGTTCTCCGGCACGGTGATGACCTTCAGCCCGTTCTCGACTCGCTTGGCGACGGCAGCCATGTCGAACTTCCGCGCGATCACCACCAGAGACGACGGCGTATCCGGTGGCGGAAAGACGAAATCGCGACCGGCGACGCCGCGCGTGACCTGCACGTAGACAAGCCCGTTGACGACGCGGTTGCGCCGAATCACCTCGCGCATGACGACGACGAGCGCCTTGCGCGCCATCGGCCACGCTATCGACAGTTCGCCGAGCGAACGGTTCAAGCGGTCGAGGTGACGGACCGTATCGACGACGAAGCCGCGCGCCACCTCGCAGACCTCGTAGACGCCGTCGCCGAACTGATAGCCGCGATCCTCGATATGCACGGCGGCGTCGCGATGAACGACATAGCGTCCGTTGACATAGGCAATGCGCGGCATGGACTCACCTGAGAGCGGATAGCGAATAGGGACTAGCGAATAGGGGCCGGATCAGCAAGGCGAAGCAGATAAGCCAGCAAAATGCTGCTTGTTCGCTCACACCCCCAGCGATTTGAGTTTCCGGTGCAGCGCCGAGCGCTCCATGCCGATGAACTCGGCCGTCTTGGAGATATTGCCTCCGAAGCGGTTGATCTGCGCCACCAGATAGTCCTTCTCGAACTGCTCGCGTGCCTCGCGCAGCGGCAGCGCCATGATGTGCTGGTCCGACTGGTTGGGTGTGCGGGGCATCACATCGCCGATCTCGGAGGGCAAAAGATCGGCAGTGATCGGCGCATCGACGTCGTCGCTGCGCGTCAGGATCATCAGCCGCTCGATGTTGTTGCGGAGCTGCCGCACGTTGCCCGGCCAGTTGTGGGCCTGCAGCACCGCCATCGCGTCGTCGGCGATGCGGCGCGGCCGGATGCCGGTCTGGCGGGCGATCTGCTTCATGAAATTATCGACCAGGTAGGGAATGTCCTCGCGTCGCTCGGCAAGGCCAGGAACCGTCACCGGCACGACGGCGAGACGATGGTAAAGGTCCTCGCGGAAACGGGCCTCCGCGATCATCGCCTCCAGGTTCTGCGAGGTCGAGGAGATGATGCGCACGTCCACCTTGACCCGCTTGGTGCCCCCTACCCGCTCGAACTGCTGCTCGACCAGCACGCGCAGGATCTTGTTCTGCGTCTCGCGCGGCATGTCGGCGACCTCGTCGATGTAGAGGATGCCGCGATGCGCCTCCTCCAGCGCGCCGACCTTGCGCTCGGTGCCGTTGGATTCGGTGCCGAACAGCTCGATCTCCATGCGCTCGGGCGTGATGGTGGCGGCCGAAAGTGTCACGAACGGCCCGCTCTTGCGCGTCGACAGCGCGTGGATAGCGCGCGCGGTCAGTTCCTTGCCGGAGCCCGACGGCCCGACGATCATCACGCGGCTGTTGGTCGGCGCGACGCGCTCGATGGTCTGGCGCAACTGGCTCATCGCCGAGGACATGCCGATCAGGTCGAACGTCTCGCCGCTGCGCTGCCTGAGATCGGACACCTCGCGCTTGAGCTTGGACGTCTCCAGCGCGCGCTCGGCGACAAGGATCAGCCGGTCCGCCTTGAACGGCTTCTCGATGAAGTCGTAGGCGCCGCGCCGGATGGCCGACACCGCCGTCTCGATGTTGCCGTGACCGGAAATCATCACCACCGGCAGGTTCGGGTGCAAAGTCTTGATCTCGTCGAGCAGGGCCAGCCCGTCCAGACGCGACCCTTGCAGCCAGATGTCGAGGAAGATCAGCCGCGGCGCGCGCTCGGCGATCGCGGCCAGCGCACTGTCGGCATCGTGCGCGGTGCGGGTTTCGTGACCTTCGTCGCTCAGGATGCCGGCGACCAGTTCGCGGATGTCTTCCTCGTCATCGACGATGAGAATATCAGACGCCATTGTCGACCTTTTCAGTTTCTCGTTCTTGCGTGTTCCGCCCGGCGCCAGGTGCGGCGGCCGGCACGATCATGCTGATCATGGCCCCTCGCCCACCGTGGAAATCCGCCGGCGCGTCGTGGAGTTCCAATCGCCCGCCATGGTCCTCGATGATCTTCTTGACGATCGCCAGGCCAAGGCCGGTGCCTTTCTCGCGCGTCGTCATATAGGGTTCCAGCAGGCGCTGGCGACTTTCGCGCGGCAATCCCTTGCCATTGTCGATGACGTCGACCCGGTAGACGTCGCCCTCCCGGCGCGCCCGCACGCGGATGACGCCATGGTCGCCGTCCTTCCACTCGATCCCTTCCATCGCCTCGGCGGCATTCTTGACGACATTGCCGAAAGCCTGCGCCAGAAGCCGGCTGTCGAACGTGCCCTTGAGCGGCTCGCCGCCGAAATCGCGCTCGAAGGTAATGTCGGGACGGCTGACTTCGACAAGGAACGACGCCTCGCGCAGCGGCTCGCGCAGATCGATGGCTTTCATCTCGGGCTTCGGCATGCGCGCGAAGGCCGAGAATTCATCCACCATGCGCCCGATATCCTCGACCTGCC
>JBQCHN010000071.1:0-7554 GCA_051954615.1 Mesorhizobium sp. | reverse complement strand
GGCGCGGCTCCGCGCATGAAGCTGTCGGAAAACCTTCTCCTGTCGCGTCACGCGACCGATGGGAAGGCTTTCGTCGGCACCGGCGGCATGGTCAAGGCCAAAGCCGTCTACAATGCCGCCCAGCGCATCATCGAGGCGATGGACGTGCGCAAGAGCGCACCCGACCCGGAAGCAGCAGCCCTTTCGGGCGGCAACTTGCAGAAATTCATCGTCGGCCGCGAACTGGACCGCAGACCGGCGGTGATGGTGGTGAACCAGCCGACCTGGGGTGTCGATGCGGGCGCTGCCGCCCACATCCGCCAGGCGCTGATCGAGTTGGCGCGCTCGGGTTCGGCGGTCCTGGTCATCAGCCAGGACCTCGACGAATTGTTCGAGATTTCCGACGCCATCGCCGTCATGCACAACGGGGAACTGTCGAAGCCGCTGCCGATCGCAGAAGCCACCTTCGAGAAGATCGGCCTGCTGATGGGCGGTGCGGAACCCGGCCATGCCGAACACGCAGCGGAGGTCGCGTGATGCGCCTTGAACTGGTCAAACGCCCGCAGCGCTCGGCGTTGTTCTCGGCCCTGTCGCCGTTTATCGCCTTCGCGCTCACGCTGATTGCCGGCGCCATCCTGTTCGCCCTGCTCGGCATCGACCCGGTGTCGGCCTTCTACACCTATTTCATCTCGCCGATCAGCGAAGTCTGGCAGTTGCACGAACTCGCCATCAAGGCCGCACCCCTGATCCTCATCGCGGTCGGCCTGTCGGTCTGCTACCGCGCCAATATCTGGAACATCGGCGCCGAAGGCCAATTCACGCTGGGCGCCATCGTCGGCTCGATGGTGCCGGTGCTTTATCCCGAACTGGAAGGCCCGATCGTCCTGCCGCTGATGCTTGTGATGGGCATGATCGGGGGAGGGCTCTATGCCGCCATCCCGGCTTACCTGAAGGCGCGCTTCAACACCAACGAGATCCTGACCAGCCTGATGCTGGTCTATGTGTCGCAACTTTTCCTCGATTGGCTGGTGCGCGGACCCTGGCGCGACCCTCAGGGGCATGGCTTCCCGCAGACCGTGCAGTTCAACGACTCCGCCATCCTGCCCGAACTGATGCCGGCTGCAGGGCGCGCCAACTGGGGCTTCGTCTTCGCGCTCGTCGCCGCCGTCGTGGTCTGGCTCATGATGAGCCGCATGCTAAAGGGTTTCGAGGTGCGCGTGCTGGGCTCGAGCCCGCGCGCTGGCCGCTTCGCCGGCTTCGGCCTCAACAAGATGGTGTTCTTCGCCTTCATCCTCTCCGGCGCGCTGGCCGGCCTTGCCGGAATCTCCGTCGTTTCCGGTGAAATCAACCAGTTGAAGCCGGTCATTTCGCCCGGCTACGGCTTCGCCGCCATCATCGTCGCCTTTCTCGGCCGTCTCAATCCGCTCGGCATCGTCGCGGCCGGGCTGGTACTGGCGCTGACCTATCTCGGCGGTGAGGCGGCGCAAACCGCGCTCGGCGTTTCCGACAAGGTGGCGCGCGTCTTCCAGGGCATGCTGCTGTTCTTCGTGCTGGGCTGCGACACGCTCATCCACTACCGCATAAGGCTGGTCGGCCTGCGCGCCAAGGCGCCGGCGCCCGACGCCGCGACGGCCGGCAAGCTGGGGGAGGCGCACTGATGGAAATCACGATCAACATCCTGCTGACCATCGCCACGGCGGCGACCCCGCTTCTGGTGGCGGCCATCGGCGAACTGGTGGTGGAACGTTCGGGCGTGCTCAACCTCGGCGTCGAGGGCATGATGATCATGGGCGCGGTGGGCGGCTTCGGTGTCGGCTATCTTACCGGCTCGCCTTGGCTCGGCCTGCTCGCGGCCATCGTGGTAGGGGCGGTTTTCTCGCTGCTGTTCGCAGTCATGACGCTGTCGCTGGCCACCAACCAGGTGGCGACCGGGCTGTCGCTGACACTGCTCGGCCTTGGTCTGTCCGGCATGATCGGCACCGGCTTCGTCGGCTTGCCCGGCGTCAGGCTGCCGGACCTGCACATTCCGCTGCTCAGCGACCTGCCCATCGTCGGCAAGCTCGTTTTCGGCCAGGATCCGGTCTTCTACATCTCGATCCTTTTGATCTTCGCCGTCGCCTGGTTCCTGTTCAGGACGCGCACGGGTCTCACGCTGCGCTCGATCGGCGACAGCCACACTTCGGCTCATGCCCTCGGCATCCAGGTCATCCGCTACCGCTATCTGGCGGTGATCTTCGGTGGTGCCTGCGCCGGCCTTGCCGGCGGGCAGCTTTCGCTCGTCTACACGCCGCAATGGGTGGAGAACATGTCGGCCGGCCGCGGCTGGATCGCCTTGGCGCTGGTCGTGTTCGCCTCCTGGCGGCCATGGCGGGTGCTGGCCGGCGCCTACATCTTCGGCGCCGTCTGGATCGGCCAGCTTCATGCACAGGCATTCGGAATTCCGGTGCCGTCGCAGCTTCTTTCTTCCTTGCCCTATCTGGCAACGGTCGTCGTTCTTGTTCTAATCTCGCGCAACAAACGTTTGACCATGATGAACACACCGGCATCGTTGGGCCAGCCATTCGTGCCGGATCGCTGATAACCAACGGGAAGTCTCAAAGGCACACGGAGAGGAAAAACACCATGAAGAAACTGCTCATTGCGATGATGACCACGGCAGCGGCGCTGTCCATGGCCGTCACGGCGGAGGCGGCCGACAAGCTGAAGGCGTGCTGGGTCTATGTCGGCCCGATCGGCGATTTCGGCTATTCCTACCAGCACGATCAGGGTCGTCTGCACGCCGAAAAGGAGCTCGGCGACAAGATCGAGACGGCCTATCTCGAAAACGTTTCGGAAGGCCCTGACGCCGACCGCGCCTTCGAGCGCCTGGCGCGCGAAGGCTGCAAGATCATCTTCGGCACCTCGTTCGGGTTCATGGACCCGATGGTGAAGGTCGCCAAGAAGTTCCCCGACATCAAGTTCGAGCACGCCACCGGCTACAAGACCTCGGAGAACCTCGGCGTCTACAACGCCCGCTTCTACGAAGGCCGCTACGTGATGGGCCAGATCGCCGCCAAGATGTCGAAGACCGGCGTCGCCGGCTACATCGTCTCCTTCCCGATCCCGGAAGTGGTGATGGGTATCGACGCCTTCATGCTCGGCGCGCAGTCGGTCAATCCCGACTTCAAGCTCAAGATCGTCTGGGTCAATTCCTGGTTCGATCCGGGCAAGGAAGCCGACGCCGCCAAGGCGCTGTTCGACCAGGGCGCCGACATCATCACCCAGCACACCGACTCGACCGCCGCCCTGCAGGTAGCCGAGGAGCGCGGCCTGAAGGGCTTCGGCCAGTCTTCCGACATGATCAAGTTCGCGCCGAACGCGCAGTTGACCTCGAACACCGACAACTGGGGCCCGTACTACGTCGAGCGCCTCAAGGCGGTTCTCGACGGCACCTGGAAGACAGACAATGTCTGGCTGGGCATCAAGGACGGTGCGGTCGAACTGTCGCCCTTTACCAACATGCCCGACGACGTGAAGGCCATGGCCGAAGCCACCAAGAAGAAGATCGCCGACGGCTGGAACCCCTTCACCGGCCCGGTCTTCAAGCAGGACGGCTCGCAGTGGCTGAAGGATGGCGAAGTGGCCGACGACGGCACGCTTCTCGGCCTGAACTTCTACGTCAAGGGCGTAGACGACAAGCTGCCGCAGTAAGCGCAGGCTGCATCACAAAGCAGGAAAGGGCGCCCTGGTGGCGCCCTTTCTTTTGACCGTCCTAGTAATTTACCCGCCGATCGTTGAGATCAGACAGCCTGGCCGTAAAGATCGTAGGCGTCGGCGCGGTCGATCTTGACCGTCACGATGTCGCCGGCTCGCACCGGCCGGCGCGACTGGATATGCACGGCGCCGTCGATTTCCGGCGCATCGTATTTCGTGCGGCCCTTGGCGGCGGTGCCATGCGCCTCGTCGACGATGACGGACAGGCGTTTACCGACCTTCTTCTGCAACTGCGCGGCCGAGATCTTCTGCTGGCGCTGCATGAAGCGATGCCAGCGGGCTTCCTTGACCTCCTGCGGCACCGGCTCCAGCCCCATGTCGTTGGAGCGAGCGCCGGCCACGGGCTCGTACTTGAAGCAGCCGGCGCGATCGATCTTCGCCTCGTCCAGCCAGTTGAGCAGCATCTGGAAGTCTTCCTCCGTCTCACCGGGAAAGCCGACGATGAAGGTCGAGCGGATGGCGAGGTCGGGACAGGTTTCGCGCCATGAGCGGATGCGCTCCAGCGTCTTTTCACCGTGCGCGGGCCGCCGCATGTTCTTCAGCACCTGCGGCGAGGCATGCTGGAAGGGGATGTCGAGGTAGGGCAGGATTTTGCCCTCGGCCATCAGTGGAATGACATCGGCGACATGCGGGTAGGGGTAGACATAATGCAGCCGTACCCAGATGCCGAGCTTGCCCAATTCCTCGGCGAGGTCGAGAAACTTCGCCCGCACCTCGCGCTCGCCGAACAGCGACGTCTGGTACTTGATGTCGATGCCGTAGGCGCTGGTGTCCTGCGAGATGACGAGCAATTTCTTGACGCCCGCCTTGGCCAGCTTTTCCGCCTCGCGCAGCACGTCGGCGGCCGGACGCGAAACCAGATCGCTGCGCAGCGCCGGAATGATGCAGAACGTGCAGCGATTGTTGCAACCCTCTGAAATCTTGAGATACGCATAGTGACGCGGCGTGAGCTTGACGCCCTGCGGCGGCAGCAAGTCGACGAACGGATCGTGGGCCGGCGGCGCGGCTTCATGCACCGCATCCATGACGCTTTCGTAGGCCTGCGGCCCGGTGATCGCGAGCACATTGGGGTGTTTTTCGCGGATCAGCTCGGGCGTGGCCCCCATGCAGCCGGTGACGATGACCTTGCCGTTCTCCTTCAGCGCCGTGCCGATGGCGCCGAGCGATTCTTCGCGGGCGGAATCGAGAAAGCCGCAGGTGTTGACGACGACGAGGTCGGCGCCGTCGTGCTTGCGGGCAATCTCATAGCCCTCCGCGCGCAGCCGCGTGATGATTCGCTCCGAATCCACGAGCGCCTTCGGGCATCCGAGGCTGACGAAGCTGACGCGAGGAGCTGACATCGGCGGGAACTTTCGACTTTTCTGGAAACCGCGGCGCACTACCACAGTTTTTTCCGCTTGTAATCCGTCGCGTGAACGATGCGCGGGTAAAGCGATCCCGGTTCGGCAAGGTCGCGAAACGCGTAAGCTCAGCCCACGACGCCGTTCACATGCGGCCAGACTTCCAGCGCACCGCGATAGATCATGTCGAGCGCCACGTAGAGGATGATGAGCAGACCGATATAGGCGATCCAGCGGTGGCGGTGCAGCAGCTTGGCGATGAAGGATGCGGCGAGACCCATCAGCGCGATGGACAGGATGAGGCCGATGATCAGCACGGAGAAATGGTCGCGCGCGGCGCCGGCGACGGCGAGCACGTTATCCAGCGACATCGACACGTCGGCGATGACGATCTGCGTGGCGGCCTGCATCAGCGTCTTGCGCGGCGCGCGTCCGGCGACGGTCCGGTCGTTGTTCAGGTCGGCATCCGACAGCGCTTCCGTCGCTTCATGCTCATCTTCGTGCGAAGTGCGCAGTTCGCGCCACATCTTCCAGCACACCCACAGAAGCAGGATGCCGCCTGCCAGGAGCAGGCCGACGATGGCAAGCAACTTGACGGTGATGGAGGCAAACAGGATGCGCAGTACAGTGGCAGCAAGCACGCCGATCAGAATTGCCTTCTTGCGCTGATCGGCCGGCAGGCCGGCTGCGGCAAGACCGATGACGATGGCGTTGTCCCCGGCAAGGACGAGATCGATGGCGATGACCTGAAGGAGCGCCGCGAAACCCGCTGCGGTAAAGACTTCCATCGTCCGGGGCACCCCAAGGTTGTCGTGTCAGTGTTTCAATCGGCTACTGCTTCGCCTTGCTCCCTGTCAAGGAAGTTAACGATCACGCCCCCGGCACGAGACGCTACAGCGGAATATTGTCGTGCTTCTTCCAGGGGTTCTGCAAATCCTTGTTGCGCAGCATGCGAAGCGCCCGCGCCACCCGGCGCCGCGTCGAATGGGGCATGATCACTTCGTCGATATAGCCGCGCTCTGCGGCGACGAAGGGCGACAGGAAACGATCCTCATAGCGCTTGGTGTGGCTCGCGATTTTCTCCGCATCGCCGATATCCTTGCGGTAGATGATCTCGACCGCGCCCTTGGCGCCCATCACGGCGATCTGCGCGGTCGGCCAGGCATAGTTCATGTCGCCGCGCAGGTGCTTCGACGCCATGACGTCGTAGGCGCCACCGAAGGCCTTGCGGGTGATCACCGTCACCTTCGGCACCGTGGCCTCGGCATAGGCGAACAGAAGCTTGGCGCCGTGCTTGATGAGGCCGCCATATTCCTGCGCTGTGCCCGGCAGGAAGCCCGGCACGTCGACGAAAGTGACGAGCGGAATGTTGAAGCAGTCGCAGAAGCGCACGAAGCGCGCCGCCTTGCGGCTGGCGTCTGAATCAAGAACGCCAGCCAACACCATCGGCTGGTTGGCGACGAAGCCGACGGTGCGGCCTTCGACGCGGCCGAAGCCGGTGACGATGTTCTTGGCGAAGGACGGCTGGATCTCGAAGAAATCGCCTTCGTCGCAGGTTTTGAGGATCAGTTCCTTGATATCGTAGGGCTTGTTGGCGTTCTCCGGGATCAGCCGGTCGAGCGACATGTCGTGCTCGGTGATCGGCTCGTAGCATTCCACTTCCGGTATCTCGGCTGTATTCGACGCCGGCAATAGATCGACCAGCCGGCGCATCTGCAACAGCGCCTCGACGTCGTTGTCATAGGCGCCGTCGGCGATGGAGGATTTCGTCGTGTGCACGGAAGCGCCGCCGAGTTCCTCGGCCGTCACCGTCTCGTTGGTGACGGTCTTCACCACGTCCGGCCCGGTTACGAACATGTAGGAGGTGTCGCGCACCATGAAGATGAAGTCGGTCATGGCCGGCGAATAGACGTCGCCGCCGGCGCAGGGGCCCATGATCAGCGAAATCTGCGGAATGACGCCGGAGGCGAGCACGTTGCGCTGAAAAATCTCGGCATAGCCGCCGAGCGCCGCCACGCCTTCCTGGATGCGGGCGCCGCCGGCGTCGTAGAGGCCGATGATCGGCGCGCGGTTGCGCAGCGCCATGTCCTGCACCTTCATCACCTTCTCGGCGTGCGCTTCCGACAGCGAGCCGCCGAACACGGTGAAATCCTTGGCGAAAAGATAGACCGGGCGGCCGTTGACCGTGCCCCAGCCGGTGACGACGCCGTCGCCGGCGATCTTCGTTTTCTCCATGCCGAAGTCGGTCGAGCGGTGCTCGACATACATGTCGAATTCCTCGAATGAACCCTCGTCGAGGAATATCTCGATACGCTCGCGCGCCGTCAGCTTGCCCTTTTTGTGCTGGGCGTCGATGCGGACCTGACCGCCTCCCGCGCGTGCCATGGCGCGGCGGCGCTCGAGTTCCTGCAACACGTCTTTCATGATGTCCTCCGGGGCGGGTCCTGCCTTGGTAACCACAGGGCGCAGCCTGCGCAAGCGC
>JBQCHN010000070.1:0-20085 GCA_051954615.1 Mesorhizobium sp. | reverse complement strand
ACCTTGACCCGGTCCATGACGACGAACGTCTGGAAACGCTTCACGTTGTTGTTCTCGAAGAACAGCTGGCGCGTGAGGCTTTCATAGTCGGCCATCGATTTGACGTTCACGATCAGCAGGAAGTCGGCCTCTCCGGTCACGTAGTAGCATTGCTGGATTTCGGGGATGCTGGCAAAGGTGCGCTTGGCCCCTCGTAGAGATCTATCCTCTCGCTCTCCATCTCGACCTCGACAAAGATGGTGATCGACTGGTCGACCTTGGCGGGATTCACGACGGCGATGTTCGCCTGGATGATCCCGGCTTCCTCCATCCTCTTGATGCGCCGCTGAACCGCCGGCGCCGACAGGTTTACCAGCGTCGCGATCTTTCGCTGCGGCATCTTGTTGTCTTGCTGCAGGGCAGTGAGGATCGCCCTGTCAGCCCTGTCGAGCTCCTGATTCATGCTCATGCAATTTTCGCTCGCAGTTACCGTCGATAACGAGACATAAGTGCGCTGACTCTGCCGAAATCAAGCCGAATCTCCCAAGAAATGAAATATTCTTCAAACCAGCACAGGCAGGTCGGCAACTGAACCCGTCGGATAAAGGACGATCGACCACCGGCGAAGCAGGCAGAATATCGGACTTAAGCTGGGACAATTCAAAAGATGAAATCGTCGCCCCATTCGTTTGCCGTAAACACCGGTTTCGACGCTTCCGAACGGTATCCGGAAACTCTGCGTCCGCTCCTGAATCGGGCCGACAGCGACGAGGCCCGCCGCGAAATCGCTTCCTGGGAAGGCTACAACGTTACGCCGCTGGTGTCTCTTCAGGGGCTGTCCTCCAGGCTCGGAATCGCCTCGCTCCACTACAAGGATGAATCCGGCCGTTTCGGCCTCGGCAGCTTCAAGTCCCTCGGCGGCGCCTATGCCGTTCTCCGAATCCTGCTGAAGCACGTCGAGGAAAAGATCGGCGGGAAAGTCGACGCCGCAGAACTCATCTCTGGAAAATATGCGCATCTGACGGGCGAACTGACTGTGTGCAGCGCGACCGACGGCAACCATGGCCGCTCCGTCGCCTGGGGCGCGAGGATGTTCGGTTGCAAATGCGTCATCTACATCCATGCCACGGTCAGCGAAGGCCGCAAGCTCTCGATCGAAAATTACGGCGCGCAGGTCGTCCGCGTCCCCGGAAACTATGACGACACTGTCCGCTTCTGCGCCAGCGAAGCCGGGCGGCTGGACCATGTCGTCGTATCCGACACCTCGTACGAGGGTTACCTGGAGATCCCGCGCGACGTGATGCGTGGCTACACCGTGCTGGCAGCCGAGCTCGTCGAGCAGTTCGCGGGCAAGGCTCCGCCCACCCATGTTTTCGTGCAGAGCGGCGTCGGTGGCCTCGCCGCAGCCGTATGCAGCTATTTCTGGGATGCGTGGAACGGCCGGCGCCCCGTCTTTGTGGTGGTGGAACCGGAAAACGCCGCCTGTTTCTACGAAAGCGTGCGGGCGGGAGCGCCGACCGTTGTCGGCGGCGACCTCGAAACGATGATGGCAGGCTTGTCCTGCGGCGAGGTGTCCCTCATAGCCTGGGATATCCTTCGCGCCGGCGCGAATGCCGCCCTTTCGGTGCCCGACAGCAGCGTGAGCGCCTGCATGAGGGCGCTGGCCCGGCCGTGCAATGGCGATGCTCCGATCACCGCCGGTGAATCCGCCGTCGGCGGCCTCGTCGGGCTGCTTACCGCACTGGGAGATGCCGATATCAAAACCCAACTCAAACTGGACGAGAATTCCGTCGTGCTTTGCATCGGCAGCGAAGGTGCTACCGACCAGCAACTCTATGATTCGATCATGGCAAGCGACGCTGCCTTTTCGGCCGAAGACCTGGCGGCCTGAGCGGGTCCTGCATCAGGAAGCGGCGCACGGTCTCGCGCATACACATCACAAGGAGGAGTGAGCATGAATTTCTTTCTCAAGACACTGGTAGCCGGTGCAATAAGCCTTGCATCGGCGGGTTTTGCGGTTGCGGGCGATCAGATCGTCGTCGCCACCGACACCAACTTCAAGCCGTTTTCCTATCGCAACGAGGACGGCAACTACGTCGGCTACGACGTCGATATCTGGAACGAGATCGGTAAGAGAATCGGCGTCGAATACGAACTGCGCCCGATGGACTTCAACGGTATCATTCCCGGAATCCAGTCGGGCAATATCGACGTGGCCGTTGCCGCGATGTCGATCACCTCGAAGCGTGAGGAGGTCATCGACTTCTCCTACCCATACTACAAGGCCGGCATCACCATCATGGTCCGGGCGGACGAGAGTGGCGTCAAGGAACTCGGGGATCTCTCGGGCAAGGTCATCGCCACCAAGCAGGGCACGTCGACCGTTCCCTTCCTGAAGGAGAACACCGAGGCCGGAAAGGTCGCTCCGAAGGAAGTCAAGGAATTCCCGAACATCACCGACGCCTTCCTTGAGCTGCGCGCCGGCGGCGCCGATGCCGTCATGTTCGACCTGCCGCCGCTTCAGGACTATGCGGCAACCGTCGGCAAAGATGCGGTGAAGCTCGTCGGCCCGCTCTACCTCGGCCATTTCTACGGCATCGGCATGCCCAAGGGCAGCGAACTGAGGAAGAAGATCAACGTCGCTCTCCTGGAGATGCAGGAAAGCGGCAAGCTGAACGAACTGCACAACAAGTGGTTCGGATCGGATTCCCGATAGGCCAACCGAAACAACGACAAAGGAGCGAGCCCGGATCACTCCTTTTTATTCCGCGGGAGGCCTGATGTCTAATTTCGAGTTCGATTGGAGCGCGGTGTTTCAAGCCGTGCCGGCCCTCGTCAAGGGCGCGGAATTGACCGTCGTCATAACCCTTGGCGGGCTGTTCTTCGGCTTCATCATCGGCGTGACCGCAGGATGGATGAAGCTGGCCGGCAACATGGTGTCGAAAGCGGTCGCCAATTTCTACATCGAGGCGATACGCGGCACGCCGTTCATCGTGCAGGTGATGTTCCTCTATTTCGGCGTCCCGCTTGCGCTGGGCTTCCGCATCCCCCCACTGGTCGCCGCCATCATCGCGCTGTCCCTGAATGCCGGCGCCTACATCGCCGAAATCGTCCGCGGCGCCATCCAGTCGATCGACCGCGGCCAGACCGAGGCCGGCCGATCGATCGGCCTGACCGCGCCGCAGACCATGCGCTACGTCATCTGGCCGCAGGCCTTCCGGCGCATGCTCCCGGCACTGGGCAATCAGTTCATCATCTCCTTGAAGGATACCTCGATCCTCGTCGTCATCGGGGTGGGAGAACTGACACGCACCGGCCAGGAAGTCATCGCCTACAACTTCCGCGCATTCGAGGTCTGGTTCGCCGTTGCCGTCATCTACTTCGTCATGACGTTCTCGGTCGCACAGATCATCAAATACATGGAGCGCCGTTGATCGGCCTCGAAGGATCCGGAGCCTGCAGATGATCGAAATAACGAATTTGCACAAAGCCTATGGAGAACTCGAGGTCCTGAAGGGCATCGACGTCCGCATCGACGCGGGAGAGGTCGTTTCCGTCATCGGCCCGTCCGGATCGGGGAAGTCGACGTTGCTGCGATGCATAAACCAGCTTGAGGAAGCGACGTCGGGCCGGATCGTCGTGAATGGCCACGATCTCTGCGCGCGAGGCACCAACATCAATCTCGTGCGCGCGGAAATCGGCATGGTGTTCCAGTCGTTCAACCTGTTTCCACACCTGACCGTGCTTGAGAACGTCACGCTCGGTCCGCGCAAGGTGCGCCGCACGCCGGTGAAGGCCGCGAACGACGTCGCGCGCAGGGTGCTGGAAAAGGTGGGGCTGTCGAGCAAGATAGACGCCTACCCCTCCCAGCTTTCCGGAGGCCAGCAGCAGCGCGTTGCCATCGCCCGTTCGCTCGCGTTGTCGCCGAAGGCGATCCTGTTCGACGAACCGACGTCCGCTCTGGACCCGGAACTGGTCGGCGAGGTCCTGTCGGTCATGCGTGACCTCGCCAACGAAGGGATGACCATGGTCGTCGTCACCCACGAGATGAGCTTCGCGCGCGACGTCGCCGACCGGGTGATTTTCATGGATGGCGGGCACATCGTCGAGGACGGTCCGCCGAAGGAGGTGTTCAAGGCTCCCAAGAGTCCGCGCCTGAAAGAATTCCTGCGCCACGTCGTTCAGCACTGAACCGAAGCGCATCGTTTTGCCGAATGGACCACCGAGGGTTTGGGAAGATCATGGCTGTCGATTTTCAGAAGATCAGGGAAAAGGCCGAGCTCTACCGCGAGGACATCGCGCGCTTCCTGCGTGACATGATCGCCATCCCCAGCGAAAGCTGCCAGGAAGGCGAGGTCATACGCCGCATCCAGGCCGAGATGGAAAAGGTCGGCTTCGATCGCGTCGAGATCGATCCGATGGGAAACATTCTCGGCTATATAGGCAACGGCCCCAGGCTGATCGCGCTCGACGCGCATATCGATACGGTGGGAATTGGCGATCGCGCCAATTGGGACCATGACCCCTATCTCGGCTACGACGACCCCGGGATCGTCTATGGCCGGGGCGCAAGCGACCAGGAAGGCGGCATGGCCGCGATGGTCTATGCCGGCAAGATCATCAAGGAACTCGGTCTAGACGAGGGATACACCCTGCTCTGTGCCGGCACGGTGCAGGAAGAGGATTGCGACGGCCTGTGCTGGCAGTATCTGATCGAGGAAATGGGCATCAGGCCGGAGTTCGTCGTCAGCACAGAGCCCACGAACTGCAACATCAACCTCGGCCATCGCGGCAGGATGGAAATCCGCGTCGACGTGCGCGGAAGAAGCGCCCATGGAGCCATGCCGCATCTGGGCGACAATGCCATCTTCAAGATGGGCAGGATCCTGTCGGAACTCGAAGACCTCAACGTGCGGCTCCCGGAAAACGAGGTCCTCGGCAAGGGAACGCTGACGGTCTCGGAGATATTTGCGAGCGCGCCGTCCCGCTGCGCCGTGGCCGACCAGTGCGCCATCTCGATCGACCGCCGCATGACGCTGGGCGAAACCGTAGACAGCGCGCTGGAGGAAATCCGCGGCTTGCCAGCCGTCAAGGAGGCCGGTGCCGCCGTATCCCTCTACACCTATTCCAGGACGTCCTGGCGCGGTCTCGATTATCCGACGGAGTGCTATTTTCCGGCATGGTACATCGAGCGCGAGCATCCGGCTTGCCAGGCCATGCTGTCCGCACACCGGTCGCTCTACGGCAAGGAGCCGGCGCTCGGCATCTGGAATTTCTCCACCAACGGCGTGGCGATCATGGGGCGTCACAACATTCCATGTATCGGCTTCGGCCCCGGCATGGAGGAGCAGGCGCACGCTCCCAACGAGATAACCTGGAAGGATCATCTGACAAAAGCGGCCGCAGTTTATGCGGCGCTTCCTTCCGTCTTCGTCGGTGGCGGAACGCGACAGTAAGCATCCGCCATCCCTGGCTTTAAACGCCCGGTTGTGTCGCTGGACCGATCCGCGAAAGAGCTGGGCTACGCCCGAACCGACGGGCCCGATTGAGCGAGTGACGCCGCTTTCTGAGTAACGTCCTCGCTGATGTTTCTCGAAGAGCGGCCGTTCGCTCGGCTCCAGCGAACCTGGGCCCGGAAGCGACGACGAACGCATTTCATTCGGGAGTAGGGGCCGGCGGCCGAGGCCCATCCGTATATGAAAATACTATGCGGCGGCCGTGCCGCCGCCCTCGAAAACATATGCCGATAAGCCGAAGTCTACGGGCCTGAACACGGTTCGCGTTGCCCACGGCACGCGCATCGTGCCGATGGAGAACGGCACAATGCCCGACATTCTCATGCTGGCGATCGGCCTGGGTTTCTTCGCCCTTCTCGCCCTCTATGGCTTCGCCAGCGAACGGCTCTGAGGAGACGGCGATGATCCTCGACTACGCATTGGGCGGCTTCGCCGCCGCGCTCATCCTTATCTACCTCGTCTACGCGCTGCTGCGCCCGGAAAGGTTCTGAGCATGTCTCGCGAAAGCGGTCCTCGGTTTCGGGGCAAAGACATGCGAAAAAAGAAAGATAGACCATGACCCTCAACGGCTGGCTCCAGATCGCGCTGTTCTGCGCGATCGTCATTGCGCTCGCAAAGCCGCTTGGCTGGTACATGACGCGGGTCATGGCAGGCGAGCGCACCTTCCTTTCGCCTGTGCTGCGCCCCGTTGAGCGTTTGCTTTATGCCGGCGCCGGCGTCGACGATCGGCAGGAGCAGCATTGGCTGACCTATACGGTGGCGATGCTGGCCTTTAACGCTGCCGGCTTCTTGGCTTTGTTCGGCTTGCAACGCCTGCAAGGCGTTTTGCCGCTCAACCCCATGCAGATGGGGGCGGTGTCGCCGGATTCATCCTTCAACACCGCCGTCAGCTTCGTCACCAACACCAACTGGCAGGGCTATGGCGGCGAAAGCACCATGGGTTATCTTGTCCAGATGGCCGGGCTGACGGTGCAGAACTTCGTTTCCGCCGCCACCGGCATCGCCATCGCCATGGCGCTGATCCGCGGCTTTGCGCGCGCTTCGGCAAAGACGGTCGGCAATTTCTGGGCCGACCTGACGCGCTCGTCGCTCTACGTTCTCTTGCCGCTCTCGATCCTGTGCGCGCTGTTCTATGTGAGCCAGGGCGTCACCCAGACGCTCGGCAGCTATGTCGATGCCACCACCTTGGAAGGCGCGAAGCAGACCATCGCCGTCGGCCCAACCGCCTCGCAGCTCGCGATCAAGATGCTCGGCACCAACGGCGGCGGTTTCTTCAATGCCAATTCGGCGCATCCGTTCGAGAACCCGACGGCTCTGACCGACCTGGTCGAGATGGTGTCGATCTTCGCCATCGGGGCGGCGCTCACCAACGTCTTCGGCCGCATGGTCGGCGACGAGCGCCAGGGCTGGGCGATCTTCGCCGCGATGGGCATTCTCTTTATCGCCGGCGTCGCCGTCACCTACTGGGCGGAAGCCGGCGGCAACCCCGCCTTTGCCGCACTCGGCATCGACGGCGGCAACATGGAGGGCAAGGAAGTTCGCTTCGGCATCGCCGCCTCCGCGCTGTTCGCGGTGGTTACCACGGCGGCCTCCTGCGGTGCGGTCAACGCCATGCTGGACAGCTTCATGCCGCTCGGCGGCCTGATCCCGATCGTCAACATGCAGCTCGGCGAGGTCATCATCGGCGGCGTCGGCGCCGGCCTCTACGGCATTCTGCTCTTCGTCATCCTGGCGATCTTCATCGCCGGGCTGATGGTCGGCCGCACGCCCGAATATCTCGGCAAGAAGATCGAGGCCAAGGAAGTGAAGATGGCGATGCTCGCCGTGCTGTCGCTGCCCCTTGCCATTCTCGGCTTCACTGCCGCTGCGGCCGTATTGCCGACCGCACTTGCCTCCTTGGCGAATGCCGGCCCGCACGGTTATTCTGAGATCCTCTACGCCTACACCTCGGGTGCGGCCAACAACGGCAGCGCCTTTGCCGGGCTGTCAGCCAACACGCCCTGGTACAACCTCACCATCGGCCTCGCCATGCTGATGGGCCGCTTCCTCGTCATCGTGCCGGTTCTGGCAATTGCCGGTTCGCTGGCGGCGAAGAAGACCGTGCCGGCCTCGGCGGGCACCCTTCCAACCCATGGCGGCCTGTTCGTCGGCCTGCTCATCGGCGTCATCCTGATCGTAGGCGGCTTGACCTATTTCCCCGCACTCGCCGTCGGCCCGATCGTCGAGCATTTCGCCATGCTGGCCGGGCAGACATTTTGAGGAACGCATCATGACCAAATCCTCGGAAATCAGCGTTTTCGATCCCGCTATCGTCGGACCGGCCATCAGTTCGGCCTTCGCCAAGCTGGATCCTCGCATCGAGGTCCGCAACCCGGTGATGTTCGTGGTCGAGATCGTCGCCATCCTCACCACCCTGATCTTCCTGCGCGATCTTGTCTTCGGCGGCAGCCGGCTCGGCTTCTCCTTCCAGGTCATCCTGTGGCTCTGGTTCACGCTGCTGTTCGCCAATTTCGCCGAAGCGGTGGCCGAAGGGCGCGGCAAGGCGCAGGCCGACGCGCTGCGCCGCACGCGCACCGAAACCGACGCCAAGCGGCTCGTGCCGGACGGCTCGACCTACGAACTGGTGCCGGCGACCAGCCTCAAGGTCGGCGACGTCGTGGTTGTCGAGATCGGCGACATTATCCCGTCCGACGGCGAGGTGATCGAAGGCATCGCCTCGGTCAACGAGGCGGCGATCACCGGCGAATCCGCGCCCGTCATCCGCGAATCCGGTGGCGACCGTTCGGCCGTTACCGGCGGCACGCAGGTGCTGTCAGACCAGATCAAGGTGCGCATCACGGCGGCGGCTGGCTCGACCTTCCTCGACCGCATGATCTCACTGGTGGAAGGCGCGCAGCGGCAGAAGACGCCGAACGAGATCGCCCTCAACATCCTGCTCGCCGGCATGACGCTGATCTTCGTCTTGGCCGTCGTCACCATTCCGAGTTTCGCCCATTATGCCGGCGGCGCCATTCCGGTCGTTGCCTTGGTCGCCCTGTTCGTGACGTTGATCCCGACCACCATCGGCGCGCTGCTCTCGGCCATCGGCATCGCCGGCATGGACCGGCTCGTGCGCTTCAACGTGCTCGCCATGTCCGGGCGCGCCGTGGAGGCGGCGGGCGATGTCGACACGCTTCTGCTCGACAAGACCGGCACCATCACGCTCGGCAACCGGCAGGCGACCGAGTTCCTGCCGTTGACAGGTGTCACCGAGCGCGACCTGGCCGACGCCGCGCAACTGTCGTCGCTGACCGACGAGACGCCGGAAGGCCGCTCCATCGTCGTGCTGGCGAAGGAGAAATACGGCATCCGCGGCCGCGAGATGGAAAGACTGCACGCCCATTTCGTTCCCTTCACGGCGCAGACCCGCATGAGCGGCGTCGATCTGGACGGCACCAGCATCCGCAAGGGCGCTGTCGATGCGATGCTGGCCGACGCAAGCGTCTCTGGCAGCCACGCCCGCCATGCGAGCGAGGCCGCGCGCGAGTTGCGGCAGATCGCCGAGACGGTGGGAAAGTCCGGCGGCACGCCGCTGGCGGTGGCACGCGACGGCAGGCTGCTCGGCGTCGTGCACTTGAAGGACATCGTCAAGGGCGGCATCCGCGAACGCTTCGCAGCACTTCGCCAGATGGGCATCCGCACCGTGATGATCACCGGCGACAACCCGATGACGGCGGCGGCCATCGCAGCCGAAGCCGGCGTCGACGATTTCCTCGCGCAGGCAACGCCGGAGAACAAGCTGGAGCTGATCCGCGCCGAGCAGGCCAAGGGCAAACTGGTCGCCATGTGCGGCGACGGCACCAACGATGCGCCCGCACTTGCCCAGGCGGACGTCGGCGTGGCCATGAACACCGGCACGGTCGCCGCCCGCGAGGCGGGCAATATGGTCGATCTCGACAGCGACCCGACCAAGTTGATCGAGGTGGTGGAAATCGGCAAGCAATTGCTGATGACGCGCGGCTCGCTGACGACCTTCTCCATCGCCAACGACGTGGCGAAATACTTCGCCATCATTCCGGCGATGTTCGTCGCCTTCTATCCGCAGCTTCAGGCGCTCAACATCATGCGGCTCGGCTCGCCCGAAAGCGCCATCCTGTCGGCCATCATCTTCAATGCGCTCGTCATCATCGCGCTGATCCCGCTGGCGCTGAAAGGCGTGAAATATCGCGCCATCGGCGCCGCTGCGCTCTTGCGGCGCAACCTGCTCATCTACGGTCTCGGCGGCATGATTGTGCCGTTCCTCGGCATCAAGGCGATCGATGTCGTCATCACCGCCGTCGGTCTTGCCTGAAAGGACAGTCGAAATGTACGCCCATATCCGACCCGCTCTGTTCATGATCGTTGCGCTCACCGTGCTCACCGGGCTCGTCTACCCGCTCGCCGTTACCGGCGTCGCACAGGCGGTCTTTCCGGCACAGGCGAACGGCAGCCTGGTCGAGAGCGATGGCCATGTCGTCGGCTCGGCCCTGATCGGCCAGGCTTTCGCCAGCGACCGCTATTTCCAGCCCCGTCCATCCGCCGCCGGAAACGGCTACGACGCTTCCGCTTCCGGTGGCTCGAACCTCGGCCCTACCAGCGCCAAGCTGATCGCGCGCGTGAAGGCGGATGCCGGTACGCTGGAGAAGGAAAATCCCGGAACGCCGGTGCCGGTTGATCTCGTCACCACCTCGGGCAGTGGCCTCGACCCGGACATTTCGCCGGAAGCGGCATTGTTCCAGGTGCCGCGTGTCGCCAAGGCTCGCGGGCTGGCGCAGGAAACCGTGAAGGCGCTCGTTTCTTCGCATATCGAACAGCGGGCCGGCGGCCTGCTCGGCGAGCCGAGGGTGAACGTGCTGGAACTCAACCTCGCGCTGGATGCGGCCAAGGTAGAATGAGATGGAGCACCTCTTGCGCAAATGCGGGATGGTGGCAATGCTCCGGCGTCACCGAGGGGTGACTGAAAGGACGGCTTGAGCGCACGAACCGATGCCGGATCAGAAAGCCGAACCCAAGCGTCCCGACCCGGAAGCCCTTCTGCGCGAAGCGGCTACTGAGACACGCGGCCATCTGAAGGTGTTCCTCGGCGCCGCGCCCGGCGTCGGCAAGACCTACGAGATGCTGCTTTCAGCTGCCGCGCAGCGCCGCGCCGGCGTCGATGTCGTCATCGGCCTGATCGAGACGCATGGGCGTCCGGAAACCGAGGCGCTGGTCCACGGTTTCGAGGTCGTACCGCTCAGGCATGTCGACTACAACGGCCGGCACCTTCGGGAGATGGACCTCGACGCCATACTGGCGCGCAAGCCGACGCTGGCGCTGGTCGACGAACTGGCACACTCCAACGCGCCGGGGAGCCGACATCCGAAGCGCTACCAGGATGTCGAGGACCTGCTTGCGGCCGGCATCGACGTCTACACGGCCGTCAACATCCAGCATCTGGAAAGCCTCAACGACGTCGTCCAGCAGATCACCCGCATCCAGGTGCGCGAAACCGTGCCGGACGCCTTCCTCGACCTTGCCGACGAGATCGAGGTGATCGACCTCACGCCAGCCGACCTGATCCAGCGGCTGAAGGAGGGTAAGGTTTATGTTCCCGGCACGGCAGAGCGCGCGCTGACGCATTATTTCTCGGCCGGCAACCTGACGGCGCTGCGCGAACTGGCGTTGCGCCGCACGGCCCAGCGCGTCGACCAGCAACTGCTCACCCATATGCAGGCGCATGCGATCTCCGGCCCATGGCCGGCCGGCGACCGCATCCTCGTCGTCGTCAACGAGCATCCCAAGGCGGCAGCACTTGTGCGCTATGGGCGGCGCATGGCCGAACGGTTGCGTGCCCCGTGGACCGCGCTCTATGTCGAGACGCCACGCTCGCTGCGGCTCAACGAAGCGGCGCGAGACCGTATCGCCGAGGCGTTGCGCATGGCCGAGCGATTGGGCGGCGAGGCGGTGACGGTGCCCGGACGAGAGCTGGCCGGGGAAATCCTCGACTATGCCGCGAAGAACAATTTCAGCCATCTCGTCATCGGCCGCAGCGAGCGTTCGCGCCTGCACGAACTGCTTTTCGGCTCGATCACCTACGAGATCGTGCGGCGCGCCGGAAATGTCGCCGTCCACGTCGTCACTGGCGACGAGAAGGGTGCGCCGGCGGCGAAAACCGTGGATACGCGTCCTGCCGCGGCACCGTTCGACGTGCGGCCCTATCTGGTCAGCGCGGCGGTGGTCGCCGTGGCGCTGGGGTGCGGCGAAGTGCTGGTCCGCTTCCTCAACGTGCAGAACGTCGCGCTGGTGTTTCTGACCGCCGTTCTGGTCAGCGCCGTCGCTTTCGGCCTGGGCGCTGCTCTGTTCGCCAGCCTGCTCAGCGTGCTGGCCTTCAACCTGTTCTTCCTGCCTCCCTATTTCAGCATCACCATCGCTGATCCTGAAAACGTGGTGGCGTTGTTCTTCTTCCTGGTGGTGGCGTTGGTTGCCTCCAACCTTACGGCCAGCGTGCGCGCGCAGGCGCTGGTGGCGCGCCAGCGCGCCCGCACCACCGAGGACCTCTACCTGTTCAGCCGCAAGCTCGCCGGCATCGCCTCCATGGACGATCTTCTGTGGGCGATTTCCTCTCAGGTCGCTTCCATGCTCAAGGTCCGCGTCGTGCTTTTCCTACCCGAAAACGGGACGCTCGAACTGAAGACCGCCTGGCCGCCGGAGGACGTTGCCGAGGAGGCCGATCTCGCGGCGGCGAAATGGTCCTGGGAAAGCAGCCGGCCGGCTGGTCGCGGCGCCGACACGCTGCCCGGTGCAAAACGACTGTTTCTGCCGATGCGCACAGGCCGCGGACCGGTCGCGGTGATCGGTATCGACAGCGACAAGCAGGGTCCGCTGCTGACGCCGGACGAGCGGCGCCTGCTCGATGCGCTGTCGGACCAGGCGGCGCTCGCCATCGAGCGCATCAACCTGTCGGAGGATTTCGACAAGGCGCAGCGCGCGGCCGAGCGCGACCGGTTGCAGGCGGCGCTGCTCACTTCGATCTCACATGATCTGAGAACACCGCTCGCCTCTATCCTCGGCGCTGCCGACGGTCTGGCGGGATTGCCCGACCTGACGGCGGATGATCGCAGGGCGCTGCTGTCCACCATCCAGGAGGAGGCGGAGCGGCTGAACCGCTTCATCGCCAACCTGCTCGACATGACGAAACTGGAGTCGGGTGCGGTGATGCCGACCATGGGGCTGGTGGATATCGGCGAGGTGGTCGGCAGCACGCTGCGGCGGGCGGACCGGATACTGGTCGACCATCGGATCGAAACGGCGTTGGAACCCGATCTGCCGATGGCGAAGCTGGACCCCGTGCTGTTCGAGCAGGTTCTGTTCAATCTTCTCGACAACGCGGCGAAATACGCTCCAGCCGGCACGACGATCCGCATCGAGGGCCGGCGCGAGGGTGAGACGGTCAGCCTGCGGATAGTGGACGAGGGGCCGGGCATTCCGCAAGCGGATCTGGAGCGCGTCTTCGACAAGTTCTATCGTGTGCGCAAATCGGACAGCCAGCGCGCCGGCACCGGGCTCGGCCTCGCCATCTGTCGCGGCTTCGTCGAAGCGATGGGCGGGACGATCGAGGCGGGCAACCGGGCCGATCGGCCCGGCGCGGTCTTCACCATCACCCTACCGGCGCAACCGGAGGCCACGGCATGAACGCAAACGCCGCCACCATCCTGATCGTCGACGATGAGCCGCCGATCCTGCGACTGCTGCGCACCAGCCTTGCCTCGCAGGGTTTCCAGGTGATCGAGGCTGCGAATGGCGAGGCCGCGCTCGCCGAAGCAGGGCGCTCCGGCCCCGACCTCGTCATCCTCGATCTCGGCTTGCCGGACATGGACGGGCTGGACGTGATCCGCACCTTGCGCGACGGCGGCAACGCCGTGCCGATCCTCGTCCTGTCGAGCCGTTCCGATGAAAAGGGCAAGGTCGAGGCGCTAGACCTCGGCGCCGACGACTATGTGACGAAGCCGTTCGGCACGGCGGAATTGTTCGCCCGCATCCGGGCCGCACTCAGGCACCGGCTGCAGCAGCAGGGCGAGCCGCCGACCTTCCGCAGCGGCGATCTCGAAGTCGATCTGGTGCGCCGTGTCGTGCGCATGCGCGGCGAGGAGGTGAAGCTGACGCCGAAGGAATACGACATCTTGCGCATGCTGGTCGCCCATGCCGGCAAGGTGCTGACCCACCGCATGCTGATGAATGAGGTCTGGGGTGGCGAGACCGACGTGCAATATCTGCGTATCTATGTCCGCCAGTTGCGCCAGAAGATCGAGACCAACCCCGAACGGCCGCAATACATCCTGACGGAAACCGGCATCGGCTACCGGCTGACAATGGAATGAAGGGCGTAACTGGCCCGCTCTCGACTGCCGTGCACTCGTCGACGCTCCGGAAGAGCCCTATCGCTTTCGCTTCAAGAATGAGATCGCCAGATCGTTGAATTCAAAAGGCTTTTCGATGTTCATCAGATGGCCGGCATCTTTCACCAGCGAGAAGGTCGAGTCGGGCACAAGGGCACTGACCTGCCGACCCATCTCCGGCGGCGTCAGAAGGTCGTCGCTTCCCGCCATGATATGCGCCGGGACCCCGATGGTTGGAAAGATACCCCGATTGTCGACCTGGATGTCCCACTCGATTGCCTTGATGTAACTTTGCTTGTGCAGCCGGGACATGCTGTCGACCAGCCTGGCCAGCATGTCTGCCGTCGCTTTTTTGCCGATGAGCGATCTGGCGACCGGCCCGGCGATGTCCTTCGGTTCCTTGCCGTTCAGCAACGGCAATTTGCGTGACCCCAGAAAGTCCTGCTTTTCCTTGTCCGTCATGGCTGAGGAGCCGGTCATGGCCGCGCAAAGCGTCAGGCTCAACACCCTGTCCGGCCGCGCATGGGCGTAGATCGGCGCTATCTCGCTGCCCATCGACAGGCCGATCAGGTGGGCTTTGGAGGTTCCGAAGAAGTCGATGACGCGATCGATGTCGTCGATCAGGTTCTGGTCTGTCAGCGGGCCTTCGTAGTCGTCGCTTTCCCCATAGCCCCGGATGTCCAGCGCCGCGGCCAGGAAGTGCCGGGAGAATTCCGGAAGATTGTCGTGCCAATTGTTTTTGTTGCCGCCGATCCCGTGCAGGAAGATGACCAGCTCTCCCGCCCCGGCGGCGTCCACCGACAGGCACGGCTTGCCGGGCACGGTATGTGTCTTGATGATGTTCATTTGCATTATTCCCGGTGTCGGTCGGAGGAGGTGGTTGGCCGTTTAGGGCGAACCACCTCTGCGGGTCAGGCTTCGACCCAGCAATCGATCAAGGCGTAGCCGTTCATGAGTTCGCCGTTCGGATCGTCTTCGTAGCCGCCCACACGCTTTGCCGTCGCATCGATGAAGTCGTTGAAGCAGGGCAGGATGATGCCACCCTCGTCGCGCATCATGATCGCCATGTCGCGATAGATTTTCTTGCGTTTCTCCTGGTCGAGCTCACCCCGCGCCGCAAGGATCATCTTGTCGAAGTCAGGCCGGCGCCAGCGGATATCGTTCCAGCTCGATTCCGAGGAATAGATGGTCGCGTATTCGAGATCCTGTGTCGGCCGTGCTCCTCCCCAGAAGTTCGCGGTGAACGGCTCCTTGTTCCAGACGCTGGTCCAGTAGCCGTCGTCGGGAACCCGCTGGACGTCGACCTTGATGCCGCATTGCGCGCAGCTGTTCTGGAACAGTTCCGCCGCCTCGATCGCGCCCGGGAACGCCGCGTTGGCGGTCTTGAGAAGGATCGATCCCGAATGGCCGGATTTCTTGTACGCTTTCGCCGCCGCCTCCGGATCGAATTTTCGCTGCTCGATATCGTCCGAGAACAACGGGTAGACCTTGTTGATCGGAAAATCGTTTCCGACCGAACCGAAGCCGCGCAGGATGTTCTTGACGATCTGCTCGCGATCGATGGCGAGCTTGAGCGCCATACGCAGATCGTTGTTGTCGAAGGGCGGCGTGTCGCAGAACATGCCGAACTCGTAGAAGCCGCGCCCGGATATGTTGCGGATCGTCACCCCCGTTTTCCTGAGCAGTTCGACGACGTTAGGGCTTATCTGGTTGATGAAGTCGACCTGGCCGCTCTGCAAGGCGGATGTACGGGCCGTGTTGTCGTTGATCACCAGGATCTGCACCTGGTCGGCGTGCGCCGCGCGATCGCCCTGCCAATAGTTGGCAAAGCGTTCGCCCTCGTAGCTGATCCCGGGCTGGTGACCCGTCAGCTTGTAGGGGCCGCATCCGTTGGCTGCGTCCGGTGCATCCTTGCCTCCTCCCGGCTGAAGGACGAGATGGTAGTCGGCCAGCAGGTAAGGAAAGTCGGCGTTGGGCTCCTTGAGTCCGAATATGACTTCGTCGCCGTCTGCCTTCATCGTGGTGATGCCGCTCAGCATCCCGACGATCGCGGATTTCGAATCCTGTCCTGCATGGCGTTCCACGGTAGCGATGACGTCATCCGGCGTCAGGGTCTTGCCGTTGTGGAATTCGACGCCTTTGCGGATCTTGATGGTCCAGGTTTTTGCGTCAGCCGAAGGTTTCACTTCCTCCGCAACGAGGTTAGCCAGGCTTCCGTCGGCTTTTATCCTGAGTAGATAGTCGCCCCAGATGCGGGAAACGTGGAACTGCACCTGTCCGGTGTAGCTTGCCGGGTCCAGCGAGTCCGTGGTGCCGCCGCCTTGAAGCCCGGCCTTGAGGATGCCGCCCTTCTTCGGTCCCTCGGCCCAGGCTTTTCCGGGCAGCAACGAACTGGCGATTCCTCCCGCGCTCAACGCGGCCGCTCCGTAAAGGAAGGAGCGCCGGTCGATGGCTTTCATATGTGCATCGATACCTTGGGCATGAGTGACCTTTGTCATCTAAATCCCCCTGAGCGTTAAGGTCGCGGCGACCTGATTGCCGCAAGGGAATGGTGCAATATGTGACGTTTTCGTGTCTACGTTAATGATGTATCATTTTGTTCGTTTTGGCCGGGAGTCGCATCCGTGAAGAAATCGATCGCGAACCGTGAAGGTGCAGCCGATGGCCTGGAAGCTCGGCTGCAGAGGAACGTGCCGCTGTTCACGCGCGCCGAACGGGCGCTGGCCAACTACATGCTCTCCAACATCGAACGCATTCCGTTCGAGACGGCCAGCAGCATTGCCGACACCGTAGGGACCAGCAAGATGACGGTCAGCCGCTTCCTACGGAAGAACGGTTATCAGGGACTGGCGGAGGTTCGCCGCGAACTGCGCCGCGAGTTCGCCATCGGCAACCATCAGGTCAGCAATCGTGTCGACCGCTTCCTCAGGTCCAGGAGCCAGGACGAAAAACTGAGGATCACGCTCGACCTGGAGATCGAGGCCCTCGTCAAGGTCCACGAACTTGTCGCGACGCCGCAGTGGGAGCGGGTCGTGGAAGCCGTCAGCTTTGCCCCGGAGGTCCTCGTGACAGGCTTCCAGATGATGGAGGGCATCGCATCGATCTTTGAAATCAGGCTTCAGCTCCTGCGCCCCGCCGTGCGCCGGGTCGATACGAAAAATGGAAGCTTGGCGGAGATCTACGACGCGCCGCGCAACAGCGTCCTGATCCTGTTCGAGATGCGGCGCTATGGGGCGCTCAGCAAGAAGATCGCGCAGTCGGCGCGCGAGCATGGCCACTATGTCGTCATCGTTTCCGATCCGCACTGCGACTGGGCGCACGATGTCTCCGACGACGTGCTCATGGTGAGCACCGAAACGCGACTCTTCTGGGACAGCCAGGCAGCCTTTCTAAGTCTCTCGAACCTGCTGTTGGACGCGGTTGCGCAGAAACTGAAAGACAGCATCGGTACCCGAGCCAAGGCCCTGGATTCCATGGTCAATCAGTTCGGCCTGCTGACTTAGGAGCGGGTGGCGCCTCGGGTATCGATCATCCGCCCAGATATTCGATTTCCGCGCGCATTTCTTCGTCACTCAGGCCCATGCCGAGCAGCACCGAAAGAAGCACCCGCGCTTTCTGGCCGCTCAGGTCTCCCGCGAACACGATTCCGGCTTCGGCCAGCGTCTTGCCGCCGCCGTTGCCGTAGATCGGCTTCACACGCCCCCTTTGGCAGCGGCTGGTCATGATGACGGGTATGCCCTTCTTGATCACGTCGGCAGCGGCCGCGGTAACGGCTGGAGTGGCGTTGCCCCGCCCGAATCCCTCCAGGACCAGGGCCTGCGCACCGTTGTCGGCAGCGAAGCGCACATACCGGTCGCTGGTTCCCATGGCGAGCTTGATCAGGTCGATATCCGTCGCGACCCGGGGAGCTTCGTAGGTACGGCGCAGCATGGGTTTGCGATGGACGACGACGCGATCTCCGTCGATGTCGCCGAGTTTGCCGTGCTCGGCGGACAGGAAGGTGTCGGTGCGCGACGTATGGGATTTTGTGACATCGCGCGCGGCGTGGAATTCGTGGTCGAAGCAGATCACGGCTCCCAGGCCCCAGGCCTCGTCGGACGCGGCGAGACGGAGGGAATCGGCAAGGTTCTGCGGGCCGTCCGGGTTTGGTTCGTCGGCGGCGTGCTGGGCGCCCGTATAGACGACGGGCTTGTCCGAGCCGACGACGAGGTCGGCCATGAAGGCGCCTTCCTCCATCGTATCCGTGCCGTGTGTGACGACGACGCCGTCGAAACCCTCCTCAAGACGCCTGGAGACATGCCGCGCGAGGGAGAAGCTGAGCGGCAGGTCCATGGCGTAGCTGCCCACCTTGCAGAAGTCATCGACGGTGACGTCTATCTCTCCGATCGGGTAGGGCAGCATCGCCCGCAATTCTGGCCCGGCGATGCTTGCCGTCACATGCCCGCTATTTGGATCGCGCTGCGACGCGATGGTCCCTCCCGTCGTTATCAGGCATACTTTCCGCATTCGAAGGCCTCGTTGAAGTGTCTGTTTGATGGAGTTGTGTGAGGGTAGGCGGGGCGCCTGGACGAAGCTGCCGACACAGAGGCGGACAGGTTGGAGCTATCTCTCCGGACGCCCTCGCGACGAATCGCGGACGACCAGGTAGGGGGTGAGCCGCCGCGAGGCGACGGCTTCTCCATCCATTCGGGCAAGGATCATCTCGATAGCCGTGCGGCCCATGACGTCGATAGGCACGCGCACGCTCGAAAGCGGCACCAGCAGGTCGTCCGCGATGGTGATGTCGTTGTAGCCGACGACCGCGATGTCCCTTCCGACCTCGAGCCCTTCGTCGCGGATCACGCCCATCACGCCGATGGCGGAATAGTCGTTGACGGCGAAGATCGCAGTCGGCCGTGGCCGCATGGCGAGCAGTTCCTTTGCCGCCCGCCGGCCGGCTGCGGCATCGAAGCCGGCATTGATGACCATTTCGGGAGGGAGGACCATGCCCTCCTTTGCCAGGGCATCGAGGAAGCCTTTCGCCCTGACCACGCCTGAACTGGCATAGGTCGGACCGTTGACGATGGCTATGTGGCGATGGCCTATGTCGAGGAAGTGTCGCGCGACGATCGCTCCTCCCACCTCGTCGTCCCATGTTACCGAGGGATGGCTTCCCGACGAGCGGTTGAACAGGACGAACGGCACGTTGCGTTCCGCAAGCTCGTCAAGGAGCGGGGCTTCGAGATGCGCATCGCCGATCAGCAGGCCGTCGAACCTCCTGTCGAGATAATGCTCGATCCTCCGCCGCTGTTGCTCGGGGTCGTCGCCGGATGAGCCGCCCACCGCGAGATAGCCGCGCGATTGCGCATGCTGTTCTATGGATTCGTAGACCGCGGCCATGACCACGTCGGTCAGGCGCGTAACGACGACGCCAAGCGCATGCGTGCGGCGGCTCCGCAGGCTGGCTGCCCAGACGTCGGGCCGATAGCCGAGCTGATCAGCCAGACGCCTTATCTGTCGCGCGGCCTCGCTGTCGGAGTTCGCCGGACGCTGCCGCAACACGCGTGACACGGTGGAAACGTTGACGCCCGCCATATCCGCGATGGAACGCATGGTCGTTCGTCCTGGCTTCGTCGTATTTTTCGCCATGTGCCCTCTCTCGCTTCCCGGCTTAGCGACGACAGTCTGCTATCTGGCGAACGCTCACGGCAAGCAGGTCGATGTCGCATCGGTGGCACGCCGCCTTCATGAGACGCGCACGGCACCTCGACAGCCGGTTCGTGATCATGATCGCCGCTCGCCTTTGAATCGTTCGCCGCAAATATCTCGGCTCACTTGAACACCCTTGACACGGATAAGCTAACCGTGATGTTAAAGGGATGCAAACGGTTGCGCAATCGTTTGTTGATTGTCATGACGATCGCCGGAAGGCCGGCACAACGTGGGAGGAAGCGAATGCGACAGCATCGCGTTATTGCAACGGTTTGTTTTGCCCTGGTTTGCTCGAGCGCGCTCAGCGTGGTCGATCAGGCTGCCGCCGCTGAAAAGAAGGTGATCGGATTTGCCGTGCCCGTGCTGGCCAATCCGTTCTGGAAACAGGAAGTCGACTTCGCCAAGCGTGTGGCCGACGAGCTCGGCGGGGAACTCATCGTCGAGGACGCCAACCAGGACGAGGCGAAGCAGCTTCAGATCATGGACAACTTCGCGTCCCGCAAGGT
>JBQCHN010000069.1:0-13609 GCA_051954615.1 Mesorhizobium sp. | reverse complement strand
GTTGATGGAGGAGACGGCGACCGCGATCATCTCGCGCTCCAGCTTGGACAGGCCCGATTGGCCCAGCATCAGGTCGTTATAGGTGTCGGTGAAGGCGCGCAGCTTCTTCTCGTCGAAGGCGTAGGAGAGCAGCACGTTCGGGACGAGCCCCAGCTTCTCCTCGCATTTGGCGAAATAAGCCTTGGTCGCGTCGCTGAGATCGCCCGTCGGCAGGTCGAGCGCGGTGATCTTTTCGGCCATCTTTTCTCTCCTTCGCGTCATCCGCCGGCAAACGGCCGGAATTAAATCGTTATTTTCTCGAACCGATGTCAAACCACGGTCGCAAATTCCGGAGCATCTGGCTACGATGACCGGAAAGCACCGAGACGGGAGGGACTTTGCGCCATGGCCAGCCAGAAAGCCGCAGCCAAATCGAGGAAAAGCGCTGGGGCACCGAAAATCGTGGCGAAGGCCGGCGAGGGACCCGGCGGGCTGGCCGAGCATCTTCTGAGCCGCGCGCCTGTCGAGGACGTCGCCGCCTACGATACGGCTGACCTCAGGAAGGCCGCCGACCTCGTCGCCGGTGCCGTCGCCCGCCACAGGAAGGGCGAAAGCGTCGTCGCCATCGACGCCGATGCCGGCATATCGCGCCAGGGGCGGCCGCTCTCCGTCATCACCGTCGTCAACGACAACATGCCGTTCCTGTTCGATTCGATCCTCGGCGAAATCGCCGAGATGGCGGGCGAGCCGACGCTGGTCACCCACCCCGTGCTGGCGGTCCGTCACGGCAAGGCCGGCGTCGAGGAGATCCTCGGCGATGGCGGCCTGGTCCGGGAAGACAGCACGCACGACCGGCTGAGCGTGGTGCACGTCCATGTGCCGCGCCTGAGTGCCGGGCAGGCCGAGGAACTGTCCGCCCGCCTCGCGACGACGCTGGCGCAGGTGCGCGCCGCCACGCGCGACTGGAAGCCGATGCTGGCGCGGCTCGACCAGGCGATCTCCGAATTCCGCTATGCGCCCGTGCCGCTCGACAAGAAGAGCGTCGCCGAAGCCATCGCCTTCCTCGAATGGCTGCGCGACGACAATTTCACCTTCCTCGGCATGCGCGAGTACAAATATACGGGCGGCGAAAAGAGCGGCGAGCTGGAGCTGAGCGACAGCCCCGGCCTCGGCATCCTCACCGATCCCAACGTGCTGATCCTCAGGCGCGGCACCGAGGCGGTGACGACGACGCCCGAGATCCGCGCCTTCCTGCATGGGCCGGAGCCGCTCATCGTCACCAAAGCCAACGCCAAATCGGTCGTCCACCGGCGCATCTATCTCGATTACATCGGCGTCAAGACCTACACCGCCAAGGGCGTGCTGTCGGGCGAGCTGCGCATCGTCGGCATGTTCACCTCGACCGCCTATACGCGCTCGGTGATGAAGATCCCCTACCTGCGCTCCAAGGCCGAGACGATCATCGCCAAGTCGGGCTTCAATCCGCACGACCATTCCGGCAAGGCGCTCATCAACGTCCTGGAAAGCTATCCGCGTGACGAGCTGTTCCAGGTGCCGACCCCCATCCTGAGGAAACACGCCGAGGCGATCCTGGCCTTGTCGGAGCGGCCGCGCGTACGCGCGCTGGTGCGCGTCGACCAGTTCGACCGCTTCGTCTCCGTCCTCGTCTTCGTGCCGCGCGACCGCTACGATTCGGTGGCGCGCGAGAAGATCGGCGCCTATCTCAAGACTGTCTACCAGGGTCGTTTGTCGGCTTACTATCCGGCCTTCCCCGAAGGCGGCCTGGCCCGCGTCCACTTCATCATCGGCCGTTCCGGCGGCAAGACGCCGAAGGTCGAGCAGGCTGCCATCGAGGCGGCGATCCGCGACATGGTGCGCACCTGGGACGACGCGCTGGCGGAAGCAGCCGAAACCGGCGGCGCCGATCCGGCGCTGCGTGGCGTGGCCGCGCGCTTCCCCGAAAGCTATCGCGACAGCTTCACCGCCGCGCAGGCGCTGGTCGATGCCGGCCGCATCGTCGGCATCGACGCCGCCAACCCCATCGCCATCGACTACTACCGCGACACCGGCCAGAGCGCCGAGCAGGCGTCGCTGAAGATCTATCATCATGGCGCGCCGGTGGCGCTGTCGCGGCGCGTTCCGGTGCTGGAGAACATCGGCTTCCGCGTCATCTCCGAACGCACCTTCGAAATCGGCGAGAACGGCGACGAAAAAGTCTTCATCCACGACATGGAACTGGAGAGCGCCGACGGCAAGCCGATCGACCTCGCCGACGGCGGCGCCCTGTTCGAGGACGCCTTCCTCGCCGTCTGGCGCGGCGACGCCGACAATGACGGCTACAACAGGCTCGCCCAGACCGCCGGCCTGTGGTCGAACGAAATCCTCGTCCTGCGCACCTACGGCCGCTACCTGCAGCAGGCGGGCATCCCGCAGGGCCAGGAATTCATCGCCGCCGCCCTGAACCGCTATCCCGACATCGCGCGCGGCCTGCACGCGCTGTTCGTCGCCCGGCTCGGCCCGGACGCCGATGGCGAAGGCGCCGTCACCGCCAGGCACCTCAAGGCCAAGATCAAGGATGCGCTGGAGGAAGTCCCCAACATCGACGACGACACCATCATCCGCCGCTATCTCAACCTGATCGAGTCCTCGTTGCGCACCAACCATTTCGTCGAGGGCAAGCAGGAGCGCGGCCAGTCGCTGGCCATCAAGCTCGATTCGCGCGCCGTCGAAGGCCTGCCCGAGCCGCGGCCATGGCGCGAGATCTTCGTCTACGGCTCCGAGGTCGAGGGCGTGCACCTGCGCTTCGGCCCGGTGGCGCGCGGCGGCCTGCGCTGGTCGGACCGGGCGCAGGACTACCGCACCGAGGTGCTCGGCCTGGTCAAGGCGCAGCAGGTCAAGAACGCCGTCATCGTGCCGGTCGGCGCCAAGGGCGGCTTCTACCCCCAGCAGCTGCCCGTCGGCGGCAGCCGCGACGCGGTCTTCGAGGCCGGCCGCGCGGCCTACGTCAATTTCGTCTCCAGCCTGTTGTCGATCACCGACAACATCGGCCTCGACGGCATCATTCCGCCCGAGGACGTGGTGCGGCGCGACCCCGACGACCCCTACTTCGTCGTCGCCGCCGACAAGGGCACGGCGACCTTCTCCGATACCGCCAACGCGATCTCGCAGAAGCACGATTTCTGGCTGGACGACGCCTTCGCCTCCGGCGGCTCGGCCGGCTACGACCACAAGGGCATGGGCATCACCGCCAAGGGCGCGTGGGAGGCCGTCAAGCGCCACTTCCGCGAGATGAACCGCGACATCCAGACGACGCCGTTCACCACCGTCGGCGTCGGCGACATGTCGGGCGACGTGTTCGGCAACGGCATGATGCTGTCGGACCAGACGCGGCTGGTCGCGGCCTTCGACCATCGCGACATCTTCATCGATCCCGACCCGGATCCGGCACCCACGATGGCCGAGCGCAAGCGGCTGTTCGCGCTGCCGCGCTCGAGCTGGCAGGACTACGACAAGGCGCTGCTGTCGGCCGGCGGCATGATCGTGTCGCGGGCGCAGAAGTCGATCACGCTGACGCCGCAGGCGGCTTCCGCCATCGGCATCGCCAAGACGGTGGCGACGCCGGCCGAGATCATGACCGCCATCCTCAAGGCGCCGGTCGACCTGCTGTGGTTCGGCGGCATCGGCACCTATGTGAAGGGCACCGGCGAGACCAACCAGGAGGTCGGCGACCGCGCCAACGACGCCATCCGCGTCAACGCCGCCGACGTACGGGCCAAGGTCATCGGCGAAGGAGCCAATCTCGGCGTCACCCAGCGCGGTCGCATCGAGTTCGCCCTCAACGGCGGCCGCAACAACTCCGACGCCATCGACAATTCCGGCGGCGTCAACTGCTCCGACGTCGAGGTCAACATCAAGATCGCGCTGGCGGCGGCCATGCGCGCCGGCTCGCTGGCGCGACCCGCCCGCAACAAGCTCTTGGCCGAGATGACCGGCGAGGTGAGCGGCCTCGTTCTCGCCAACAACTACGAGCAGACGCTGGCGCTGTCGCTGGCGCGCAAGCGCGGGCTGGCCGACATCGCCCATCAGGGCCGCTTCATGGCGGCGCTCGAGGCACGCGGCCTGCTCGACCGCGCGGTGGAGACCCTGCCCTCGCCGGCCGCGCTTGCCGAGCGCGAGGCGCGCGGCGAGCCGCTGACGCGTCCGGAACTCGGCGTGTTGCTCGCCTATGCCAAGATCGTGCTGTTCTCCGACATCGTCGCCTCCGACGTGCCGAACGAGCCGCATTTCGACCGCGACCTGATGGGCTACTTCCCCGACCGCATGGCCAAGAAGTATTCCGCCGAGATCCACGGCCACCGGCTGCGGCGCGAGATCATCGCCCGCGTCGTCGCCAACGACCTGGTCAATCGCGGCGGCCCGTCCTTCGTCAACCGGCTGATGGAATCGACGGGACGCAGCGCCGCCGACGTGGTGCGCATCTTCGCCGTCATCCGCGACGGCTTCGCGCTGCCCGCCCTATATGCCGAAATCGACGCGCTCGACAACCGCATCGACGGGCAGATCCAGCTCGACCTCTACCAGACGGTAAGCCGGCTCATCTTCGTCACGGGCGGTTGGTATCTGAAGAACGAGACCGGCAATGCGCCGCTTTCCGAGCGCATCGCGACGTTGCAGGAGGCGCGCAAGGCGCTGGAGCCGAAGCTCGCCTCACTGCTGCCGGCCTATTCGCGCCAGCGTCTCGACGAGCACCGGCTGGAGCTTGCCGCGGCCGGCGCACCGGAAAAACTGGCCGAGCGTCTGGCGCTGTGCGAGCCGGCGGCGCTGATCCCCGACATCGCAGCCGCAGCCCGGCTCGCCGGCGCCGACATCGTCGCGGCGGCGAAGGCCTTCTTCGCCGCCGGCGAGGCCTTCCGCATCCCGCGCATCGAGGAGGCGGTCGGCACGATCTCGGCGTCCGACTACTACGACCAGCTGGCGCTGGCGCGCGCGGCCGACACCATCGGCTCGGCCCGGCGCGGCATCGCGGTGGCGGCGTTGACGGCGCATGGCACGGCCGCCGACCCGGTCGCGGCCTGGCTGGAAGCCGGCGGCGAGCGGGTGGGACGCATTCGCGAGCGCCTGCAGGCGCTGACCGAAGGCGGCGACCTCACCGTCTCGCGCCTGTCGGTGGCGGCAGGCCTGATGAACGACCTGACGGCGGGGTGAGAACCCGGTTCGCCGAAGGCGAATTGAAGGGTCCGGTGGACCCTTCAAAGGGCTCGGACGCCCGAGGCCGTAGCCGAGGGCCGGGCGGTGAAGCTGCCTCCTCGCCCTGCGACGGCCCCGCCGTTTATGGGGAGAGGCAAGCAGCTTCGGTGTTGGCTCTCCGTCTGCAAAAAATCTTTATCAAATCTATCCCCCTCATCCTGCCCCGTCTCATACTCCTCGCCATCTCCTGTGCGGGAACGCGGGTCGCGAACCGGGCGCTTGTGACGGGAGACGGTGCCGGGCTGGCAGCGTAACGGTGCGCTGCTGGGTGATGAGCCCCCAAGCCCGGGCCTCGACCGAGCCAGCGGGCCGCAAGGCAGCGACCCTCGGGGAGGCAAGAACACCGGCGGGCGCGGGATGTCGCGCCATTACTAACTTAAGCAGGCACGGCCCCCGCGCCCGCTTCCCGACCTCAGCCAAAAGAGGTCAGCTCTTTGACAATGGCCAGACGGAAGAGATTCCGGGCGTGGCGGCGGCGAAACTCGCACCCAACGATCCCGTCGATCGCGAAAGCCACCCCTTTGCAGCATCCCCAAAAACATGCAGACATGGCACCGCCGCAACGGGGCGCGGCCGGAGGGAGCATGACCGACGCAACCGTTCAGCGCGCATCCGGGCGCGGCATCTGGGGATGGATGTTCTTCGACTGGGCGGCCCAGCCCTTCTTCACCGTCGTCACCACCTTCATCTTCGGCCCCTATTTCGTCTCGCGCCTCTCCAGCGATCCGGCGACCGGGCAGGCGGTGTGGGGATACGGCCTGGCGGCGGCCGGCTTCGTCATCGCCATCCTGTCGCCGGTGCTGGGCTCCATCGCCGACCAGACCGGCCCGCGCAAGCCGTGGATCGCCTTCTTCGCCGCCGTCAAGATCGTCTCGCTCTGCCTTTTGTGGTTCGCCGCGCCGGGCTCGAACCTCTGGTTCGTCGTGCTCGCCTTCTCGCTGGCCTCGGTGGCGGCGGAATTCTCCACCGTCTTCAACGATTCCATGATGCCCAGGCTGGTGCCGAAGGCCGAGATCGGCCGCATCTCAAACGTCGCCTGGGGGCTTGGCTACCTCGGCGGCATGATCGCGCTGATCTTCGTCGTCGCTTTGCTCGCCGGCTCGCCCGAGACGGGCAAGACCATCGTCGGGGCCACCCCCCTGTTCGGCCTCGACCCGGCGCAGGGCGAGGACGCGCGCGCCACCGGGCCACTATCGGCGCTGTGGTACTTCGTCTTTATCCTGCCGATGTTCTTCTGGACGCCCGACGCACGGCGCGGCATGCCGGCCGGTCCGGCGGTGCGCGAGGGACTGGCCGAACTGAAGGCGACGCTCGGCGAGGTGCGCAAGCGCGCCGGTATCTTCCGCTTCCTCGTCGCCCGCATGATCTACCAGGACGGCGTCAACGCGCTGCTGTCGCTCGGCGGGGCCTTCGCGGCTGCCATGTTCGGCTGGTCGATCACCGAGATCGGTGTCTACGGCATCATCCTCAACGTGGTGGCGATCTTCGGCTGCTGGGTCGCGGCAAGGCTGGACACCGGCCTCGGCTCCAAGACGGTGGTGATGGTCTCTCTGGTGCTGCTTGCGCTAGCCACCATCGGCATCGTCTCGACCGGACCGGGTTTCACCCTGTTCGCGCTGCCGCTGTCGGGCGCCGATTCCGGCGGCCTGTTCGGCACGGCGGCGGAAAAGGCCTACATCGTTTACGGCCTGCTGATCGGCGTCGCCTTCGGCCCGGTGCAGGCCTCGTCGCGCTCCTACATGGCGCGCTCGGTGACGCCGGAGGAATCCGGCCGCTATTTCGGCATCTATGCGCTGGCCGGCCGCGCCACTTCCTTCGCAGCGCCCTTCCTCGTCGCCACCGTCACCGCGCTCTCCGGCTCGCCGCGCCTCGGCATGGCCGTCATCATCCTGTTCCTCGGCGCCGGCCTGTGGATTCTGGCCGGCACGCCCTATCCGGCGGACAAGAAGGAATAGCCCGCTTTCAATGCCGGAAGTGCCGCGTCCCGGTCAGCACCATGGCGATGCCGTGTTCATCGGCGGCGGCGATGACGTCCTTGTCGTTGACCGAGCCGCCCGGCTGGATGACGGCCGTGGCGCCCGCCTCGACCGCCGCCAGGAGCCCGTCGGCGAAGGGGAAGAAGGCGTCCGAGGCAACCACCGAGCCGCGTGTCAGCGGCTCGGACAAGCCCGCCGCGTCGGCGGCGTCCTCGGCCTTGCGGGCGGCGATGCGCGAAGAATCCACCCGGCTCATCTGGCCGGCGCCGATGCCGACCGTCGCCAGCCTTCGCGCATAGACGATGGCGTTGGACTTGACGTGCTTGGCGACGCGGAAGGCGAATTTCAGGTCGGCAAGCTCGGCGTCGCTCGGCGCGCGCTTCGTCACCACGTTCAGGTCGAGGTCGTCGACAACGGCGCCGTCGCGGCCCTGCACCAGAAGCCCGCCGGCAACCGATTTCACCATCGCCCCGGCGGCACGCGGATCGGGCAGGCCGCCCGTCACCAGAAGCCTGAGGTTCTTCTTCGCCGCCACGATCGCCGCCGCTTCCTCGGTCGCGTCGGGCGCGACGATGACCTCGGTGAAGGTTTTCACGATCTCCTCCGCCGCCTCCGCGTCGAGGATGCGGTTGAGCGCGACGATGCCGCCGAAGGCCGAGACGGGATCGCAGGCCAATGCCTTGAGGTAGGCTTGCCTCAGCGACGCGGCCTCGGCAACGCCGCAGGGATTGGCATGCTTGATGATGGCGACGGCGGCCGTGCGCGCGGGATCGAACTCGCCGACCAGCTCGAAGGCCGCGTCGGTGTCGTTGATGTTGTTGTAGGAGAGCTGCGTCCCCTGCAACTGCCGCGCCGTCGCCACGCCCGGCCGCTTCTCGCCGGTGACGTAGAAACCCGCTTGCTGGTGCGGGTTCTCGCCGTAGCGCATCACCGTCTCCAGTTGCCCGCCGAAGGCGCGCCATGCCGGATGCTCGATCTCCAGCGCCTCAGCGAACCAGCCGGAAATGGCGGCGTCGTAGGCAGCGGTACGGGCGAAAGCCTTGGCGGCGAGCTTCTTCCTGAAATCCAGCGACAGGCTGCCGGCATTGAGGTCCAGCGCGTTCAGCACGGCGGCGTAGTCTTCCGGATCGGTGACGACGGCGACATAGGCGTGGTTCTTGGCCGAGGCGCGCACCATGGCCGGACCGCCGATGTCGATGTTCTCCACCGTCGCCGCATAGGAGGCGCCGGAGTGGCGCACCTCCTCGAACGGATAGAGGTCGACGACGACGAGGTCGATCGGCTCGATGCCGTGCGCTTCCATGGCGGCGCGATGCTCGGCGTCGTCGCGAATGCCGAGCAGGGCACCGTGCACGGAGGGGTGCAGCGTCTTGACCCGGCCGTCCATGATCTCGGGAAACCCGGTCAGGTCGGAGACGTCGCGCACCGCGATGCCGGCTTCGGCGATCGCCCTGGCCGTGCCGCCGGTCGACACCAGCTCGACGCCGGCATGGAACAGCGCCCTGGCGAAATCGACGAGGCCGGTCTTGTCGGAGACCGAAAGCAGGGCGCGGCGGATCGGTACCAGGTCGGGAGCGGGAATGTTCTTCGTGGCGACGGCCATGGCAGGGCCTTTCCGGAGCGATGGGAGCAGGCCGCGCCGTAGCACATGGGAGCCATAATTCAAACGCCCAAGCTGGCCCCAAGCCGGCCGATGGCGATCAGCCGCGCTCGCGCAGGCCGGCAAAGGCGACCCGATCGAACCGCCAGCGCACTTCCGGCAATTCCGAAGCGCGGAAGGCGAGCACGATCTGGCGGCTGCGGCGCGGGCCGCCGAGGCCGGCGAAGAAGATCGATTCCTCGATCTCCGGTTCGACGTCCTCGCACGCAAAGACAAAGGCGTCGGCCCCCTCGGTCGCCAGCACCAACCGGTCCTGCGCGTCGCGGAACAGGCTGGTATCGGGATGGATATGGAAACGCACGGCGATGGCGTCATGGCCCCGGTGGCTACCGTCGTCGCGGACCGGCCTGCCGTCCGGCCGCAGAAAGCGGTCGTGGCCGACGAGCTGGTCGCCGTCGGCCGACAGCGTCAGCTCGCGTTCGTGAAGGATGCCGAAACGCCGGACATAGCCGTCATGGCTGGCAACGAAGCCCTGCCGGCCCCCAGCGTCGAGACGCTGGCTCACCACATGCTCCGGCCCTGCGATCAACGGTGTGCCGATCAGGTCGCGGATACGGGAAGAGTGGCTGAAACGGGCCGACGACGTATCCTCGACCGTCGCGGTGGAATGCGCGGCGGTGGCGCGCGCCAGCGGCCGGAACTCGGCCGCGCCGTAGGTATCGACGCCGGCGTTGACGATGTAGTGCTGGCGCCCCGACGACAGTTCGAACGACAGGCATCCGGCATGCGCGGCTTCCGACACCTCGGTCGCTGGCGGCGGACCGGTGTCGGCGATCACCGTCACGCCGCCAGCCGCGAGCCGCTCGTAGCCGGAATGCGGCGCATGCAGCAGCGGCTGGCCGTCCGTATCGTCATGGCGCAGGATGGCGGCGATGCGGTCATGAATGGTGGCGCCCATGCCGTTGAAGCGGGCAAGGCTGCCGTCGCTGTGACGGAAGAAGCGCAGCGCCGGCAGCATGCGGTCTATGGCGCCGATCAGGGCGGCGGGCGGTTGCTCGGCCTGGTTGGCATAGGTCTGACGCAGCGGCAGGAGATCGGCCAGGATTTCAAGCACGGCGAGCGGACTACGCGAGATGTGGCCGCCGTCGGGCAGGATCTGGCGATCCAGTTCTTCCGCCAGATGGCGTGTGGCTGCGCGCAGCGCCGAGGCCGGCGCCGGCAGCGAAAGCGCCGCGAAAGCCAGCGCAACGCGGGCGCGCAGGCGCTCCTTGCCGTCCGGCATGCCGGGCGCGGCCGAGCGCAGATAGCGGATCTGCATGGCAAGCGACTTCAGGAAGGCGCGATAGAAGGGAAACTCCGCCCCTTGCAGCACGACGGAGGAATGCTGCAGCCAGGCGATGATGCGCTTTGCCGTCGTGCCGGGCTCCCAGGCCGGGCCGCCCATGCGGCTGCCGTGGATGGCGATCCAGTCGGTGACCAGGGCGCGTGCATTGGCGGCGGCGAGCTCGGTGCCGGCGGCGCGCATGTGGCGCAGCCAGCGGAAGCCGTGCAGCGATTTTTCCCAGCCGCGGCTCGCCACCTCCATCTGGAACGGCGACTGGCCACCCGTCTCGACCAGATGCCCGGCCAGCGGATAGCGGCCGTAATAGATCTCTGAAGCGATCTGCGGATCGGCGAGCCTGAGATCCGGCGGCGCGATCAGCACGCGCTCGGGCGTCCGCCCGGCATAACGCCAACGGAAAACCGGCCCAACGCGCATGCGCCGGCGGGTCTTGCGCCAGAATTCCCGTGCGACAAGCGCCCACAGACGCGTCATGTTGCCGGCTGCGAGCGCCAACATCCCTCCAAAACTCTTTCGCCCACAAACAAGTTTATATGATTCAACGCTTTATGCGAAGGCGCGCGGCGAAGAATCCGTCCAGTCCGGAAACGCCGGGGCGGCCGAGATCGAGGTCGGCCGGCGTGGTGCGAAGGGTGCCTTCGGCGGTCAGGAACGGATCGATGCCGGCGAATTCGCCCGGCCGGACCGGATCGAGCGCAATCCCGGCATGGTCCGAAAGAAAGGCGGCAAGCAGCGCCTCGCCCTCTTGCGGATCGAGCGAACAGTTGGAAAAGACGACCGCACCGCCCGGCCGCACGAAACTCACCGCGCGCTCCAGCAGGCGCCTTTGCAGATCGGCCAGCTTGGCGATGTCGGCCGCTGTCTTGGTCCACGGCACATCGGGATGACGGCGCACCGTGCCGGTCGAGGAGCAGGGCGCATCCAGAAGCACGGCGTCGAACAGCGCCGGCGGCCGGTAGTCCAGAAGATCGGCCTGCACCGTCTCGGCGCTCAGCTTCAGCCGGTCGAGGTTCTGCCTCAGCCGCGCCAGCCTGTTGCGCGAGGTGTCGATGGCGGTGACTTGAGCGCCTGCAAGCACGAGCTGGGCGGTCTTGCCGCCCGGCGCGGCGCACAGGTCGGCCACGCGCATGCCACGCACGTCGCCGAGTAGTCGCGCCGGCAGCGCGGCGGCGGCATCCTGCACCCACCATTCGCCCTCGGCGAAACCCGGCAGTTCGGTCACCGGTCCGGCAAGCCGCTCGACGCGGACCGAACCGGTCGGCAGGACGACGCCGCCGAGCCGTTCGGCCCATGGCGCGGGATCGCCCTTGACGGTGAAGTCCACAGGCGCCTCGTGCCGGTGCGCTTCGAGGATCTTTCCGGCCGTCTCGTCCCCGTAGGCCGCCGTCAGCCGCTCGGCGAACCAGTCCGGCGCGTCGGCCGTCGTGGCCCGCGCCTCGGGCAGCTCCGCGTCCTTTGCCCGCGCCAGCGCACGCAAAACGCCGTTTACCAGCCCGGAAAAGCGCGCCGTGCGCGGATCCTCCTTGGCGTGAGTGACGGCGAGATCGACGGCGGCGCTGTCCGGCACGTCGAGGAACAGGATCTGCGCCGCCGCGACATGCAGAATGTGGGACAGCGCGGTGGCGTTGGCCGGCAGCGGCTTTTCCAGTCGCCGCGCCAGGAGCGCCGCGATGGTGCGCCGATGGCGTAGCGCCGTGACGAGGATGGCACGCACCAGCGCGCGATCACGGCCGTCCAGCGCCCGGTATTGCGGATGGCCATGCTCGGCATCGGTCATGCCGTCGACTGGGGTGTGGGCGTCGATGACCGCGGCCAGCAGCCGCGCCGCCGCCTTGCGCGCGGCAAGGCCCGGAGCGGACGAGGGGCGAGAGGGACGGGCCGCCTTTGACTTGTTCATGGGCCGCCCATGTCACGGAGCCGGACGCTTGTCGAGGGGCAGCGGCAGGCAAAGGACGAACGCGGCCGCCGTCGACGGGCATCCAGGCCCGGTACATCAGCCCATAGTCAGATGGACGCCTTCGCCCTCGCGGCGCTAAGCTGGGGCGAAAGCAGCATTCGGGAGGAAAGAGATGCCGTCGCGCTATCATGAGGTTTACGACAGTTGGAAGCGCGACCCGGAGGGTTTCTGGCGCGAGGCGGCGAAGGGGATCGACTGGTACCAGCCGTTCGATACGGTGTTCGACGCGGCCGACGGCATCTATGGCCGCTGGTTCGCCGGCGGCGTCTGCAACACCTGCTTCAACGCCGTCGACCGCCACGTCGCGGGTGGCCGTGCCGACCAGCTCGCGCTGATCCACGACAGCGCCATGACCGGCAAGGTGCGCACCTACACCTTCCTGGAGCTTCAGCGCGAGGTCGTGGCGCTGGCGCAGGTGCTGTGGCACCACGGCGTGCGCAAGGGCGACCGCGTCATCATCTACATGCCGATGGTGGCGGAAGCGGCCATCGCCATGCTCGCCTGCGCGCGGCTCGGCGCTATCCATTCCGTGGTCTTCGGCGGCTTCGCCGCGCGCGAGTTGGCGACCCGCATCGACGACGCTGAGCCCTGCGTCATCGTCTCCGCCTCCTGCGGGCTGGAGCCCGGCCGCACCGTGCCCTACAAGCCGCTGCTCGACGGCGCCATCGAGCTTGCCCGCCACAAGCCGAAGCATTGCCTCGTCCTGCAGCGCGAGCAGCTCACCTGCGACCTCGTGCCCGGCCGCGACGTCGACCTCGGCGACGCGATGGCGCGCGAGAAGGCGGCCGGCGCCTGGGTGGATTGCGTGCAGGTCGAGGCGACCGATCCGCTCTACGTGCTCTACACCTCCGGTACCACCGGCCAGCCGAAAGGCGTCGTGCGCGACAATGGCGGCCACATGGTCATGCTGCATTGGTCGATGGAGAACGAATTCGGCATGAAGCCGGGCGAGGTGTTCTGGGCGGCCTCCGACGTCGGCTGGGTGGTCGGCCACTCCTACATCGTCTATGCGCCGCTTCTGGCCGGCTGCACCACCGTCATGTACGAGGGCAAGCCCATCGGCACGCCGGATGCGGGCGCCTTCTGGCGGGTCATCGCCGAGCACGGCGTCGCCGCCCTGTTCACCGCGCCAACCGCCTTCCGCGCCATCAAAGGCCAGGACCCGCAAGCGTCCTTCCTGCCCAAATACGATCTGTCGAAGTTCCGCACCCTGTTTCTCGCCGGCGAGCGCGCCGACCCGGAAACGATCAAATGGGCGGAGCGGCACCTGAAGGTGCCGGTCATCGACCACTGGTGGCAGACCGAAACCGGTGCGCCGATCACCCACAATCCGGTGGGGCTCGGCCTGCTGCCGGTCAAACACGGCTCGCCCGGCGTGCCGATGCCGGGCTACGACATCCGCATCCTCAACGACGCCGGCCATGAGGTGCCGAACGGCACGCTGGGCAACGTGGTGGTGAAGCTGCCGCTGCCGCCGGCCTGCCTGCCGACGCTGTGGAACGCCGACA
>JBQCHN010000068.1:0-7591 GCA_051954615.1 Mesorhizobium sp. | reverse complement strand
AAGGTGCGGGCAAGCCACGTCATCACCGGCGGTTGGGACCTCACCCCGGTTCGGCTGGCGAAGAAGTTCGGCCGCATCCTGAAGCTGCCGATCATGGTGCATGTCGGCGAGCCACCGCCGCTCTACGACGACATCCTGCCGTTGCTTTCGGAAGGCGATATCGTCACCCATTGCTTCAACGGTAAGGCGGGCGGCTCGATCCTCGAAGACGACGATCTCTTCCGGCTGGCAGAAGACGCGGCGGCGCGCGGCATCGTGCTCGACGTCGGCCACGGCGGCGCCTCCTTCTCCTTCGACGTGGCGAAGGCCGCACTCGAACGCGGCCTGCCGCCGAAGACGATCTCGACCGACCTGCACAACCGCTCGATGGACACGTCAGTATGGGACATGGCGACCACCATGTCCAAGCTCTTGTCGCTCGGCATGACGTTCGAGGATGTCGTCGCAGCCTCCACCGTCGCGCCACGAAAGGCGATCCGGCTGCCGACCGAGAAATTGCTGGAGAAGGGCAAGCCGGCGGAATTCACGCTGTTCGACCTCGTCGACGCCGACGTGACGGTGAAGGATTCGCAAGGCGCGACTTCCACGCTGCACCGCCTGTTCGAGCCGCGCCATGCCATCCTCGGTGCCGAGGCGGTTGCCGCGCATCGCCATGTGCCGGCCGAGGGGTCGGCCGAAGGTGGCCATGTCTGCCCGCATTGCGGATGGAAGTCATGAGCGAAACGCTGGCCGCCGACACGATCCTGTCCGTCCGGGACCTGAAGACCTGGTTCGTCACCCGGCGCGTCACCGCCAAGGCGGTCGACGGCGTGACCTTCGACCTGAAGCGCGGCGAGACGCTGGCCGTGGTCGGCGAAAGCGGCTCGGGCAAGTCGGTGACCAGCCTGTCGGTCATGGGGCTGCTGTCGCGCCCCGGCAGGATCGAGGGCGGCCGGATCCTCTTTCGCGATCGCGCCGGAAAAGTGCATGACCTCGCCACCTTCGGCCCGGCCGATTTCCGGAAGATTCGCGGTCGCGAGATCGCCATGATCTTCCAGGAGCCGATGACCAGCCTCAACCCGCTCTACACGGTTGGCGACCAGATCGGTGAGATGATAGCGCTGCACGAGAAAGTCAGCCGCGAGGAAAAGCGCAAGCGCGCGCTGGCGATGCTCAAGCATGTCGAGATTCCGGACGCCGCCTCGCGCCTCGACGATTATCCGCACCAGATGTCGGGCGGCATGCGCCAGCGCGTCATGATCGCCATGGCACTGGCCTGCAATCCGTCGCTTTTGATCGCCGACGAGCCGACGACGGCGCTCGACGTCACCATCCAGGCACAGATCCTCGACCTCTTGCGCCGGCTGCAAGGCGAGTTCGGCATGTCGATCCTGTTCATCACCCACAATCTCGGCGTGGTGGCCGAGATCGCCCACAATGTCGTAGTCATGTATGCCGGCCGCGTCGTTGAACAGGCGCCGGTCAACGACCTGTTCGCGCATCAGCGCCATCCCTACACGAAGGGGCTGCTCGCCTGCACCCCGAATGCCGGGCGCGATATCGACGCCACCGGCGAGCGCCGCGCGCTCTATTCCATTCCGGGCTCGGTGCCGCCGATCACGGCGCTGCCGCCGGGTTGCGCCTTCGAGCCGCGCTGCGACTTCGCCATCCCGCCCTGCAAGGCAGCGGTGCCGCCGCTGGTGCAGGCCGGCAGCGACGGGTTCTCCCGCTGCATCAGGAGCGCGGACCTGTGAGCGCCGTCATCGAGATCGACCGCCGCACCGAGACGAAGCCGCTGCTCGTCGTGCAGGGCCTGACCAAGCATTTCCCGGCGCGCAACGGCCTCATCGTCCATGCCGTCGAGGATGTCAGCTTCGAGGTGAAGCGCGGCTCGACTGTCGGGCTAGTCGGCGAGAGCGGTTCGGGCAAGACCACCGCCGGCCGCGCCGTTCTGCGCCTGATCGAGCCGACCTCCGGCAAGGCGATGTTCGACGGCGTCGACCTGTTTTCGCTGTCGGCGGCCGAAATGCGCGCCTATCGCCGAAAACTTCAGATCGTCTTCCAGGACCCGTTCTCCAGCCTCAATCCGCGCCTTCGTGTCTCTGCCATCCTTGGCGAGGCGCTCGACGCCTGCGGCTTTGCGCGCGGCAAGGCACGCAAGGAGCGCGTCGCCGAGCTCTTGACGCTGGTCGGCCTGTCGCCGGACCATGCCACGCGCTATCCGCACGAGTTCTCCGGCGGCCAGCGCCAGCGCATCGGCATCGCGCGTGCGCTCGCCGTCGAGCCGGAATTCGTCGTCGCCGACGAGCCGGTCTCGGCGCTCGACGTGTCGGTGCAGGCACAGGTGCTCAATCTGCTCGGCGAATTGCAGAAGAAGCTGGGGCTGACGCTGCTGTTCATCGCCCACGACCTCTCGGTGGTCGAATATCTGTGCGACGAGGTGGTGGTGCTCTATCTCGGCCGCGTCATGGAGCGCGGCCCGAGCAAGCTGGTCTATGCCGCGCCGCGCCATCCCTACACGAAGGCGCTGCTCGCCACCGCGCCGGTGCCCGACCCGACACGCCGGCGCACGCATGTGGCGCTGACGGGCGACATTCCGAGCCCGATTGCGCCGCCCTCCGGTTGCGTCTTCCGCACCCGCTGCCCGGAAGCGATCGCGGCCTGCGCCGAGACCGTTCCCCCCGTTGTCGAGATCGGCGATGGGCATCATGTGGCCTGCATCCGCCACGACGAAAGAGCCTGACTGGAGCCTTAAATGAATTTCTCGGCACCGAAGCGTCCGCAAGAGACGCCCTATGAGCGCCTGGAGGCGCTTGGGATCACGCTTCCCGCGGCGCCGCCGCCGATCGCCAACTTCGTCACCCATGTGCAGGAAGGCAAATTGCTGTTCCTGTCCGGCCAGGGGCCGATCGAGGCGGACGGCAGCCAGCACACCGGCAAGGTCGGCGCCGGCGTCACCGTCGAAGAAGCCTATGGCCATGCACGGCTGACCGGCGTCAACCTGATCGCCGTCATGCACGCGGCCCTCGGCGACCTGACGCGGGTGCGGCAGGTGGTGAAGCTGTTCGGCATGGTCAACGCCGCGCCCGACTTCGCCGATCATCCGGCCGTCATCAACGGCTGCTCGGATCTTCTGGTCGCGGTGTTCGGGCCGGCCGGCATGCATGCCCGCTCGGCCATCGGCCAGGGCTCGCTTCCGGGACAGATCACCGTCGAGATCGAAGCCGTAGTGGCGATCGACTGAGGGTCATCGCCGGCGGTACTTAAATCGAGGACTATCATGGACAAATCCACCGACAGAAAACAGATCAACATCCGCGCCAGCCTGAAGCTCAGGCCGGTCATCAACGTCTCCGGCACGATGACGGCGCTCGGCGCCTCCATCGTGGTGCCGGACGCTGTCGAGGCGGTTTCGGCGATCCTTTCCGAATTCGTCGAGATGGGCGACCTTCACCGCCGCGCCAGCGCCGTGATCGCCGAGCTGACCGGCGCGGAGGCCGGCTTCGTCACCGCCTCCTGCTCGGCCGGCATCACGCTGGGCGTTGCCGCCTGCATGACCGGGCCGGATCTCGCGGCGATCGAGCGTCTGCCCGACGCCACGGGATTGAAGGACGAGGTGCTGATCCAGTCCGGCCATATGGTCAGCTACGGCGCGCCGGTGGAACAGGCGATCCGGCTGGCGGGTGCCAGGGTCGTGCCGGTCGGTCAGGCGACCAGCGCCTATGCCTACCAGCTTGCCGCCGCCGTCACCGAGCGCACGGCGGCGGCGGTCTATGTCGTGTCGCATCACGTCGTCGACTACGCGCAGATCCCGCTGAAGATATTCTGCGACGTCTGCCATGCGCGCGGCGTGCCGGTGATCGTCGATGCCGCCTCGGAATATGATCTGGCCGGCTTCCTCGCCGACGGCGCGGATCTCGTTCTTTATTCCGGCCACAAATTTCTGGGCGGGCCGACTTCGGGCATCGTGGCGGGGTCGAAAGAGAGGGTGCGCGACACCTATCTGCAGAACCGCGGCATCGGCCGCGGCATGAAGGTCGGCAAGGAAGGCATCGTTGGCGCGCTGGCGGCGCTGCAGGCCTGGAAGAGCCGCGACCATGAAGGCATCCGCGCCCGCGAGCGCCGCGCGCTCGACACCTGGGTGGACGTGTTGGACGGGCGGCCCGGCATCGCCGCCACGATCGTTCCCGACCCGACGAACAATCCGCTCGACCGGCTCAAGGTCGCTGTCGATCCGGAGGCGGCCAACATCACCGCCTGGGACCTCGCCGACCGGCTGGCCGCCGGCGATCCGCCGGTGATCGTGCGCGACCACGAGGTTGAGCACGGCTATTTCTTCCTCGATCCGTGCAACCTGCACAGCGAAGAGGAATTCACTGTTGCCAAGCGGCTCGCCGAGGAGCTGGAGGGCGCCCGGCAGTCGAACACGGTCATCGCTACGCCCTTCGAGGAGCGCCTGCTGGCGCGCGAGGCCGCAATCCTCAGATGGCCGGATTGAGCGCCTGTTGCGCATGCGCCCTGCGTTCTACTATTGCGTGGTGAAAAGGCCGGGATAACCATGTCGACCACAGAAGCCGATCCTGAAGCGGGCGGAGCCGAGGCGGCGCGGACGCCGCGCCGTTCGCGCACCAGCGGCATCGACCGGGCGCTGCAGATTCTCGACCACCTGCAGAGCGAGGGCCGGCCGGCCACCGCCTACGAGATCGCCCGCGCGGTCGGCGCACCGCTGTCGACCATCTACGTCATCGTCGACGACCTGGTCGACAAGGAGATGCTTGACCGCAAGGACGGCGGACTGCTCTGGCTCGGGCCGCGGCTCTACCACTACGGGCTGACCTATGCCCGCTCGCTGGACCTGCTCGACGTCGCCGTACAGGAGATGCACGAACTGGCGCGCAATTCGGGCGAGACGGTGCAGATCTGCGGCCGCGACGGCGACCATATGGTCGTGCTCGCCATGGAGGAGGGCTCGGACCATTTCCAGGTCACCTCGCGCGTCGGCACGCGCACGCCGCTGAACTGGACGGCGTCGGGCCGGCTTTTGGTCGGCCATCTGCCCGAAGCGGAGCGGCTGGAGGTGTTCGGCCGCTCGGCCACCGCTTCGCCGACGGGCCGCGCCGAGACCGACAGGCAGCGGCTCGCCCACAGCGCCGCCGCCGCGCTCGAACTGGGGCTGTCGATCCAGGCCGGCGAGTCCGATTTTTCGGTGGCCTGCATCGCGGCGCCCATCCGCGATTCGCAGGGCGCCTGCCGGGCCACGGTCTCCATCGTGGTGCCGGACGTGAAGGTCAGGCAGAAGGACCCGGACCTTGTGGCGCTGGTCAAGCAAAGCGCCAGGCGTATCGAGGCCCGGCTCGGCTGGCGGCGTCCGGACCGCGAAGCCACAGCGCTCGGAGCGCTGCTGCGGGAATACTGAAGCCGTCCCGCGGAGGCGGGAGACACCCGCATAGTGCGCCGCCTTCTGCCGGCAAGGGCGGACAGAATTATCTTTTTTTAACTAAGCCGCGCGTTCGTGCGGCGCTAGCCTGCTCGCGCGAATCGGGAACTGCCGGCGATCGTCGGGGGTATCGCGACACGACGGAACCGGACGGTTCGCGCATGCGATGGACGGCGGCGAGCCGTCCTCTCACCAAGGAGACGCGGCCATGCGCTCTTTCACTCCCAAGACCATCTTCATCGCTTCCCTTCTCGCAGCCCTGCCGCTCGGCGCAGCCTATGCCCGTTCGGGCGCCCTCGACGAGCTTGACCTGACCCCGACCTCCATGCAGGGGCCACGGCTGTCGGCGGTACTCAACCAGACGCAGGGCGTCGAGCATGGCATCGCCGACGCCCGGCAGGGCCACGAGATCACCGCCAGCCAAGCCCGCAAGCTCGAGATGCGGGCCAACAATGTCGGCTCCATGGCCCGGCGTGTCGCGGCCGCGGATCACGGACGCATCCCGATGGCACGCTATCACCAGTTGCTGCGGCGGCTGGATAATGTCGATCAGCGACTGCTCGTCGATACAGGCAGCGGCTTCAACATCGGCGACGGCTCCGACGGCGGCCACTACCCGAACGGCTGATCTCAACCGGTCATGAAATCGTGCTGCGGCGGGCCTCGGCCCGCCGCTCTTTTGTCCGCTCCGGAGTCCGTCCAGAACCGGGCGGGCTTGCGGCCGGCATCGAATCGCGCTCCTTTCCGGACTTCTCGAACAGGAGCCCGCGATGTCTTTCCAGAAACTCGACGAACTCGGCCACAGGCTGGAGGCGCTGGAGCATGCGATCGCCATCCTCGGCGCCGACGAGGCGACGCACATGGCCGTCGGCGGCGGCGAGAAGCGGGCCGAGGCGCTTGCCGCGCTCGCCGGGCTCTACCACAGGCAGGCGACCGCGCCCGAGATCGCCGACTGGATCGACGCCGCCGAAGGCGAGGCGCTGAACGACGACCAGAGTGCTGCCCTGCGCGAGTTCAGGCGCCAGCACACCAACCTGACCTGCCTGCCGGTGGAATTTGTCGAGCGCCAGACCGCCACCCGCCTTCGCTGCGAGCAGTTGTGGCGGGACCTGAGGGCCAGGAACGACTGGGCGGGCTTCCTGCCGGCGCTCGAAGGCGTCGTGACGCTGGTGCGCGAGGAAGCGGCGATGCGCGCCGAGGCGCTCGGCCTCGAACCCTACGACGCGCTGATGGAGCAGTACGATCCCGGCAACCGCGCCGCCGCCATCACGCCGATCTTTGCCGAGCTGAAGACGTTCCTGAAGGATTTCGTCCCCGAGGCGCTCGCCGTGCAGGAGGAGCGGCTGGCGAAGCGTCCGCTGAAGAAACTGTCGGGCACCTATGCGGTCGAGAAACAGCGCGAACTCGGGCTCGCCATGATGGCGGCAGTCGGCTTCGACCTGACCCATGGCAGCCTGTCGGTGTCGCATCATCCGTTCTGCGGCGGCGTGCCCACAGACGTGCGCATCACCACGCGCTACCGCACCGGCGAATTCCTGTCGGCGCTGATGGGCGTGCTGCACGAGAGCGGCCACGCGCTCTACGAGCAGAACCTGCCGAAAGAGTGGTCGCACTGGCCGCTCGGCAAGGCGCGGGGCATGGCCGTCCACGAAAGCCAGAGCCTGTTCGTGGAAAAGCAGGTGGGCCGCAACCCGGCATTCTGGCGCTGGGCGCTGCCGGTGGTCGAAAAGCATCTCGGCGAAGCCTGGACGCTGGACGACATCCTGCCGCATGTCCACCATGTCGAGCGCGGCCTGATCCGCGTCGACGCCGACGAGGTGACCTATCCGCTGCATGTCATCCTGCGCTTCGAGCTGGAACAGGATATCGTCGCCGGCCGTCTGGAGGTGGCCGATATCCCCGAGGCCTGGGATACCGGGATGCGCGCCTATCTCGGCCTTCCCACCATCGACAACCCGGCGGACGGGCCGATGCAGGACGTCCACTGGCCGGGCGGCGCCCTCGGCTATTTCCCGTCCTATACGCTGGGTGCCATGATGGCGGCGCAGCAATGGGCGGCGCTGGTGAAGGACCATCCCTCCGCCGACGCCGACCTTGCGGCCGGCGACCTGACGGCGATCAACGGCTGGCGGCGCGAGAAAATCTGGTCGCAGGGATCACGCTGGTCGACGCCGG
>JBQCHN010000067.1:0-10945 GCA_051954615.1 Mesorhizobium sp. | reverse complement strand
GTCATCCGCGAGGCGATGGCGTCGAAAAAGAAGGCGGGGCTCGCCCGCATCGTGCTCTACCGCCGTGAACGGCCCGTGGTCATCGAGCCGCTCGGCAAGGGCATGGTGCTGACCACGCTGCGCTACGACAGCACAGTGCGCCAGCCCGATACGGTGTTCGACGAGATCAAGGCGGTCAAGATCGACAAGGAGATGATCGAGCTTGCCCAGCACATCATCGACAAGAAGGCGACGAAATTCGATCCGTCCGGGTTCGACGACACATACGAGGAAGCGCTGATCGAACTGATCCGCGCCAAGAAGGCCGGCCGCAAGGCGCCCAAGGCCAAGGCGGCGAGCAAACCGTCCAATGTGGTCAACCTGTTCGACGCCCTGAAGAAGAGCCTCGCCGCCGACAACGACGGGATGGCCAAGCCGGTGAGGGCGAAGAAGAAAGCGCCGGAAGCGAAAGCAAAGCCGAAGCGGAAATCGGCTTAAGAGCGGGCGATGGCCGAGCAAGCCCTGGAAAAGTATCGCGCCAAGCGCGACTTCTCGAAGACCGCCGAACCGGCCGGCAAGGTGCCGCGCCGCCAGGCGAAGGCTGGCGAGGGCGGCATCTTCGTCATCCACAAGCATGCCGCCACGCGCCTGCATTACGACCTGCGCCTCGAGCACGACGGCGTGCTGTGGAGCTGGGCGGTCACACGCGGCCCCAGTCTCGACCCGCACGAGAAGCGGCTGGCGGTCCATGTCGAGGATCATCCGATCGACTATGCGCCCTTCGAGGGCACGATCCCGAAGGGCGAATATGGCGGCGGCTCGGTGATCGTCTGGGACGAGGGCACCTGGGTGCCCGAGCACGATCCGGCCGCCGGCATGAAGAAAGGCCATATCGACTTCGAGCTGCACGGCGAGAAGCTTTCCGGCAAGTGGCATCTGGTGCGCCTGAAGCCGCGTGCGGGCGAGAAGAAGGACAACTGGTTGCTGATCAAGTCCGACGACGCGGCGGCGCGGCCTGGCGAGGACATCCTGAAGGAGCGGCCGGAATCGGTGAAGTCCGGCCTTACCGTCGAGGAGGTGGGCGAGGGCAGGGCGGCCAAGGGAAAGAAGCCGCAGGTCTGGCACTCCAACAAGCCGGCAAGGGGCAAGCCGGCGACGGGCAAGGCGGCCCGGAAAGCGGCATCGCGGCTGCAATTTGTCGAGCCCGCGCTGGCGACGCTGGAACGCGACGCCCCGTCCGGCAAGGAATGGCTGCACGAGGTGAAGTTCGACGGCTACCGGATGCAGGCCGCAATCGCCGGCACCGAAATCCGCCTGCTCACCCGCAAAGGACTGGACTGGACAGGTCGCTTCGGCGGCGAAATCCCGGCGGCTCTTGCCCGTCTCAAATGCGCCGACGCCATAATCGACGGCGAGATCGTCGTTCTTGGCGGCGACGGCGTGTCGTCGTTTTCGCTGTTGCAGGCCGACCTGTCGGCCGACCGCACCGACCGCATGATCTACTACGTCTTCGACCTCTTGCGGCTGGACGGCGAAGACCTGCGCGACGAGCCACTGGTCGAGCGCAAGGAGCGCTTGCGTGAGTTTCTGGAGCCGCTGGGCGACGACGGCCCGGTGCGTTTTTCCGACCATTTCGTCGAGCCGGGCAAGGTCATGCTGAAACATGCCTGCCGCATGGGGCTGGAGGGCGTCGTCTCCAAGCGCGCCGATGCGCCCTACCGCTCCGGTCGCACCGGCGTCTGGATCAAGTCGAAATGTACCCAACGCCAGGAATTCGTCATCGGCGGCTATCTGCCTTCCGAAAAGACCGGGCGCGGCCTGCGCTCGCTGCTCGTCGGCTATCACGAGAGCGACCGGCTGCGCTACGCAGGCCGCGTCGGCACCGGTTTTTCGGCCAAGGCCGCCGACGATCTCAAGAAGAAGCTTGACGCGCTGAAGGCGAAAAAATCGCCCTTCGACGCCAAGGTGCCGGGCGGCAAGGGGCTGGTCTGGGTCGAACCCGAGCTTGTCGCGGAAGTGGAGTTCCGTTCCTGGACGGCCGATCGTATCATCCGCCACGCCTCGTTCCAGGGACTGCGCGAGGACAAGCCGGCCGAAGAGGTCGTGCAGGAAGAGCCGAAGGCGGTCTCCGGCAAGGACAAGGCAGGGCAGGGCGCTTCAACCGCCAGGGGCGCGGCTCCGAGAGGGAAGGGGAGATCCGTCGTGGAGACAGGGATAAAGCTCACGCACCCCGACAAGCTCCTGTGGCCCGAGGAGAAGGTGTCGAAGCAGGCCTTGCTCGAACACTACGACCTGGTCTGGCCGCGCATAGAGCCTTTCGTCGTCAACCGGCCGCTGGCGCTGGTGCGCGCGCCGGACGGCGTTGGCGGCCCACGCTTCTTCCAGAAGCACGCCTCGGCCGGCATGAGCGAAAAAATCTTCAAGTCGAAGGACCCCGATGACGATGAGGAAATCCTCTATGTGAAGGACTTCGACGGCATCGCGGCGCTGGTGCAGATGGGCGTGGTGGAAATCCATGTCTGGGGCTGCACCGTGGACAAGATCGACACACCCGACCAGATCGTCTTCGACCTCGATCCCGACGAGGGCGTTGCAGTCGACATGGTGCGGCAGGCGGCGCTCGACATCCGGGACAAGCTGAAGGAACTGTCGCTGCCGGTCTTCGTCAAGACGTCGGGCGGCAAGGGTTACCACGTGATGGTGCCGCTGAAACGCCAAGCCAAATGGGATGCGGTGAAGGGTTTCGCCCATGATTTCGCCCGCGCCATGGAGCAGGCGGAGCCGGACCGCTACACGCAGACGCTGTCGAAGAAGGCGCGCACGGGGCGTATCTTCATCGACTACCTGCGCAACGGCCGCGGCTCGACCACGGTCGCGCCCTACTCCTCGCGCGCCAAGAAAGGCGCGACCGTTTCCATGCCAGTGACGTGGAAGGAAATCGAGGACGGCCTGCCGCCCAACGCCTTTCCGATCGGCGACAAGACGACACTGAAGCGTCTGGCGGGCGACGATCCGTGGAAGGGGTTCTTTGCTGCCGGCAAACCGTTGAAGCTGGGGTGATGTCGACGGTCCGAAGTCTCAGGCCATCGACCGGATCACGCCGGCGATGGACTCCGCCGACGGTACTGCGGCCTTCTCCAGTGAGATGGACGCCGGCAGCGGGATGTCCGGCATGGCATGCCGCTTCACCTGCCGCAGGGCGCCGGCACCCAGTTCCTCGATGGTACGCGTGATGACCTCGCCGCTCATGCCATAGCTCAGGAAGTCCTCGTCCACGACCAGCAGACGGCCGGTCTTGGCCACCGAGGTCGCCACGGTCCCGATATCGAGGGGAACCAGCGTCCTGAGGTCGATGACCTCTACGGAAATGCCTTCGCCTTCGAGCGTGGCGGCGGCGACAAGCGCGTCGCCGACCGAGGCGGAGATGGTGACGAGGGTGAGGTCGCTGCCTTCGCGCACCACCTTCGCCTTGCCCAGCGGCACGACATACCGCTCCTCGGGCACGAATGCGTCCAAAGGATGCGACGATATCAGCTTGTTGAGCTGGCGCTTGTTCTCGATGAAGATGACGGGGTCGTCCGACTGGATCGACGCGGCCATCAGCCCCTTGTAGTCATGCGGCGAGGAAGGACACACCACTGTCAATCCGGGCAGATGGGCGAACAGTCCCCACAGGCACTGGGAATGCTGGGCGGCCGAGCCGATGCAGCCGCCAGCGGTGCGCAGCACCATCGGCACCCTTGTATTACCGCCGGACATGTAGGGGATCTTGGACATCGCGTTCATCACCTGCTCGAGGCAGACACCGATGAAATCGACGAACATGATCTCCACGACCGGCCGGTAGCCGGCCATCGCCAGGCCTACGCCCATGCCGGTGAAGGCCATTTCGGAGATGGGCGTGTCGCGCACGCGGTTCTCGCCGAAGCGTGCCTGCAGTTGCCGGGTAACGCCGAAGACGCCGCCACTTCGGCCGATGTCCTCGCCGAGCAGCAGCACCTTTTCATCGGCTTCCATTTCCAGCGAGATCGCTTCGCCGATCACCTGGGAGAAGCGAAGGTTGCGAACGGATGGTGTGTTCATGTCATTGGCCTGCGAAGCTGAAGCGATGGAGTTCGGCAGCCGGGGGCAGCGGGTCGGCGCGGACGCGGGAGAGCAGGTCGCCAGCGCGGGCGCGAGACGCTTCGCGCCATTTCGCCAACTCGTCCTCCGTGGCGAGCCCCAATGCCGCGAGCCGCTTCTCGGCCAGGATGAGGGGATCGTTTTCGATCACCATGCGCTTGCGTTCGTCACGGGGGCGATAGGTGTCGTGGTCGCCTTCGTAGTGGCCGCGGAAGCGGAAGCATTTCGCTTCCAGCATCGCCGGCCCGTTGCCGCCGCGGACGTGGGTGAAGGCTTCGGCCGCCGCTTCCGATACGGCCTCGACGTCCGTTCCGTCGACATGGCGGGCCCACATGCGATAGGCCGGCGCGCGCTCGGCGACCGTCGGGGTGGCCGAAACCTCGGAGAACTGCACCGAGATCGCATAGCCGTTGTGCTCCACGACCACGAGCAGCGGCAGGTTCCAGGCGGCCGCCATGTTCAGCGTTTCGTGAAAAGCGCCGGTGTTGGAGGCCCCGTCGCCGATCACGGCCACTGCGACCGCATCGGTTCCTTCCAGCTTGGCCGCATAGGCAAAGCCCAACGCCACCGGAAGGGACGAGCCGACGATGCCGGTCGCCGAAAAGCGCTTGTCCGGATCGAAGGGGTGCATGTGGCCGCCGCGCCCCCGGCACAGGCCGGTCTCCTTCTCGAAGATCTCGGCCATCAGGCGATAGGGATCGACCTTCTTGGCCAGCGCATGCAGGTGGTTGCGGTGCGTGCTGACCAGCGCGTCTTCGTCGCGCAGCCAGGGCGCGATGCCCGCTGCGACCGCTTCCTGGCCGATGCCGGTGTGCAATTCGCCGTGAATCTCGCGGGTCGGCACGCCTTCCAGGCACGACTCCTCGAAATGGCGCATGTCCAGCATCGTGTGATACAACTGGATTAAGGATGCTTCGTTAGCTGGCACGGACCCACCTTGAGGCGATAATTACATACATGGATTTTTGTATCCAATTTTTTATCGAGCTGTCAATATCAAGCCGGGATTCGGCCCGGTAGGTTTTGGCCGGATTGCGGTGAACAGGAGAAAGGCATGCCGTTGAAAGGCACTTCCGCGCCCTCTTCCGCGTGGGCGGAAGCTTACAACTTTCTGCGCGACAGAATTCGCAGCGGCCACTTCAAGAGTGGGGAGCGGATCAAGGCGGAGGATATCGCCGCGCAGCTTGGCATCAGCCGCATGCCGGTCCGCGAGGCGATAAGGCAACTCGACAGCGAGGGCCTTCTGACCATTCGCGCCAATCGCGGCGCCGTCGTCACCGTGTTGAAGCCCGACGAGATCCTGGAACTGTTCGAGATGCGCTCCGTGCTGGAAGGGGTGGCGATCAAGCGCGCCATGGAGCATTTCGACGAGGATGCCTTCACGACGCTGGAAATGCATCTGACGAGGCTTGGCCGCGCCCAGGACGACCCGGACTTGTGGATCGAGCGGCACAACGAGTTCCACGATTTCATCTGTGCGCAAAGCGGCGCCATGCGGCTTTTCACGGAGGTGCGCCAGTTGCGGACCGCCGTCGAGCCCTATCTGCGCATGGTGCTGGGCATCATGCAGTCCGGCGACGCGGTGGCCGATCATCAGAAGCTGATCGACGTCATCCGCCAAGGCGACCGGGACGTGGCCGAGGCGGTCATCCGCGAACATGTGCTCAGCACCGCCTACGACTTGATGGGCGCCATGCCGATGGTCGAAGAAGGCTGATCGTCTGCTTTTCCGGGCAGACCCTCAAGCGGCCTCGAATCCGCGGCGGCGGTCCCAGTCGGTGACGTGCGCGCGGGTGATGCCGAGTTCTTCGGCCACCAGCCCGGCGAGATGGCGGTGGACGTCCGGCCCGAGAGCTTCCTGCGCCACGGCTGAGGTCCTGAAGGCAGCCAGCGCTTCCGTGAGGTCGGAAGGCAAGGGCGACAGGTCCGCCCCGCCGGCGTCACCCGCTGTCGGCGACGGCAATTCGAGCGAGGCCTCGATGCCGGCAAGGCCCGCCGCGATCAGCCCGGCATAGGCGAAATAAGGGTTCACGTCGGCGCCCGGGAGGCGGAATTCGAAGCGTGCGCTGTTGCCGGAGCCCGTCATGCGCACGAGGCAGGTCCGGTTGTCCCAGGCCCAGGTGCCGTTCACCGGGGTGAAGTTGCCCCTGCGCAGCCGCCTGTAGGAGTTGGCGTAGGGCGCGTGCATCATCATGAAGTCGCCCGTATAGGCGAGGATGCCGGCGATGAAGGATGCGGCCTTGCCGCGGGGCGTCTCGTTTTCGGTGAGCAGTGTGCGGCCTTCGGCATCTGCGAGGCACAGATGGATGTGCGCGCCGGAGCCCGCGGAATGGTCGAACGGCTTGGCCATGAAGGTGACGGATCGCCCGGCCAGGAAGGCCCTTGTCCTGGCGACATGCTTGAAGATCGCGTGCTGGTCGCAGGCTCTCAGGGGGTGTGAGGGCCTGACGTTTATCTCAAGCTGGCCGACGCCGCCTTCACCTTGAATCTGGTCGACGCTGATGCCGGCCGCGCCGAGATCCTCAACCATCTGTTCGAGGAACGGTCCGGCGATGTTGGTGACGAAAAGATCGTTGTCCGCGTTCCGGTGATGGAAGGGGCGCAGGACCCTGTAATCCGTCTCGGCGAGCTCGGCGAAGGTCTGGTCGAACAGATAGAATTCGAGCTCCGACGCCATGGACGCGGCCAGGCCGGCCTCTGCGAGGCGGTCGAGCTGGCGTTTCAGGATCGACCGTGGCGCCTGCGGCACCTGGGCATGGCCGGCGTCATAGGCGTCGGCGATATAGTAGTCGACATCGGCGTCGCCCGGCACGTGGAAGCGGCTTTCGAGATCGGGCCGCAGTGTCCCGTTGCGGAAGCCGGTATGAGCCCCGGTAACCTCAAGCGATAGATGAGGTTGGTTCTCCAACCCTGTGACCAGATGGAAATTCGGCATCGCCATGCCGCTTTCCGTCACCTCCGCGAGGCGGCTGGCCGGCTGGCGCTTGCCGATGAGCCGGCCGCAATTGTCCGGGACGCAGATGGCAATCTGGCGAACGGCGCCGGTTGGAATCATCGTGAAAGCTCCCCGCCGTCTATGACAATGTTGGCCCCGTTCACGTAGGTAAAGAGACCGGAGCACAGGCCGACGATCACGCCGGCTATCTCTTCAGGGCGGGCGAAGCGCCCCAGCGGTATACCCGCCTGGTATCGCGCCGTTATGGCTTCGGCGTCCGACCCGGTCTTGTCGGCGAGGTTGGCGATCGCTTTGGAGACCATTTCGGTGTCGACCGTGCCGGGCGATACGGAGTTCACGCGTATGCCCTTGGGAGCGAGTTCTTCCGTCAAGCAGTCGGCAAGCCGCAGCAGCCCTCCCTTGGAGGCGCTGTAGGCGCCCCACAGGGCTCCGCCCTTGAGACCCGCCTGCGAGGCGACGAAGACGAGGTTGCCGCCACGGGGGAGATGCCGGGCTGCCTCGCGCGCCACCAGGAAGGCGCCCATCAAATTGATATCGAGCACGCGGTAGAACTCAGACGCGCTCATATCGGCCACCGCTCCGATGGCCGCGATGCCAGCGGCATGGACGACGTCATGGATCGGTCCCGCCTTTGCTGCTTCGGCAAAGGCACGGACCACCGCCGTCTCATTCGTCACGTCACAGGCGCGCACCGGACCCGATGCGGCTATGTCCAGGCGTGTCACCTGCGCCCCGGCTGCCTCGAACGCGTCGGCGGCCGCCTTGCCGATGCCGCCGGCCGCCCCGGTCACCACGGCGCGGCGGCCGGCGAGAAGGGGCGGCAAATCCCGGTCGACGGAAGATGTCCTCATGCCCGCTCCATCCTTCCTTCGAGGGCGAAGAACCGGCGTCCAAGCAGATTCTGCATCAAGGCCTCTTCCTGCGTTCGGCAACAAATGCTATTTCGGATACATGGATACATTTATCTGGTAGCCTTGCCAAGCGCTCAACGGCGCTCCCGAAGGAAAAGTGCATATGACAGCATGTCTCGACCATTTCTCGCTCGCGGTTTCCGACCTCGATGCCGCGATCGCCTTCTTCCATGAGGGGTTCGGCTTCACCACGCATTTCATCGAGCGCGGTATGACGGGCCAGATCGCCTCAATGTTGGGCTTGCCGGATGCCGGCTGCGATATCGCGCAGCTTGCGGGAGGAAACATGGACGTCAGGCTTGAGCTGATCGCCTTCCGTCACGGACAGGTCGGCAGCCCTCCGTCTCATCCGATGACACCCGGCATGGGTCACGTCGCTTTCAAGGTCGAGGCGTTCGAGGCCACGCTGGCGCGACTTCAGGCGCTGGGCGCCGTCCAGCTTGGTGCCGTCACCCAGTTCGAGGCCGGCAAGGCCGTTTATCTGCGCACGCCGTTCGGCGCGTTCCTGGAAATCCAGGAGGCTTCGCCAGCCGGGCGCTCCGCACTTGTGGAAGGAAACGCCTGATGCGCAACCCGTGCCTGCCGGGCCGCTCGGCCGTCCATGCGGGGGAGGCCATGGTGGCGACCTCCCAACCCCTCGCGACCAGCACCGCGCTGGATATCCTGCGCCGCGGCGGCACGGCGATGGATGCGGCGATTGCCGCGAGCGCCGTCCTCGCCGTGGTGGAATCGCCGGAGACCGGGATCGGGGGCGACTGCTTTGCCCTTTACGCTCCCAAAGGACGCATGCCGCCGATCGCCTTCAATGGCTCGGGCAGGGCGCCGATGACCGCTGGGATCGACTGGTACGAGCAGCACGGCATCAGCAAGATCGAAGGCGACAGCGCTCATGCCGTCACCATACCCGGCGCAATCGACGCGTGGTGGCGCCTGCATGAGCGGTTCGGCAGGCTGGATTTCGCCGAGTTGCTCCGGCCGGCCATCGGCTATGCCGAGAACGGATATGTGGTGCATGAACGCGTGGCGGCTGAATGGCAGGGCGCGGCTGCGCGGCTGGCGAACGATCCGAACGCGCGCTCCCTGTTCCTGAATGATGGCCAGCCGCCCAGAGCGGGAACGGTGATGCGCAATGGTGCGCTCGCCCGCTCGCTCGACCTGATCGCCCGCAAGGGCCGGCGAGGTTTTTATGAAGGCGAACTGGCGCAGGCGATGGTGACCCATCTGCAAGGCCTGGGCGGCCTCCATACGATGGAGGATTTTGCTCAAACGGCCGGCGAATTCGTCGAACCGATTTCCATCGACAGGAATGCCGATCGGATCTTCCAGATGCCGCCGAACACGCAAGGGGTGGTCGCGCTGTTGATCCTGCGGCTGCTCGACGCCTGCGGCGCCGGCGATCTCGACTTCCTGTCTGCCGACCATGTCCATGTGGCCATCGAGGCTGCGAAGATCAGCTATGGCTACCGCGACCGGTTGCTTGGCGACAGCGAGCGCAGCGGCGCCATCCTCGACCTGCTTGACGACAAGGACGCGATCGCGCGGCTCGCCGCCGGCATCACGAAGCGCCGCATCAATCCCGATCTGCCGAAGGTCGCCGGCGGCAGCGCCAACACGGTCTATCTGGCCGTGGTCGACCGCGACCGCAACGTCGCCTCGTTCATAAATTCGATCTATCATTCTTTCGGTTCCGGCATCTGCGCGCCTGGAACGGGCATCCTGCTTCAAAACCGCGGCGTCAGTTTCCGCATCGATCGCAGCCATCCCAACGCGATCGGCTCCGGGCGACGCCCGATGCACACGATCATTCCCGGCATGGTGGGTCGGGACGGACGCGCGGCGATGTCTTTCGGGGTGATGGGCGGGGACTATCAGCCGATGGGACATGCGCATGTGCTCACGGCCGTCCATGACCATGGCTACGATCTGCAAGCTGCCTGCGACGCGCCGCGCTACCTGCCGATCAACGGGCGTGTCGAGGTCGAGTCCGGCATGGACCCGGATACATGCGACACCCTCCGTTCCTGGGGACATGAACTGGTGCCGGCTGCCGATCCCCTGGGCGGCGCCCAGATGATCGGTATCGACTGGGAAAGCGGGACGCTCACGGCCGGTTCCGATCCGAGAAAGGATGGGTGCGCCCTTGGCTATTGAACGGGGAGGCGCCGGAGACCGCGAAGAATCCCCTTGCCAGAGTCAGAATTGTATCCAATTATCCAAGTAGCCAGAGAAGATCACTAAAAAGCCCATCAGGGCCCATCAAGGGGAGTTTGGAATGGGAAATCTTGTCAAGAATCGTCGCGACATTCTGAAGTTCGCCGGCGCGGCAGCGCTCGGGCTGTCGATCGCCCCGCATATAGCGAGGGCGTCGACCGGCAGCCTTGAGGACATCCGCAAGCGCAAATATCTGCTCTACGGCTTCAACGGCGAGCGCCCCTACAACTATACCGACGCGGAGGGCAATCTGGTCGGGTCCGAGATCGATATCGCCCGGGCGGTGGCAAAGAGCATCGGCATCGAGGAAGTCCAGGGCGTGGCGATGAACTTCGATTCCTTCATCCCGGCCATCCTTGCCGGCCGCATCGACACGTGCCTGCCGATCTTCGTCAAGCCGGAGCGCTGCCAGAAGATCGCTTTCGCGACGCCGCACCTGATCGAAGGCCAGTCGGCGATCGTCGCCACCGGAAATCCCAAGGGCATCGGCGGCTGGGACGATCTTGTCGACAAGGACGTCAAGGTCGGCTTCATCGCCGGCACCACGCCCAACGAGATCGCCAAGAGCGTGGGGCTGGTCGAGGACAAGATCACGCGCTTCCCCGACACCACCACCATGACCGCAGGCATGCGCAGCGGCCGCGTCGACGTCATCGTCGAGGCGTCGAGCACCATCCGCCTTATTTCCGAGGACCTGGACAAGGCCAGCTTCGAGCGCCTGACCTCCTGGAAGAAGCCGACCAAGTACGAGGGTGCGATCGAATTC
>JBQCHN010000066.1:0-3254 GCA_051954615.1 Mesorhizobium sp. | reverse complement strand
TCGCCCGGCCGGTAGTTCTCCAGCTTTTCCTCCACCCAGGCCTTCCACGGTCCCTCATGGGCGAGATAATGCTGGACGGCCGCATCCAGCGCCTCCTCTTCCGACTTCTCGACGAAGATATGGCCGTCCGGCCCGTACCAGGCCGGGATCTGGTGGCCCCACCAGAGCTGGCGCGAAATGCACCACGGCTCGATGTTCTCCATCCAGTCGAAATAGGTCTTTTCCCAGTTCTTCGGCACGAAGTTCGTGCGCCCCTCACGCACCGAGGCGATCGCCGGCTTGGCCAGCGTCTCGGCATCGGCGAACCACTGGTCGGTCAGCATCGGCTCGATGACGACGCCGGAGCGGTCGCCGAAGGGCTGCATGATCTTCTTGGATTCGACGTACGGAACGGCATTGCCTTCGGCGTCCGTGACCGTCACCGCCAGGCCGTCGGCGTTAATGGCGTCGACGATGCGCAGCCTAGCCTCGTAGCGGTCGAGGCCGCGATACTCGTCCGGCACGAGGTTGATGGCATCGACATCCGCCTCGTCCGGCAGTTCGCCGGACCGCACGATCTCGGCCGCCTGCGCGGCACAAACGGCGTAAGGCTCGCCGTCGTCGCGCATCGCGGCAACGCCGTTCATCAGCCGGTAGAGCGGAATGCGGTTACGGCGGGCGACCTGATAGTCGTTGAAGTCGTGCGCGCCGGTGATCTTGACCGCGCCCGAGCCAAAGTCTGGCTCGGGATATTCGTCGGTGATGATGGGGATCAGCCGCCGGTGCTCCTTCGGGCCGACCGGGATTTCGCACAGCTTGCCGACGATGGGCGCATAGCGCTCGTCGGACGGATGCACCGCCACCGCGCCGTCGCCCAGCATCGTCTCGGGCCGGGTCGTGGCGATGGAAATGTAGTCGCGCTCCTCCTGGAAGGTGATGGTGCCGTCAGCGTCCTTCTCGACATAGGTGTACGTCTCGCCGCCGGCCAGCGGGTACTTGAAGTGCCACATATGGCCGTCGACTTCGCGGTTCTCGACTTCAAGGTCGGAGATGGCCGTCTCGAATTTTGGGTCCCAGTTGACCAACCGCTTGCCGCGATAGATCAGCCCTTCCTTGTAAAGGGTGACAAAGACTTCCAGAACGGCCTTCGACAGGCCTTCATCCATGGTGAAGCGCTCGCGCGACCAGTCGGCGGAGGCTCCCAGCCGCTTCAGCTGGTTGAAGATGGCGCCGCCGGATTCGGCCTTCCACTCCCACACCTTCTCGATGAACTCTTCGCGGGTTAGGTCGCGGCGATGGATCTGTCGTTCCATCAGCTTGCGCTCGACCACCATCTGCGTGGCGATGCCGGCATGGTCCATGCCCGGCTGCCACAGCACGTTCTTGCCGCGCATGCGCTCGAAGCGCACCAGAATGTCCTGCAGCGTGTTGTTCAGCGCATGGCCCATATGCAGCGAGCCGGTGACGTTGGGCGGCGGGATGACGATGGTGAAGGCTTCGGCGCCCTCCTCCGACCCGGCGCCGGCGCGGAAGGCGTCCGCCTCTTCCCAGGCCTTCGCGATCTTCGGCTCGACGCTTCTAGCGTCATAGGTTTTCTCAAGCATGGGAGGCGTCCGAATTGTCGGGATTTTTCCGTAGGATGGTGTTGGGTCGGTGTAAATCGGAAGGCCGGTGCCAAGTCAACCACGCCCGACGGGCCGCCCCAAAAGATAGGCCGGAGCAACGGACAGACAATACGGGATGTGCTGCATGTTGACCGACGGCGCCGATACGGCTTGAAAATCGAAAAAGCGCTGAAGAAAGGACTTCGGTTTATGAACCCTTCCCCCACGTCCGGAAAGGTGCCGCTGCTTGCTCTTGCCGAACCGCAGCTTTTCGTCGCCGACATCGGCCGGGCCTGCGATTTCTACACCGGCAAGCTCGGCTTCGCTGTCCGCTTCACCTACGGCGAGCCTGCGTTTTACGCGCAGGTCGTTCGCGACGGCGCACGCCTCAACCTTCGCCAGGTCGACCGGCCGGTGATCGATACCGACCGCATCGTGCCCGAACATCTCGTCGTTGCCACCATCGTGCTGGATCAGGGCATCAAGACGTTGTTCTCCGATTATGAACCGGCGGGCGTGCCGTTTTTCCAAACGCTCAAGACCGAGCCCTGGGGCTCCCGTACCTTCATCGTCAGCGACCCCGACAATAACCTGATTTGCTTCGCCGCGGACAAGGACGAGTGAACGCTAGCCGGCCCCGCCGAGCAATTCGCGCAACACCGGCACCAGCGCCTGCGGCAAGTCTTCGGCGACGAGGCCCGGCCCGAAGCGGGCGCCCGCCTCGGCATGAAGCCAGACGGCCGCGCAGGCAGCCTCGAAGGCCGGCATGCCCTGCGCCATCAAGCCGGCGACGATGCCGCCTAGCACGTCGCCGGAGCCTGCCGTCGCCATCCATGGAGCGCCGTTGGCGTTGATTGCAGCGCGACCGTCGGGAGCGGCAATCACCGTATCCGGTCCCTTGTAGACGACCACACCGTGTGCGTGGGTCGCCGCCTTGCGTGCCTTGTCCAGCTTCGAAAGCGTTTCGTCCGCTGCCAAGTCCGGGAACAGCCGGGCGAACTCGCCCTCATGCGGGGTCAGCACCAGGGCGGGAGCGTTGGCGGCGCCGGCAGCCTGAAAAAGGGGCGCAGGGTCGTCGCGAAAAGCGGTGATGCCGTCGGCATCGAGCACAAGACCTTCCACGCCGGATCGCCCCTCACCCCCGCCACGTGCCATCGCGGCCAAGGCGAAGCCGCGCAGTTTCTCGCCGACGCCGAAGCCGGGTCCCAGCACGAAGGCGGAGGGACGGCGGTCGGCCAGGAAAGCGTCAAGGTCGGAAGCGTCGTCCGTCCGGCGCAGCATGATCGCGGTGAGATGCGCGGCGTTGACCTGCATGGCGCTGCCCGGCGACAGCACCGTGACGGCCCCTGCCCCGGCGCGCGCCGCAGCCATGGCGGACAATCGCGCAGCGCCTGTCGAAGCCGGTCCGCCGGAAAAGACGCCGACGTGGCCGCGCCTGTATTTGTGCGTGTCGATCGCCGGGATCGGCAGCGCGACACACCACAGTTCCGGCTCGTTGGCGAAGGTCCTGGCGCCGACGGAAAGGACGATGGCGTCGGTGATGCCGATATCGGCCAGCACGATCTCGCCGCAGAGCTCGCGGCCGGGCAAAAGCAGATGACCGGGTTTTTTCCGCGCGAAAGTGACGGTCAGGTCTGCCTTGAAGGCACGGCCCGGCACCTTGCCGCTGTC
>JBQCHN010000065.1:0-10806 GCA_051954615.1 Mesorhizobium sp. | reverse complement strand
AAGCGGTTGCGCAAGAAGTTCAAGGTGACCGATCAGAGCTTCGACATGATCGAGACACTCTACGGCGTCGGCTACCGGTTCAAGGAGGCGTGATCCAGGGTTCCGCCGCGTGACCGCCCGTACCCCCGTCCAGACCGAGGATGCGCAGCCCCGGACATCCCTGGCGCAGACCCTGTCCCGACCTCTCGCCTGGCCGCGCGCCCTCTGGGACGCGGTCGGGCAGCGCGCCTCGTCGAGCCTGACGCGCCGCATCGTCGTCCTCAACCTCGTCGGGCTGATCGCGCTGCTCGTCGGGTTCCTCTACCTGAACCAGTTCCGCCAGGGCCTGATCGAGGCGCGCGTGCTCAGCCTGCTGACCCAGGGCGAGATCATCGCCGGCGCCATCGCCGCCTCGGCGACGGTGGAGACGGACTCCATCTCCATCGATCCGGAAAAGCTGCTCGAACTGCAGGCGGGCGAAAGCACCGGTCCCTCGAGCGACCAGCTCGACAATCTCGACTTCCCGATCAATCCCGAGCGCGTCGCGCCGGTGCTGCGGCGGCTCATCTCGCCGACGCGCACGCGCGCGCGCATCTACGACCGCGACACCAACCTGCTGCTCGATTCCCGCCATCTCTATTCGCGCGGCCAGATCCTGCGCTACGACGTGCCGCCGATAGAGGAGGAAGAGCCGGGCCTGCTCGAGCGCGTCGAGAAGTTCGTCTTCAGCTTCTTCCGCAATTCCGACCTGCCGATCTACAAGGAGCAGCCGGGCGGCAACGGCGCCGCGTTCCCGGAAGTGGTCAAGGCGCTGACGGGCAGTCCGTCCACCATCGTGCGCATCTCCGAAAAGGGCGAGCAGATCGTCTCGGTGGCGGTGCCGATCCAGCGTTTCCGCGCGGTGCTCGGCGTGCTGCTGCTTTCCACCGAGGGCGGCGACATCGACAAGATCGTCGCCGCCGAGCGCAAGGCGATCCTGCGCGTCTTCGGCATCGCCGCGCTTGTCACCGCCATCCTGTCGCTGCTGCTCGCTTCCACCATCGCCACGCCGCTGAGAAGGCTTTCGGCGGCGGCGGTGCGTGTCAGGCGCGGCGTCAAGAACCGCGAGGAGATACCCGACTTCTCCGACCGCCAGGACGAGATCGGCAACCTGTCGCTTGCCGTGCGCGACATGACCAACGCGCTCTATGCGCGCATCGAGGCGATCGAAAGCTTCGCCGCGGACGTGTCGCACGAACTGAAGAACCCGCTGACCTCGCTGCGCAGTGCCGTCGAGACGCTGCCGCTGGCCAAGAACGAGACGTCGCGCAGCCGCCTGATGGAGGTCATCCAGCACGACGTGAAGCGCCTCGACCGCCTCATCACAGACATTTCCGACGCCTCGCGCCTCGATGCGGAACTGGCGCGCGAGGATGCCGGCAAGGTGGACCTGAAAAAGTTCATCACCGACCTCGTTTCCATCTCCAGCGAAGCCTCCCACCACAAGAAGGCGGTCGAGCTGGAACTCAAGGTGGCCAAGCTGCCGCAGGGCGTAAAGGGATATCAGGTGGCCGGCCACGACCTCAGGCTCGGCCAGGTCATCACCAACCTGATCGAGAATGCGCGCTCCTTCGTGCCGGACGAACATGGCCACATCACCATTTCACTGGAGCGCTCGGGCAAGTTCAACATCGTCACCGTCGACGACAACGGGCCCGGTATCCGCGCCGAGAAGATCGACCGCATCTTCGAGCGCTTCTACACCGACCGACCGGCCAGCGAGGCGTTCGGCCAGAATTCCGGTCTCGGCCTGTCCATCAGCCGGCAGATCGTCGAAGCGCATGGCGGCACGCTGACGGCGGAGAACATCCCCGGTACCAAGCCGGGCGAGATCAGGGGCGCACGTTTCATCGTCACCTTGCCGGCGGACGGCTAATATCTGTATGGTCCCAGGCAGGTTCTGAACTGATGAGCGGTTTACCCAATATCCATGGCACCGCCCTCGTGCTGGGCGATCGCGGCATCCTCGTCACCGGGCCGTCGGGCTCCGGCAAGACGACGCTGGCGCTCGCCCTTGTCGGGCATTTTTGCACGCATGGGCGCTTTGCCAGGCTGGTCAGTGACGATCAGATCCTCGTCAAGGCGCGCGGCGGGCGTCTGCTCGCCCAGGCGCCTGCCACAATCACCGGCCTCGTCGAAGTGCCGGGCATCGGGCCGCGACCAGTCCCGGCCGAACAGGCGGTGGTGATCGACCTCGTCCTGCGCCTCGTCGCCGAAGGTGCTGCGGCTCGCTTGCAGGACAACGCGACCGAGACGATTGCCGGCTGCGCGCTGCCCCGTTTTGATCTCGCCCAGCGTAACGTTCCAGCCGCCCTGCCGCTGGTCGCTACGCTGCTAGGACTTCCGCCTTTCGCCTAAGGAACAGGCAGTTCCATGCTGCAATGCGTCAAAATGGCCAGAAATGGCGTTTTTTGGGGCTTGCCAACGCCTCCCGCGTCGACAAGATAGCGCTCCCGCCGCCAGCATGGACGGCAAGCATAAGATGCGCCCGTGAAGGGCCCATGACGGGAGCCGCCAAAGAATGATCGGACTCGTGCTCGTAACGCACGGTCATCTGGCCACCGAGTTCCGCCACGCGGTGGAACACGTGGTCGGCCCGCAGGAAAATTTCGAGACGGTGGCGATCGGCGCCGACGACGACATGGAACAGCGGCGTCGCGACATCGTCGAGGCCGTCGCCCGCGTCGATACCGGTGCCGGCGTCATCGTGCTCACCGACATGTTCGGCGGCACGCCTTCCAACCTCGCCATCTCGGTGATGGAGGCGGGGCGGACCGAGGTCATCGCCGGCATGAACCTGCCCATGCTGATCAAGCTCTCCAGCGTGCGCAAGACCGACAACATGGCCGTCGCGCTGGAAGAGGCGCAGGCCGCCGGCCGCAAATACATCAACGTCGCCAGCCAACTGCTTGCCAGCAAATGAGCGAAACCTCCGACGCACCCGTCATCCGCGAGTTCCTCATCGTCAACCAGCGCGGCCTGCATGCCCGCGCCTCGGCCAAGTTCGTGCAGGTCGCCGGCAGCTTCGAGGCGACCATCGAGGTCGAGAAGGACGGGGCGAGGGTCGGCGGCACCTCGATCATGGGGCTGATGATGCTGGCAGCCAGTCCCGGCTGTTCGATCCGCATCGTCGCCAGCGGCCCGCAGGCCGAGGAAGCCGTCACGGCGCTCGGCGAACTCATCGCTCAGCGTTTCGGCGAGGAGATCTGAGCAGATCGACATACAGGCATAAAGATTTCTTTATGTGCCATTGTCGATAGCGGCCGTTTCTGCTAGTCAGGCGGCCGATCGCGCCCTTTCTTCGCGCCGCCGGCGCTGGCGCCCGAACAACGGATTTCACCGGAGAACTGCCATGACGGATCGCAAGGATTACGTGGTCGCCGACATTTCGCTCGCCGACTGGGGCCGCAAGGAAATCGAGATCGCCGAGACGGAAATGCCGGGCCTTATGGCCGCGCGCGAGGAATTCGGCGCTTCCAAGCCGCTCAAGGGCGCGCGCATCACCGGCTCCCTGCACATGACCATCCAGACCGCCGTGCTGATCGAGACGCTGAAGGCGCTCGGCGCCGAGTTGCGCTGGGCCTCGTGCAACATCTTCTCCACGCAGGACCATGCCGCGGCTGCGATCGCAGCCTCCGGTGTCCCGGTCTTCGCCGTCAAGGGCGAGAGCCTCGAAGACTACTGGACCTATACCGACCAGATCTTCCAGTGGACCGACGGCGGCCTTTCCAACATGATCCTCGACGACGGCGGCGACGCCACCATGTACATCCTGCTCGGCGCCCGCGCCGAAGCCGGCGAGGATGTGTTGTCGAAGCCGGGCAGCGAGGAAGAGGAAATCCTGTTCGCGCAGATCAAGAAGCGCATGGCGGCTTCTCCCGGCTGGTTCACCAAGCAGCGCGAAGCGATCCGCGGCGTCACCGAGGAAACCACCACCGGCGTCAACCGCCTCTACCAGCTCCAGAAAAAGGGCCTGCTGCCCTTCCCGGCAATCAATGTCAACGATTCCGTCACCAAGTCGAAGTTCGACAACAAGTACGGCTGCAAGGAATCGCTGGTCGACGGCATCCGCCGCGGCACCGACGTGATGATGGCCGGCAAGGTCGCCATCGTCGCTGGCTATGGCGACGTCGGCAAGGGCTCGGCCGCCTCGCTGAAGGGTGCAGGCGCGCGCGTGAAAGTCACCGAGGCCGATCCGATCTGCGCCCTGCAGGCGGCGATGGACGGCTTCGAGGTCGTCACCATGGACGACGCCATCGGCTCCGCCGACATCGTCATCACCGCCACCGGCAACAAGGATGTGCTGACGCTGGACCACATGCGCAAGCTGAAGGACATGGCGATCGTCGGCAACATCGGCCACTTCGACAACGAGATCGAGGTCGCGTCGCTGCGCAACCTGAAGTGGACCAACGTCAAGCCGCAGGTCGACATGATCGCCTTCCCGGACGGCAAGCGCATGATCCTGCTTTCCGAGGGCCGCCTGCTCAACCTCGGCAATGCCACCGGCCATCCGAGCTTCGTCATGTCGGCGTCCTTCACCAACCAGGTGCTGGCGCAGATCGAGCTCTACACCAAGCCCGGCCAGTACAAGAACGAGGTCTACGTGCTGCCCAAGCACCTCGACGAGAAGGTGGCCAAGCTGCATCTCGACAAACTCGGCGCCAGGCTGACCGAACTGTCGAACGAGCAGGCCGCCTATATCGGCGTGACGCCCAAGGGTCCGTTCAAGCCGGAACACTACCGCTATTAACCATAGCGGAAAATACCACAACATATTGATGCCGGGCGATTGACATTTCGCCCGGCTTCTTTTTTGCGCGCACCGCTGCTTCACGCCGATTCGGCAAGAGGCTATTGTGGGGTGATTCGCGAAGCTTCCGGCTCGCGCATGGCTTCGGGCCGAGGGGGTCCGGTCGAGCGGCCATGAGCAGCCTTCCACGGTATCGGAGCGTACTTTGCGTGTCCGCGAGGGCGCGTCGGTACCGATTCCGGGAGCAAGCGATGATCGGGCGGTCTTGTTCAGGCGGCGGAGAGGATCGGACATGCCGGGGGAAGACCCGCATCGCGCGGGACAGGCCGCTAGCGGCGGCCAGAAGGATTCGACGGGCAGCGTGCCCGGCATTTGCGCGGAGACCGGACCAGGTCGCTCGCGGCGGGCGCTGCTCATGGCAGGCTCCGCGCTGGCAGGCTTGCTCGCCCCTGTCGCCGCATTTGCCCAGGCCACCCCAACCGCCCCACCAATCAGCACGGTCGAGGTCATACAGCTCGCCGTACTGGCCGGCGTCATGGGCGCGGCGCTGCTTTTGGCCATCATAACGATCCGCGAACGGGCCAGGACCGCTGCCGAGAACGTCGTGCTCAGGGCACGGATCGCCGACGTCAATGCCGCCTTGCAACGGAGCGAAGCGCTGCTCAACCTGCGCGACCAGCGTGTCGTGGTCTGGTCCGGCGACGACAGGCGACCGGAACTGGTCGGCGCCTTGCCGCTGGAAAGCGGAGCTCCGGAAGACCGGTCGGCCTTCCTCGCCTTCGGCCGCTGGATGATGCCGCGCTCGGCGACCGCGCTCGAACATGCCGTCACGGCACTGCGCGAGAAAGGAAGGGCTTTCGACCTCGTCATCGAATCGCAGAGCGGCCAGCCGCTCGAGGTGCAAGGCCGCAAGAGCGCCGCCCATGTCATCGTGCGCTTCGTCTCGCTGTCGGAGGCACAGCGCGGGCACGCCCGGCTGAAACTCGAGAACCGGCAGCTCGCGGCCGAGCACGATACCGTCTTCGGCCTGCTCGACGCCTTGAAGATGCCGGTCTGGATCCGGGCCGCCGACGGCGCCCTGAAATGGGCGAACCGGGCCTATGCCGCCGCCGTCGAGGCAGCCGACGGCGGCGCGGCCGTACGCGACGGCAAGGAGTTTCTGGGCAGTCAGGCGCGCACGGCGATCGCCGAGGCGCACACGGCACGACCGGTCTTCGAGCAGACGCTTTCTACCGTTGTCGGCGGCGACCGGCACATGTTCGCCGTCACCGACTTCGCCGCAGCAGACGGCTCCGCCGGGCTCGCCAGCGACGTCAGCGCGATCGAGCAGGTGCGCGCGGAATACGAGCGCACGGTGCGCAGCCACGCCGATACGCTCGACCAACTCAACACGGCCGTCGCCATCTTCGATGCCGACCAGAAGCTGCGCTTCTTCAACCAGGCCTTCCAGAAACTGTGGGAGCTGGACAGCGCCTTCCTCAGCAGCGCGCCCGACAACGCGCTGGTGCTCGACAGGCTTCGCGCCGAGGGCAAGATCGCCGAGCAGCCCGAATGGCGGCGCTGGAAAGAGGGGCTTCTGTCCGCCTACCGCGCCGTCGAATCGCAGGAGCACTGGTGGCACCTGCCGGACGGCAAGACCATCCGCGTGCTGGCCAACCCGCAGCCCAAGGGCGGCGTCACCTGGGTGTTCGAGAACCTGACCGAGAAGATCGACCTCGAAAGCCGCTACCAGACGGCGGTGCGCGTGCAGGGCGAGACGCTGGACAATCTGGCCGAGGGCGTGGCCGTGTTCGGCCCGGACGGGCGGCTGCGCCTGTCCAACCCAGCCTTCACCACCCTGTGGGGGTTGAACGCCGATGTGGTAAAGCCGGGCGTGCATGTGTCGGCGATCCGCACCATCGCCGACAGGCGCGCGAAGGATAGCCCATGGGCGGCTTTCGTCGCCACCGTCACCGGTTTCGACGAGGAGCGCCGCGACCGCCACGGGCAGGTCGAACTGACCGACGGCAGCGTGCTCAGGCATGCCGCGATCCACCTGCCGAACGGCCAGGTGATGATGACCTTCGTCGACGTCACCGACAGCGTCAACGTCGAGCGGGCGCTGAAGGACAAGAACGAGGCCCTGCTGAAGGCCGACCAATTGAAGAACGAGTTCGTGCAGCACGTGTCCTACGAACTGCGCTCGCCGCTGACCAACATCATCGGCTTCACCGAACTGATGGCGCTGCCGGCCACCGGACCACTGACCGGCAAGCAGCGCGAATATCTCGAGCACATCGGCTCGTCCTCGTCGGTGCTGCTCACCATCGTCAACGACATCCTCGACCTCGCCACGGTCGATGCCGGCATCATGCAACTCGACATCTCGGAGGTCGAGGTCGGCCGCACCATCGCCGCGGCCGCCGAACTGGTGGCCGACCGGCTGGAGGAGCACGGGATCATGCTCGAGGTAGAGGCAGCCGGCGCTCCGCACAGTTTCCACGGCGACGAGATCCGCGTGCGCCAGATCCTCTACAACCTGCTTTCCAACGCCGCCAACTACGCACCGGAACGCAGCACCGTCAGGCTCACCTGCCGCGGCGTCGCCGACGGCATCGAATTCGCCGTCCACGATGACGGCCCCGGCATGGCGCCGGACGTGCTGGAAACGGTGTTCAAGCGTTTCGAGCCGCGCGCCAACGGCGGCCGCAGGCGCGGCGCCGGCCTCGGCCTGTCGATCGTCAAGAGCTTCGTCGAACTGCATGGCGGCACGGTGCGCATCGACACCGGCGAGGCGCGTGGCACAACGGTGATCTGCACCTTCCCGGACGCCCCCTCAGGCATCCGCGAAGCCGCCGAGTAGCGCGCCGCATGGCGGGTCCGGCCATTGAGCGGCTGCTGGCGGACGAGGCGGCGACGGTCCGCCTCGGCGAGGACCTCGCAATGGCGCTCCGCCCCGGTGACGTGCTGGCATTGTCGGGCGATCTCGGCGCAGGCAAATCGACGCTGGCGCGGGCGCTGATCCGGGCTCTTGCCGACGATCCCGGCCTCGACGTTCCCAGCCCCACCTTCACGCTGGTGCAAAGCTACGACGGCCGCGTGCCCATCCACCATTTCGACCTCTACCGGTTGGCAGATTCGTCCGAACTGGACGAACTCGGCTTCGACGAGTCACTGGCGCAGGGTGCGGCGCTGGTCGAGTGGCCGGAGCGTGCGGCGGACCGCCTCCCGCCCGGCGCCGTCACGGTCGCCCTGGAGCATGAGGGAAACGGCCGGCTGGCACGCCTGTCCGGCGGGGGGCCCACGTTCGAGCGCATCACCCGCTCGCTGGCGATGCGCGATTTCCTCGGCCAGTCCGGCTGGAACGATGCCACCCGTCGCCATTTCGTCGGCGACGCCTCGGCGCGCTCCTATGAGATCGTCCGCTTACCTGACGCAGAGCCGCGCGTGCTGATGAACTCGCCGCCGCTGGTGCTCGGCCCGCCGGTGCGCGACGGCAAGGCCTATGCGGAAATCGCCCATACCTCACGCACCGTCGCCGCCTTCGTCGCGATAGACCGGGCGCTGGCCGCCGGCGGCGTCAGCGTGCCGGAAATCTTCGCGCAGGACCTCGACCGGGGGTTCCTGCTGACGGAACATCTCGGCTCGGGTCCTTTCCTCGACGCTGCGGGCCGCCCGGTGGCCGAACGCTATGCCGCCGCCGCGGAGCTGCTTGCCTTCATGCACGGCCAGTCCTGGCCATACAGTCCGGAAGCCGCGCCCGGCGTCGCCCACGAAGTGCCGCCCTTCGACCGCGCCGCAATGGCGATCGAAGCCGACCTGCTTGTCGACTGGTACATCCCGGCCGTCACCGGCGCCCCGGCAAGCGATGCCGTCCGCGATGGCTACCACCGCGAATGGAACGCCTTGTTCGACCGCCTCGCCGGGGCCGAAACGACCCTGATGCTGCGCGATTTCCACTCGCCCAATATCGTCTGGCGACCGAAGCGCAAAGGCCATGACCGGCTCGGCATTCTCGACTTCCAGGACGCGCTGGTCGGCCCCTCGGCCTATGACGTCGCCTCGCTCGCCATGGATGCGCGGGTGACGGTTTCGCCCGAGGTCGAAAAAGTGACTTACGATGCCTATGTCGCGGCACGGCAGGCGGCCGGCCCCTTCGATGCCGACACCTTCGCCGAGGCCTACGCGGTCATGGCGGCGCAGCGCAACTCCAAGATTCTAGGCATTTTCGTCCGGCTCGACCGCCGCGACGGCAAACCGACCTATTTGAAACACCTGCCGCGCATCCGCGACTATCTAAGGCGTGCGCTGGCGCATCCCGCCCTTGCCGGATTGAAGGCTTTCTACGAGAAGCACGGCATATTGGAGGAACGGGCGCTGTGAGCGCAGAAGGCACAGGAACGCCGAAGACGGCCATGGTTCTGGCCGCCGGGCTCGGCAAGCGGATGCGGCCGATCACCGACACGATGCCGAAGCCGCTGATAAAGATCGCCGGCAGGACGTTGCTCGACCGCGGACTGGACAGCCTGGCGGTGGCCGGCGTCGAGACGGCGATCGTCAACGTGCATTACCTGCCGGACCAGATCATCGCCCATGTCGCGGACCGCAAGGCCCCCCGCATCGTCATTTCCGACGAGCGCGACGGTCTGCTCGACTCCGCCGGCGGCATCGTCAAGGCGCTGCCGCTGATCGGCACCGAGCCCTTCTATATCCTCAACGCCGACACTTTCTGGATCGACGCCGGACAGCCGAACCTTGCCCGTCTCGCCCTTGCATGGGACGCGGCGCGGATGGATATTCTGCTGATGCTTTCCGCCCTCGAAACCACTACCGGCCACTCCGGCGGCACCGACTTCCTGCTCTCCGACGACGGACGCCTCTCGCGCTCGCGCGGCGATCCGGCCGGCGTGATCTACGCCGGTGCGGCCGTCATCAATCCGCGCATCTTCGCCGGTGCGCCTTCCGGGCCACTGTCGCTCAACCGCTTCTTCGATACAGCCATCGCCGCCGGCCGGCTCTTCGGCATGGTGATGCACGGACGCTGGATCACCGTCGGCACGCCCGACGCCATCGCGCCAGCAGAGACCGCCGTCGCCGAGGCGCTTTCCGTGAGGCCATGAGCGGCCGCGTTCTTTCCATCCCTTCCGGCGCGCCGTTCCTTGAGACGCTGGCGCGGGCGCTGCTGGAAGGCAGACTGGTTCCCGGCTTCCGCTTCGACGGCGATCCGCTGGCGCTGGCCGACGCCACCATCTACGTGCCGACGCGCCGCGCGGCGCGGGCGCTGCGCGGCGTCTTCGCCGAGGTGCTGGGCGGCAAATCCGCCATCCTGCCGCTGATCCGGCCGCTCGGCGAGTTCGACGAAGACGAAGCCGCCTTCGACATGGAACAGCCCGAGGCCGCAGCCATCCCGCCGCCCATCGCCGCGACCGAGCGGTTGCTGCTGCTGGCGCCGCTGGTGCGCGCCTGGAAGCGACGGCTGCCTGCGCATGTCGCGGCGCTGTTCGACGAGGAGGTGGTGGTGCCGGCCTCGGCGGCAGACGCCGTGTGGCTGGCGCGCGACCTGTGCGCCCTGATGGACGAGATCGAGACGGAAGGCGCCGACTGGGCCAAGCTCGCAGGACTGGTCGAGGGCAGTCTCGCCGGCTGGTGGCAGGTGACGCTGGATTTCCTGAAAATCGTCACCGAGAACTGGCCGGCGCTGCTGACCGAGCGCGACCGCTCCGACCCGGCCGCGCGCCGCAGCACGCTGATCCGGCTGGAGGCGGCACGGCTGAAGCGCAGTCCGCCCGCCGGGCCGGTGATCGCCGCCGGTTCGACCGGTTCCATTCCCGCCACCGCCGAACTTTTGGCGACGATCGCCGCGCTCCCCAACGGCGCCGTCGTGCTGCCGGGGCTGGACGCTGCGATGGACGCCGTGTCCTTCGCCGCCATCACCCGACCCGGCGCCGCTCCCGCCCTGCTCGGCCATCCGCAATACGGGCTGGCCAAGCTGATCGGCAAGCTCGGCGTCACGCGCGACGAGGTCGCCCAACTGGGCACCGTAGACGCCTCCCTTG
>JBQCHN010000064.1:0-8704 GCA_051954615.1 Mesorhizobium sp. | reverse complement strand
CCAAGGAGGCTGTTGAAATAAGATTTCGTCGTGTCTAGTGTCCTGACACCAGCCGCGGCCAGGGACCGACGGCTCGCCAACGAAACCGGGTGAACCGGTTCGGGGCGTCAACACTCGCAAGGCGTGTTTGAGGGGCGCACGCCATCAGGGAGAACTTCATGCTGAAGACAATGCTCAAGGCGACCGTATTCGCCGCTACTCTGGCTGTTTCGGCCGGTGCGTTCCAGGCACCGGCTTTCGCGGATGTGGTCTACAATCGCGGCAGCGCCGCCGAGCCCGAATCGCTCGATCCGCACAAGACCTCGACTATCTATGAAGCCAACGTGCTGCGCGACCTGTTCCAGGGCCTCGTCATGCAGGACCAGAAGGCGAACGTCATTCCCGGTGCCGCCGAAAGCTGGACGGTTTCGGACGATGGCACGGTCTACACCTTCAAGCTGCGCAAGGACGGCATGTGGTCCGACGGCAGCCCCGTGACCGCGGAAGATTTCGTCTACGCTTTCCATCGGCTGGAAGATCCGGCGACCGGCGCCGAATACGCCTCGATGCTCTACCCGATCAAGGGTGCCGAGGAGGTCAACACCAAGAAGGGCAAGCCCGAGGACATGGGCGTCAAGGCGATCGACGCCACCACGCTGGAAGTCACGCTCAAGGCGCCGACGCCGTACTTCCTCGAAATGTTGACCCATCAGGCGACCTACCCGGTCAGCAAGGCCTCCATCGACAAGCTCGGCGCCGATTGGGTCAAGGCCGGCAAGTTGGTCTCAAACGGCGCCTATACACTGGCCGAGTGGGTGCCGAACGATCATATCAAGCTGGTCAAGAATCCGAAGTTCTGGGATGCGGACACCGTCAAGATCGATACGGTGAACTACATACCGACCGAAGACCGCGCCTCCGCGATCAAGCGCTTCGAGGCCGGCGAACTCGACAGCTACGACGACCTGCCGACCGAGCAGCTGGCGGATCTCCAGGCCAAGTTTGGCGACCAGATCAAGGTCGGCCCCTATCTCGGCACCTATTACTACGCCATCAAGACCGACAAGGCGCCGTGGGACAATGTCGAGTTGCGCAACGCCATCTCCATGGCCATCGACCGCGATTTCCTCGCCGAGAAGGTCTGGCAGAATTCCATGCTACCCGGCTATTCCATGGTTCCGCCCGGCATTGAGGGCTACACGCCGGCGCTGGCCAAATATGCCGACATGCCGCAGATCGACCGTGAAGACGAGGCCAAGAAGATTCTCGAGAAGCTCGGCTATACGCCCGAGCATCCGCTGAAGATGGAGATCCGCTACAACACCTCGGAGAACCACAAGAACACGGCCGTGGCCATCCAGGAGCAGTTGAAGCCGCTCGGCGTCGAGGTGACGCTGCTCAACACCGACACCAAGACGCATTACAGCTTCCTGGAGCAGAAGGGCAATTACGACGTCGCCCGCGCCGGCTGGATCGCCGACTACAAGGATCCCGAGACCTTCCTCGGCATCTCGCGCAAGGCCAGCGGCAACAACTACTCCGATTTCGACAACGCCGATTTCGAGAAGGCCATGGACAAGGCCGCTGCAGCCGGTGGCAATCCGCAGGAACGCATGAAGGATCTGTCTGAGGCCGAGCGCGTGCTCGTCGACAATGTCGGCAACATCCCGCTCCTCTACTACAGCTACCACGACATCGTTTCGCCGAAGCTGCACGGCTTCGTCGACAACGTGATGGATGTTCATCCGTCCCGCTTCATCAGCAAGGACTGACTTAGTCAGCCGCCGTTCCCATGCCGGGAGCGGCGGCCCCTTGCTCAAGCGGGGAGGGGACGGTGCTTCTCTACGTGTTCCGGCGGTTGCTGACCGCCATACCGACGCTATTCGTCATCGTGACGCTGGCATTCTTCCTGATCAGGGTCGCGCCTGGCGGCCCGTTCAACCAGGAGCGGGGCCTGAGCCCCGAGATCAAGGCCAACCTGGAAGCCCAGTTCGGCCTCAACGATCCGCTCTGGGTGCAGTATCTCCACTACCTGAAAAACCTTGCGCACGGCGATTTCGGCCCAAGCTACAATCTGCCGGACTTCACCGTCGGCGAGCTTTTCGCTAAGGGCCTGCCGATTTCGATCCAGCTCGGCGCGTCCGCACTCGTCCTCGCTTTGCTGCTCGGCTCCTTGCTCGGCACCGTGGCGGCGCTGAACCAGAACAAGGCGGGCGACTATTCGGTGATCGCGCTGGCCACCGCCGGTTCCACCATCCCGACCTTCGTCATCGCGCCGATCATCCAGCTCGTCTTCGGCCTGACGTGGAAGCTGCTGCCGATCGGCGGCTGGGGCGATGGCGCCTTCGTCAACAAGATCGGGCCGGTTATCACGCTCGCTTTGCCGCAGATCGCCATCGTCGCGCGCCTTATGCGCGGCTCGATGATTGAATCTCTGCACTCGCACCATATCCGCACGGCCCGCGCGCTCGGCCTTTCCGACTGGTCGGTGGTCGTCAAGCACGCACTACGCGGCGCCGTCCTGCCGATCGTTTCCTTCACCGGCCCGGCCGCTGCCGCGCTGCTGACCGGGTCCATCATCGTCGAGACGATCTTCGCCATTCCAGGCGTCGGTCGCTACTTCGTCGACGCTGCGCTCAACCGCGACTACACGCTCGTGATGGGCACGGTGGTGGTGATCGCCATCTTCACCATCGTCTTCAACCTCATCGTCGACATCATGTATGCCGTGGTCGATCCGAGGGTGCGCTATGACTGAGGTCGCCGCCGCCGCTCCCGCCGCCATCGTCGGTCGATCGCTCTGGGGCGATGCCTGGGCACGCCTGAAGGCGAACCGCGCCGCCATGGTCAGCTTGTGCTATCTGGTCCTGATGGCGATTGTGTGCGTCGCCGGCCCCTGGTTCGTGCCGCATAACTATACCACCATCTATTCCGACTATGTGCGAACGCCGCCGAGCTTCTCCGCCTATCCGAAGGCGGAGATGGTGCAGGGCGCGCTGGACGACGTGCTGAAGCGCATGCGCGTAGATCTGAAGGATTGGAAGCTGGAGGACAGCCGCGCCGTCGTTACCGTCATCGCGACCCGGCCGATCGATGAGCGCTATCTGCGCTACATCGACCGCTCCGACACCTTCGACGACGCCAAGGTTGAAGCGAAGTTGCCGGACGGGCTCGAAATGACGTTCAGCGCCGCCGTCAGGCAGCAATATTTCTTCTTCGGCACCGACAATGTCGGCCGCGACCTGCTCTCCCGCACCCTGATGGCGGGACGCATATCGCTGTCGATCGGCCTGCTCGCCGGCGTCGTCGCCGTCGTCATCGGCGTGCTCTACGGCTCGACTGCCGGTTTTCTCGGCGGCAAGGTCGACGAGGTGATGATGCGCGTCGTGGACGTGCTTTATTCGCTGCCCTTCATCTTCTTCGTCATCATGCTGGTCGTCTTTTTCGGACGCAATTTCGTGCTGATGTTCCTCGCCGTCGGCGCGGTATTGTGGCTGGATATGGCGCGCATCGTGCGCGGGCAGGCGCTGTCGATCCGCCGGCAGGAATATGTCCAGGCGGCGGAAGCGCTGGGCATCGGCGCGCGCGGCATCCTTTCGCGCCACGTCATCCCCAACCTGCTCGGCCCGGTGGTGATCTACATGACGCTTCTGGTGCCGCAGGTCATCATCTTGGAAAGCTTCCTGTCTTTCCTCGGCCTCGGCGTGCAGGAACCGATGACGAGCTGGGGTGTGCTGATCTCGACCGGCGCCAAGAACATCGGCACCGCCAACTGGCTGCTTTTGTTTCCGGCCTTCTTCCTCGTCTCGACGCTGTTCGCACTGAATTTCGTCGGCGACGGCCTGCGCGACGCGCTCGACCCGAAGGATCGCTGAGATGAGCGACGCAACGATCCTCGACGTGAGGGACCTCAGGGTCCGTTTCCGCACCCTCGACGGCACGGTCGAGGCGGTGAAGGGCATCAATATCCATGTCGGCGCCGGCGAGACCGTCGCCGTCGTCGGCGAGTCCGGCTCGGGCAAGAGCCAGACCATGATGGCCGCCATGCGCCTGCTTGCCTCCAACGGCGAGGCCAGCGGCACGGTGGACTATCGCGGCCGCAATCTTCTTGAGCTCGGCAAGTCCGATCTCAACAAGGTGCGAGGCTCGAAGATCAGCATGATCTTCCAGGAGCCGATGACCTCGCTCGATCCGCTCTACACCATCGGCAACCAGCTCATCGAGCCGATCCGCCGCCATCGTGGATTGGGCGCTGCCGAGGCGCGCAAGGAGGCGCTGAGGCTTTTGCGCCTGGTCCATATTCCCGATCCGGAACGGCGGATGAAATCCTATCCCTACGAGATGTCGGGCGGCCAGCGTCAGCGCGTCATGATCGCCATGGCGCTCGCCAACGATCCCGACATCCTGATCGCCGACGAGCCGACCACGGCGCTCGACGTCACCATCCAGGGCGAGATCCTGACGTTGTTGGCGGAGCTGCAGCAGAAGCTCGGCATGGCGATCGTCTTCATTACCCACGATCTCGGCATCGTGCGCCGCTTCGCCGACCGCGTCTATGTCATGCGCTCCGGCGAGGTGGTGGAGCAGGGGGAAACCGAGGCGCTGTTTTCGGCGCCGAAGCACGACTACACGAAGATGCTTCTTGCGGCCGAACCGACGGGCGGCAAGGATCCTCCGCCGCCCAATGCGCCGGTGCTTCTGGAAGGCCGCAACGTCGAGGTGACGTTCAGGATCGGCGGGGGTTTCCTGGCCGGCGAGCCGATGCTGCTCAGGGCCGTCGACCGCATCTCGATCCGGTTGAAGCGCAGGCAGACCATCGGCATCGTCGGCGAGTCGGGCTCGGGCAAATCGACCCTTGGCCGTGCTTTGCTCAGACTGCTGCCCAGTGACGGCGTCATCCGCTTCGACGACAAGGATATTTCCCATGCCGACCGGCAGGCGATGCGGCCGCTGCGGCGCGAGTTGCAACTCGTCTTCCAGGACCCGTTCGGCTCGCTGTCGCCGCGCATGACCGTCGGTCAGGTCGTCACCGAAGGCCTGCTGGTCCACGAGCCGCAGCTTTCGGGCAGGCAGCGCGACCAGCGGGCTGTTGAAGCTTTGCGCGAGGTCGGTATCGATCCCAATGCCCGCAACCGCTACCCGCACGAATTCTCGGGCGGCCAGCGCCAGCGCATCGCCATCGCCCGTGCCATGATCCTGAAGCCCAAGGTTGTGGTGCTCGACGAGCCGACTTCGGCGCTCGACCGCTCCGTGCAGAAGCAGATCGTCGACCTGCTGCGCCAGCTTCAGGCGGAGCACGACCTGTCCTATCTCTTCATCAGTCACGATCTCTCGGTAGTGCGCGCCATGGCCGACTACATCATCGTCATGAGGCAGGGAAAGATCGTCGAGGAAGGGCCGACGGAGGCGATCTTCGACCATCCGCAGGACGCCTATACGCAGACCTTGATGGCCGCGGCCATCGACTCGACACGCTTCCGCGCCAGCGCGTGAAGGCGAAGTTCCACATGGACGCGTGACGCGCCACGCGTTCTGTATTCCTTTTCTCAGGATGACGTTTTAACGCGCTGATTTGTCAAAGAAAAAGCCGCCTCAAGGGCGGCTTTCAATCTGGTCGGAGTGGCAGGATTTGAACCTGCGACCCCCTCGTCCCGAACGAGGTGCGCTACCAGACTGCGCTACACTCCGTGACCAGACGCGGGCTTATAGCTGCCGTGTTGCTTTCCTGCAAGCACCAATGGCGACGATCATGGCGCAATTTGCGGCCTGCGTTGCAACCCTGCAAAAGATGAAGGTCATTCTTCATCTTCGGCTCTTCCGATCCTGTTGTCGGGCGATATGGTTGGGCAGTCGGCGCTGGCGATGAAGATTCGCTTTGCCGATCCGTATGGGGCTACGGGGTGGGGTGGCAGTGGAATGAACGAGCAGGTGGTCTGCGTCGTTCTGGCGGGAGGAGCCGGAACGCGGCTATGGCCTTTGTCGAGGCCCGAAAAGCCAAAGCAATTCCATGATCTGTGTGGTGCCGGCTCGATGCTGGCGCGGACATTGCACCGGCTGAAAGGACGGCCCGAAGGTGCGACCCCGCTCTTCGTGGTCGCAGCCGAGCGACACGCCACTCTGGTGCATCGGGAACTCGCTGAAATCGACCTTGCCGGCGGTGGAGTCCTGCTTGAGCAGAGAGGGCGCGACACGGCCGCCGCCGCCGCTCTGGCGACGCTTGAGACCCTCCGCACCTTCGACGATTCCCTCATCCTGATCGCGCCGTCGGACCATGAGATCTCGTCCGTCGCCCAGTTCTGGGAAACCATCGAAAGCGGCATCCCGGCCGCCAATGCCGGTCGCGCGGTGCTGTTCGGCGTCGAACCGAGGCATGCGGACACCGGTTACGGCTACATCGAAGCCGGCGAGCGCCATGGCGACGTTTTCGACGTGCGGCGCTTCATCGAGAAACCGGGGAGGGAGACCGCGGAGCGCTTTGTGCGCGACGGCGGCTTTTTCTGGAACGCCGGCATTTTCCTCTTCCGTGCGGAAACCATGCGTCGGGCCTTTCAGGCTTTGCAACCGGCACTGTGGGCGGCGGTCGAACAGGCCTTTCAGGCTGCGATAGGTGAGAAGGGAGCGCCGCGTCTTTCGATCGAATACGGGGATATTCCCGCCGTCTCGTTCGATCGCGCCATCATCGAACGGCTCGATAATTTGGCCTTGGTCCCGGCCAGATTTGCGTGGAACGACCTCGGCTCATGGCAAGCGCTTCTGGCCGCAGCCGGGCCGGACGAGAACGGCAATGTTCTTGCCGGTGACGTAGCCGCCATCGACTGTCGCGGCTCCTATCTCAGCAGCGAGGGTCGGCACCTCTCCGTTGCGGGCGCCGAGCATCTAGCCATCGTCTCGACGCCGGACGCGGTATTCGTCGCGCCGGTAGGCAACAAGCATGAGATGGGTCGGACTGTCGACGGCGTGAGATATCAAGGCCTGCTTCCGGAGCCGACGCGGACGGAATTGGCCGGCACGCAGCGTTGGGGGCACTGGCGGCCGCGCGTTCGGCGCTGGCTGTTCGAGCAGGCGCTGCCGCTTTGGGCGAATGTCGGCTCGGACAGGCGCCATGGCGGTTTTCACGAGGCCATCGGCTTCGATGGCGATGCGCTGGACAAGCCGAAGCGCATGCGCACCATGGCCAGACAGGTCTACGCCTTTGCCGCTGCGCGACGGTATGGCTGGGACGGTCCGGCCGATCAGTTGATTGACCAGGGGCTTGCCTTCATCTCTCGCCACGGTAGGACCGCTGCGGGCGGTTGGGTGCGCGCGCTCGATGCCGCCGGCACGGTTCTCGACGCGACTGAAGACAGCTACGACCACGCCTGCGTGCTGCTGGCGCTGGCCGAGGCGCATCGGTGCGGCCATGCCAGTGCGCTCGCGCTGTGCCATGAGACGCTCGCCGCCCTCGACGTCAATCTGCGGGCTTCGGGTTCCAAAGGCTATCTGGATGCCGCGGACGCCGATCCGGCCCGCCGGCGCTCCAACCCGCATATGCACCTGCTGGAGGCTTTTCTGGGCTGGCAGGAAGCGACCGGCGAGGGCAGTTTTCTCTATCGAGCCGAGGAGGTGGTCGATCTTTTCGCGTCACGCTTTTTCGATGCGGAAAACTGGACGTTGGGCGAATGCTTGGATGCCGGCCCGTCACCGGCCAGCGGGATCGGTGAGTTCGAGCCGGGCCATCATTTCGAATGGGCGTGGCTCATCGTCGACTTCGCACGCCGCGCCCGGCGACCGGACTTGGTCACCTTTGCTCGCAAGCTTTATGCCACGGCGATTGCCAACGGCGTCAACCGTGCAACCGGCCTTGCTTACGGCCGCGTTTCGGCAAGCGGCGTGCCGCTCGATGCTGTCTCGCGCAGCTGGCCGCAGGCTGAGGCTATCAAGGCCGTGATCGCGCTGGATTCAGCCAGCGGAGCGGAACTGAAGCCGGAGATCGAGGAGCGCATCGGCCGCCTGTTCGCATGGCATCTCGATCCGGCTCCCGCCGGCCTGTGGATCGACCGCATCGGACCGGACGGCGAGCCGCTTGCGACGGAGGTGCCGGCGAGCATTCTCTATCATCTTGTCAGCGCCCTGACCGCCTATCTGGACTACAGCGCGAACGCCGCTCAGTAGGGGCTGGCGACGTCGCCGGTCTCCACATAGACGGTCTTGACCTGCGAATAATGCTCCAGCGCCGCGAGCGAGTTCTCGCGGCCGATGCCGGACTGCTTGTAGCCGCCGAATGGGATTTCCACCGGCGTCAGGTTGTAGGTGTTGATCCAGCAGGTGCCGGCCTGCAATTCGGAGATCACGCGGTGGGCGCGCGGCAGGTCGCGCGTGAAGACGCCGGCGGCGAGGCCGAATTCGGTGGCGTTGGCACGTTCCACCACTTCGTCCTCGTGGTCGAAGGACAGCACGCTCATCACCGGCCCGAAGATCTCCTCGCGGGCGATGCGCATAGAATCGGTGACGCCGGTGAAAACCGTCGGTTCGACGAAAAAGCCGTCCTGGAAACCTTGCAGGCTCGGAACGCCGCCGCCGCAGGCGAGCGTTGCACCTTCCTCGCGGCCGATGCCGATATAGGACACGACCTTGTCGTGCTGCGCCTTGTTGACCAGCGGCCCCATCTGCGTGTCGGGGTCGAGCGGATCGCCGAGCCGGATGGTCTTGGTGCGTTCGACCAGCCGCTCCACGAAGCGGTCGTGAA
>JBQCHN010000063.1:0-6047 GCA_051954615.1 Mesorhizobium sp. | reverse complement strand
GTGCGGTGATTTCGGTGCGAGGGGGCGTTCGCCGACGAAGAGTTTCCGGACCGATGAAGCGCCTCCATGCAACGGCCGTATCGCTGCTCGCCGCAGCCGCCCTGTCGGCCTGCAACACCAGCGACGTGCTCCAGCCGACCGCAACCCCGCAGCCTGCCGCCTCGGCCACTGCCGGCCCGGCGACCGTGACCCAGCCGGCGCAAGCTCCCCTGCAGCTTTCGGCCGACGCCAAGGCCGCGATCGCCAGGATGCGCCTCCAGATCGCGCCGATGGTCGGGACCACGGTAGAGGCGGCCGGCCCCCTGACCGAGCGGCTCAACCTGCGCGCCCGCGAGCGCGGCATCCAGCTTGCCGGCAGCACCGACAGCAACGCCACCCATGTGCTGAAAGGCTACTTCTCGCTGATCAGCGAGGGCAAGGACACCGCCGTCATCTATGTCTGGGACATCTACGATCCCGCCGGGAACCGGCTGCACCGCATCAACGGCCAGCAGAAGGTGGAGCAGCCCGGCAGCGGCCAGGGTTGGGCGGCGGTGCCGGCGCAGACCATGCAGGCGATCGCCGACGCGACCATGGACCAACTTGTCGCCTGGCTTGCCGGCCAGCCCGGCTGAACCGACGCCTTTGTTGGGATTATCCGGCCAAATCGCGCTTGCGGCGCTTGCAATACGGGAAATGACCGTTAAAAGCCCGGGTGACTTCTCCTTCAGGTACAGCGCATGAAACTCTTCGCGGGCAATTCCAATCGGGTGCTGGCTGAAGCGGTCGCCCGCTATCTCAACATCCCCCTGGGCAAGGCCAGCGTCAGGCGCTTCGCCGACCAGGAAATCTTCGTCGAAATCCAGGAAAACGTGCGCGGCGAGGACGTCTTCGTTCTCCAGTCCACCTCCTTCCCGACCAACGATCACCTGATGGAACTGCTCATCATGATCGACGCCTTCATGCGCTCCTCGGCGCGGCGCATCACGGCGGTCATCCCCTATTTCGGCTATGCAAGGCAGGATCGCCGCGCTTCCGGCCGCACGCCGATCTCGGCCAAGCTGGTCGCCAACATGATCGCCCGCGCCGGCGCCAGCCGCGTGCTGACCCTCGATCTTCATGCCGGCCAGATCCAGGGCTTCTTCGATATCCCCACCGACAACCTGTTCTCGGTGCCGGTCATGGCGCGCGACGTGAAGGCCAAGTACAAGCAGATCGGCAACGTCATGGTGGTGTCGCCCGACACCGGCGGCGTGGTGCGCGCCCGCGCGCTCGCCAAACGCATCGACGGCCAGCTCGCCATCGTCGACAAGCGCCGCGAACGGCCCGGCGAATCCGAGGTCATGAACGTCATCGGCGACGTCGCCGGCAAGGACTGCCTGCTGTTCGACGACATCGTCGATTCCGGCGGCACGCTGTGCAACGCGGCCGACGCGCTGCTGGCCAAGGGCGCCACCAGCGTCACCGCCTATATCACCCACGGCGTGCTGTCGGGCGGCGCGATCGCCCGCATCACCGGCTCGCAGTTGCAGGAACTGGTCATCACCGATTCCATCCAGCCGACGCAGGCCGTCATCGACGCGCCGAACATCCGTGTCGTCTCCATCGGCGACCTGATCGGCGAGGCGATCTCGCGCACCGCGACGGAAGAATCCGTCTCCAGCCTGTTCGACTAGCCCTAAGCCGAAATCTTTTCGGATTCGCGCGCGCCGCGCAGGTAGCCGCGCGGCGCGGTTCCCAGCATGCGCTTGAACATGGTGGTGAAGGCCGGCACGCTGTCGTAGCCGAGATCGAGCGCCACGCGCGTAATCGGCTCGCCGTCCGTCAGCCGCGGCAAGGCGGCGAACAGGAGTGCCTGCTGGCGCCATGTCGACAGCGACAATCCCGTCTGCCGCTGGAAGGTGCGCGTGAAGGTGCGGCGGCTCATGCCGGCCAGCGCCGCCCATTCGTCGATCGTGGCGCGCGGCGAGGGTTGCGCGAGAAAGCAGCGGCAAACCGTCGCGATCTTCGCGTCCGTGGGAAAAGGCAGGCCCAGCGGCCGCTCGGGCATCGCCGGTATCTCGTGCAGGAGCAGCGCGAGCACGAGCCTGGCACGTGGCGAAGGCTCCACCTCGTCCGGCAGCGACACCGCCTCGACGATCAGGCTGCGCATCAGGTCGCTGACGCCGACGACCCTCAGTCTTGGCGGCAGGCCAGCGATGGCGTCGGGCACCACATAGAGCGAGCGCATCGAGACGTTGCCCAGCATGTCGACCGAGTGCTCGATGCCGGCCGGAATCCACATGGCGTGGTCCGGCGGCACCATCCAGCGGCCGGACTGCGTGCTGACCAGCACGACCCCGGTCAGCGCATGGAGAAGCTGGCTGCGGCTGTGGCGGTGGCCGGGCACATGATAGCTGTCGGGATATTCCGACGGCAGCGCCACGATCGACCCGGCGGCTTTTTCCAGCCAGTCCAGCCGCTCGCGATGCAACCGGAACAGCTCAGCGGCCGGGGCATGCAGATAAGAAACCGAATTCGGCACGAAACTTGGCCCACTTGCGAAGATAATGGATCAAACCACGAAAGAAGTCGTTGCACAACCGGACTATAAGCGCTGCCGCGATCCGGGACCGACTCGCAATCACGACCGGCCCGGGACGGCAAGCATGAAGACGGAGCAGATCGTGACCGACACCACCACAACAGCCCCCTCCCCGCACGCGCCGGTCAGCGCCACGGCGACGGCGTTCACGATCATCCTGGCGGTAAGCCTCTGCCACGGCATCAACGACATCATGCAGTCGCTTCTGGCAGCCATCTATCCGCTTTTGAAGGACAACTACCATCTTGATTTCTGGCAGATCGGCCTGCTGACCTTCACATTCCAGCTCACCGCCTCGCTGCTCCAGCCGGTTGTCGGCCTTGTCACCGACAAGCGCCCGATGCCCTATTCCCTACCCTGGGGCATGGCCTCCTCGCTGGTCGGCCTGATCGTGCTCGCCTATGCCGGGCATTACTGGATCCTGCTTGCCGGCGCCTCGCTGATCGGCATCGGCTCCGCCGTATTCCACCCCGAATCCTCGCGCATCGCCCGTCTGGCGTCAGGCGGCAGGCATGGGCTAGCCCAATCGCTGTTCCAGGTCGGCGGCAACGCCGGCCAGGCCATCGGCCCGCTGCTGGCGGCGTTCATCGTTGTGCCGTTCGGCCAGTCCAGCATCGCCTGGTTCGCGGTCGCTTCGCTGATCGGCATCGTCGTTCTGTGGAAGGTGGGCAACTGGTACAACAGCGTCCGCGCCAACACGGCACGCAAGACATCGGCATTCGTCTCGCCATTCACGCAGCGCCGCGTGTTCTGGGCGCTGGTCGTACTGGCGCTGCTGACCTTCTCCAAGAACGCCTACATGGCGAGCCTCTCCAGCTACTACACCTTCTACACCATCGAGAAGTTCGGCGTTTCGGTGTCGGTCTCGCAGGTGCTGCTGTTCGTCTTCCTCGGCGCCAACGCGCTCGGCATCCTGCTCGGCGGCCCCTTCGGCGACCGCTACGGCCAGAAGGCGATGATCTGGTTCTCCATCGTCGGCGTGCTGCCCTTCACGCTCGCTTTGCCCTACGCCAACCTCGAATGGACGATCGTCTTGACCATCGTGATCGGCCTGATCCTGTCGTCGGCCTTTTCCAACATCGTCGTCCTGGCGCAGGAACTGGTACCAGGCCGCGTCGGCATGGTCGCCGGCATCTTCTTCGGCTTCGCCTTCGGCATGGGCGGCATCGCTGCGGCGGCGCTCGGCGTCGTCGCCGACGCCAAGGGCATCGACTACGTCTACAAGCTCTGCTCGTACCTGCCGCTGGTCGGATTGCTGACCGTTTTCCTGCCCGACATGCGCAAGGGCAAGCAGGCAAAGGCCCACTGAACCGGCGCCTTGCGCCGCGCGCCGGCATCGGCTATAGCACCGCCACCCGCGTAGACACCCTTGGAGGCAACGCGGGCGAGGGCCGCCAGGCTCGCATGACCCCAAAAAGTGGATTCCGGTTTTTGGGCAAGGTCATGCGCAAAGATGGCGGCTTTCGACGTTTCCGGACCCGGCTCCGCCGATCCGCAGACGCTCCACAACACGAAAGGAAAAGCCATGAGCCAAGCTTCTTACGAGCTCAAGGCCGAAGCACGCGAACAGGTCGGTAAGGGGTCCGCCCGTGCAGTCCGCCGCAACGGTAAAGTACCCGCCGTCATCTACGGCGAAAAGCAGCCTCCCCTGGCGATCGCCCTGTCCTACAAGGAAATCTTCTACAAGATCCATGGCGGCGGTTTCCTGACCACCGTGGCGACAATCGACGTCGACGGCAAGAAGATCCAGGTCCTGCCGAAGGATTACCAGCTCGACCCGGTCAAGGACTTCCCCCTCCATGTCGACTTCCTGCGCGTCGGCAAGGACACCGTCGTCAACGTCAACGTCCCGGTCCACTTCATCAACGAAGAGAAGTCGCCCGGCATCAAGCGCGGCGGCGTGCTGAACGTCGTGCGCCATGAGGTGGAATTCCATTGCCCGGCTAACGCCATTCCGGATTCCATCACCGTTGACCTGTCGGGCGCCGAGATCGGCGATTCCATCCACATCTCGGCGGTGACGCTGCCGGCCGGCGTCAAGCCGGTCATTTCGGACCGCGACTTCACCATCGCCACCATCGCCGGCACCGCTGCCGCCAAGCCCGAGACGGACGAAGCCGCCGCTCCGGTTGCCGCGACCGAGGACGAAGCGGAAGAGAAGTAATTCGTCGCCCGGAGACAGGAGCCATGCAGATTCTTGCAGGTCTTGGCAATCCGGGCGCGAAATACGCCAACAACCGGCACAATGTCGGCTTCATGGCGGCGGACGCGATCGCCCGCCGCCATTCCTTTTCGCCCTGGTCGAAGAAGTTCCAGGCCGAGATCGCCGAAGGCAGGCTCGGCGGCGACAAAGTACTGCTCATCAAGCCGCAGACCTTCATGAACCTGTCCGGCCAAGCGGTCGGCGAGGCGCTGCGCTTCTACAAGCTCGATCCTTCCGCCGTCACCGTCCTCTACGACGAGATCGACCTCGCCCCCGGCAAGATCAGGATCAAGGTCGGCGGCGGCTCGGGCGGCCACAACGGCATCCGCTCGCTTGACCAGCATATCGGCCAGAACTACCGCCGCGTGCGTATCGGCGTCGGCCACCCCGGCGTCAGGGAGATGGTGCACGGCCATGTGCTGGGCGACTTCTCCAAGGCCGACCGCGAATGGCTGGAGGTGCTTCTGGACTCCATCGCCGGCGCCGCGGACATGCTCGCCAAGGGCGACGACAGCGGCTTCATGAACCGCGTGACGCTGGACCTGCGCGAAAAGCTCCAGCCGACCGGCGAGGACGACACGCCGCCGCCTAAAAAAAAAGCGCCTAAGGCCCAGAGCCACATCCGCCAGGCACGTCCGCAGCAACCGATGGCCAAGCTGCCGGAAACCGGCCCCATGGCCGCCATGCTGAAGAAGCTGCTCGGCAAGGAGTGAACGCTGCCGGGGCTTGACGCCGGCAAGCCCTATCGCCCATAGCCAGCCCAAAATCTCTTCCCGATAGGACCGTATCACCATGGGTTTCAAATGCGGCATCGTCGGCCTGCCGAACGTCGGCAAGTCGACGCTCTTCAACGCCTTGACGCGCACCGCCGCCGCACAGGCCGCCAACTATCCCTTCTGCACCATCGAGCCGAACACCGGCGAGGTTGCCGTGCCCGACCCGCGCCTGCGTAAGATCGCGGCGGTCGCCAAGTCCAAGGAGATCATCCCTACCCGTATCTCCTTCGTCGACATCGCCGGCCTGGTGCGCGGCGCTTCGAAAGGCGAAGGCCTCGGCAACCAGTTCCTCGCCAACATCCGCGAGGTCGACGCCATCGTGCATGTGCTGCGCTGTTTCGAGGACGACGACATCACCCATGTAGAGGGCCGCATCGATCCCGTCGCCGACGCCGAGACCGTCGAGACCGAGCTGATGCTGGCGGACCTCGAAAGCCTCGACCGCCGTATCGTCCAGATACGCAAGCGCGCGCAGGGCAAGGACAAGGAAGCGACGGCCGCCCTG
>JBQCHN010000062.1:0-3246 GCA_051954615.1 Mesorhizobium sp. | reverse complement strand
GCCTGTACCGACTATGACAACCTGCCGAAGAAGGCGTGGCTGATCGGGCCGAAGCACGACGCCGGCCTGGTGCGCGACTATCTCATCAACAACGTTCCGGCGCCGGTGAGGTTCGAGGCGGACAACATCACGCTGCTGGCCAAGGACGTCGAGGGCGCCGGCGGCCTGCCCACCCATGCGGCGATCACCGCCGCCTTCACCGATCTCGCCGCCAAGGTGCAGCGCGACGATTTCGTCTACCTCCACCTGTCGGGCCACGGCGCCCAGCAGCCGGAGCGCAAGGCCGGCGACGAAACGGACGGCCTCGACGAAATCTTCCTGCCGGTCGATATCCAGAAATGGGTCGATCGTGAAAGCGGCGTGCCGAACGCGCTGGTCGACGACGAGATCCGCGACGCGCTCGACGCCATCCGCGCCAAGGGCGCCTTCGTCTGGGTCGTCTTCGACTGCTGCCATTCCGGCACCGCGACCCGCGCCGTCCTTGTCGACGACGAGATGGAGCGCAAGGTCGAGTTCCCCGACCTCGTGGGCGGCGATGACGCGGCGCGCGCCACGGCGCAGGCGGTCTACGACGAGGCAAGCGCTGCCGCGTCGCGCGCGCTCGAGGCTGACATTGGCCGCCAGGTCGGCTTCAGCCTGACGCCGACGGGTGCCGAACCGATCACCAAAGGCAAGATGGTGGCCTTCTACGCTGCACAAACGGTGGAGACGACACCCGAAATGCCACTGCCCAAGGGCGCCGAGGGCGCCACGCGCTTCGGTCTGTTCACCTTCACCATCATGGCGAAGCTGGCCGAGAACCCGAACGTCACCTATCGCCAGCTCGGCCAGGCGGTGCTGCAGCAATACACCGCCGACGGACGCACCCGCCCGACGCCGTTGTTCGAGGGTGAACTGGACGCGCCGGTCTTCGGCACCGAAAAGACCGATGCCGCCCATCAATGGCCGATCGTGGTCAAGGGCGATGCGGCCACCATCAAGGGCGGCCTGCTGCATCGCCTCAGCCCCGGCAGCAAGCTCGCCATCCTGCCCTCGGCGCTGTCGCCCATCGCCGATGCGGTCGGCTACCTTGAAGTTGCTTCGGCGAAGAATCTGGAAAGCAGGGTCAAGCCGGTGGAGTTCGACGGCAAGCCGGCGCTGAAGATTGCCGACATTCCCGCCAACGCCTATGCGCGAGTGGCCGAGCTCGCGGTCGACTACAGGCTGACGATAGCCCGCCCGTCGGCAAGCGCGGGCCTCGAGGCTGAAACGGCCATGGTCAATTCGGTGCTGGACGAACTGGTGGCGGCCAAGGACAGCGGCTTCAACATCGCCCTCGTCGAGCCCGGCAAAAGTGCCGAACTGCGCCTTGCGGTGCTGCGCGAAAACGCCATCGCAGGTGCTGCCGCCGACGCCACCGACAAGCCAGCCTTGTGGTTCCTGCCGGCCTCCGGCGACGTCAGCACCTCCAACGGTGCCCGCCCGCCGCTGGTGATCATCCATCCCGACGACCGGGCAAGGCTTCTGGAGACGGCGAAGAAGAACCTCACCACCATCTTCCGGGCGACGGCCCTGTCGCGACTTGCCGCGGCTACGGACTACCGGCCCGAGGAAGTCAGCGTCGAGTTCCAGATCAAGCGCGATGGTGCCGATGCGCTGGAACCGCTGCAGGCATCCACCGTGCCGCGCGTCTCGCCCGGCGACGAGGTGCATGTGAAGGCCGTCAACGGCGCCACCAGTCTCATCGACCTGAACGTGCTCTATGTCGGCTCCGACTATTCCATCACCCATATCGTGTCGGAGCGGCTGGCGCCGCAGGCCGCGCTGGAGGAAGGCCTGCTCGCCTTCACCGACACCAGCTTCGGCATGGAGCGCATGATCGCCGTGCTCACTGCGGCCCCACCGCAGAGCGAAAGGGAGGATCTTTCCTTCCTCGCGCAGGACGGCGTGCCGGCGGCCACGCGCGGCACGGGATCAGCCGGCTTCTCCGACATGCTGGCCGACATCGGTATAGCGCCGGCGACCCGCTCGGTCATGAAGCTGTCCGACAGCAAGGGCTCGAAAGGCGCAGTGATGACCTTCCCGGTGGAGACGGTGCCACGCGCCTGACGCTTTTCGATACCGGCCGCTCGCCGGTCGCCAGGACCATATATCGGGGTCGTTTGCTTACGCATGCGGCCCCTGACAGTGAAACGAGAGGTGCTTTGTGAGAGTCATGCTCTTATCCCGTATGCGCAGCGCCGGCGTCGGCCTCGCCGTGGCGGCCTTCTGCCTGACAGGTGCCAGCGCCGACGAGGCCTGCGGCCTGTGCGCCCAGTCGATCGTCACCAATTCCAGCCTGGCCGACTGCTTCCTCGAACAGTACGACCAGTTGGAAAAGGGTGACGGAGCGGCCGTCGCCGTCGATCTCTCGCAATGCGGATCGCGCGGCATCGTCGAGGCCCTGCCGACGCCCGAGAGCGGAACAGTCGAGCCCGACACGCAGTTCATGATCTCGCGTGCACAGCTCGGCTGCCTGAAGAAGAAGCTCGAGGAGCCGGGCCTCGTGCTCGACCCTTCCGCCAAGATCGAACTGGGCGGTTGCCAATGAGCAGGCCGGGGGTGAAGGAAACAAGGCGTGTCGCGGGCAAGCCGTCGAACACGTTGGCGCTGACCATGTCCAAGGAAGGAACGGCCAGGCCCGAGGAACAGCCCGGCGACGTTGCCGCGGAAAAGCAGGCGCATCCACCGAAAAAGGAAACGCCTTTCACCGACGGCGACTGGCGCATCCGGCTCGACGCCTGGGCCGGCCTGTTCGTGCGCATCGGCCTGGTGGTGGGCGCGATTTTCTCCGTCTACCAGTACCTTGCCCAGCGCGAGGAACAGCGTGTCGCGCAGACCATGCGCATGGTCGAGCTGTGGGACCAGGGCGACTACCAGAAGGCGCAGCAGGCCATCAAGACGCGGCTTGCCGGATTGAACGAGAAATACGGCAACCTGCTCGGCCAGTCACCGACCCGGACCGAGCAGACGATCTATCGCCAGCGCATCGGCATCCAGGCGATGTCGGCGGACGGCGGCACCCAGCCGCTGGCGGATTTCACCGCCGACTTCGACCGCATCGTCTATTTCCTCAACCGCCTGTCCTTCTGCGTCGACGGCGGCCTGTGCTCGCGCAAGATGGCGGACGCCTATTTCCGCGACTACGCCGTCTCGTTCTGGAGCTACTTCTCCGGTTATGTCGGCAAGCAGCGCAAGACAGGCGCCGCCACCTATGCCCTGCCGATC
>JBQCHN010000061.1:0-8756 GCA_051954615.1 Mesorhizobium sp. | reverse complement strand
ACCGGCGTAGAAGGAAAGGGCGTTGTTGTTCTCCTCCAGCGCCCACACCACCATGCCTTTCAGGCCATGATCGGCCAGCGTGCGGCGTGCCGCCGAAAACAGCCGGCTGCCGAGCCCGATGCCCTGGTATTCGGGCAGCATGTAGAGCTCGTAGATCTCGCCTTCCTGGCTGAGTTCGCGGGCACGGTTCTTGCCGATCGTGGCGTAGCCGGCGATGGCGCCGCCGATCTCCACCACCAGCACCGTTGCGGCGCGCCGGATGGCGTTCGCCCACCAGTCGGCGCCACGGCGGTTGATCATCGCCGTCAGCGCGCGATGCGGGATGATGCCCGCATAGGCGTTGCGCCAGGCTTCAAGATGCACTTCGGCGATCTCGGCCGCATCACGCGGTTCTGCCTTGCGGATGTCGATGGTCAGCGTATTCATGATTTGTTAACCATAAACACGGCTGTCGCGATTGCAAGAACCGAAGCAGGCGCCGCGAGCGCCGTTCATCAATCGTGAAGACAGGTGCGGAGAAACCGCAGGCTCTCAGATTTCGACGAGATGATCGTCCAGTTCGTTGACGTCACCCGGCGTCACCGGAAAATGCTCAGCCAGCACCGTTCCGACCGCCTCGACAGCCTGCACGAAGCCGTCCGCCAGCCGGTCGCGGGCGGCATGTCCGGTCAGGTCGCGCACCACGCCGTCCCACACATGCTGGCCGACGCGCGCATCGATGCCGGAATCGGCCAGCACCACGGCATAGCGCTCGGCCAGCGAGACGAAGATCAGCACGCCGGTGCGCGCCGCCGTGACATGCACGTTGCGGGCGAGGAACTGCCTGAGCGCATTGGCGTGCGCCGCCTGGTAGCGCAGCCGGCGCGGCACCAGATGGATGCGCAAGGCCGGTACGAACCAAAGCAGCGCCAGCATGCTGGCGCTGGCCAGCATCTGGGCCAGCACGAAATGCGGCAGGCGGATGCTGATCCACCAGTGCTCCAGTCCCCAGGCCACCGCCAGGCTGGCGATCAGCATGGCGATCAGGGCGGTGAATGCCGCCGGGAAGAAATAGCCGTCGCTGGTGCGCGCCACCACGCAATAGATCTCGCCGTCCGTCTTCGCTTCGGCGGTGCGGATGGCGGCGGTGACGCGGGCGTGTTCTTCTGCCGTGATCGGACGGGTCGCCATGTCTCACCAGCCTCCCGAAGCGCCGCCGCCGCCGGAGGAACCTCCGCCGCCGGAAAACCCGCCGCCACCGGACGACCAGCCGCCACCGCCTCCGCCAGACCAGCCGCTGCTGCCCGAAGTCCACGAGCCGCCGGAGGAGGACGAACGCCGCCGCTGGTCGAAGGTCATGCCCAGCCATCGATAGCGGCCGGGACCGATCTTGGTGCCGAAGATCGGCGGCAGGATGGCCATTGCCATGCCGCCGAAAAAGATGGTCGCCCAGATGGCGAGGAAGATGAAGAAGATCACCGTGTCGGGATCGATCGGACTTTCCTGTTGGTTGCGCTTGCCGCGCGCCTCCAGTTCCTCGGGATTGCCTTCCAGCACCATGACGATGTCGTCGACGGCTTTTGCGATGCCGCCGGAGTAATCGCCGGCTCGGAAGGCCGGCACGAGGTCGTTCTCGATGATGAGTTTGGAGTGCAGGTCGGTCAGCGTGCCTTCCAGCCCGTAGCCGACCTCGATGCGCATCTTGCGGTCGTCGCGCGAAATCAGCAAAAGCACACCGTTGTTCTCGCCCGCCTGACCTAGCCCCCAGGCACGGAACAGTTTGTTGGCGTAGGATTCGATGTCTTCACCGCCAAGGCTCGGCACGGTGGCGACAACGATCTGGTCCGATCCCTTCTTTTCGAAGTCGGCCAGTTTTTGCGTCAGCGAGGCTTCCGTCGCCGCATCGATCATGCCGGCGTCGTCGACCACCCGGCCGGTGAGCTTCGGCAGTTCGGCGGCGAAAACGGCCAGTGGAACCAGCAGCAGGCAGGCAACGACGAGAAGCGCCCGCTGCCATGTCGGAGCCGTCAACCCAAAGGAAGGTGCGAAGAAGCGCAAGATCAGTCAGCCATCAACGCGCAGGATGCAGACGCGACCTCAGCCGCCCTGCCCGCTGCCGCCAGTCGTCGTCCCGCCGCTGGTATTGCCGCTGCCGAAGTCCACCTTCGGCGGCTCCATCTTGTCTTCCGCCACGGTGAAGTTCTGGAACGGCTGGTTGGAGCGGAACCACAAGGTCGCCCACAAGACCGACGGGAACGTACGCAGCGTCAGATTGTAGTCCTTGACCGCCTGGATGTAGTCGCGGCGCGCCACGGCGATGCGATTCTCGGTGCCTTCGAGCTGCGCCTGCAGGGCCAGGAAATTCTGGTTGGCCTTGAGGTCAGGATAGTTCTCGGTGATCGCCAGCAGACGCGACAGCGCGCCGGTCAGGCCGGACTGGGCCTCCTGGAACTTCTTGAAGGCCTCCGGATCGGACAGCGTTTCCGGGCTCACCGTCACCTGCGTGGCCTTCGAGCGTGCCTCGACCACGGCTTCCAGCGTGCCCTTCTCATGGGCGGCATAGCCCTTCACCGTTTCCACCAGGTTGGGGATCAGGTCGGCGCGGCGCTGGTACTGGTTCAGCACTTCGCTCCAGGCCGCCTTGGCGTTTTCCTCGGCCGTGGGGATAGTGTTGTAACCGCAGCCGGCGAGCAGCGGCAGCAGCGCCGCCATCACCAGGAAGGTGAGCAGGCTGCGCAGGGAAGGAAGCGGTGCAAGACGGTCTGCGTGCATCGAAAGGTCCTCATGGGATCGGATGCCAAGCAATAGCACAAACCGCGGCCAAGGAAACGGCGGGTCGCGCGTGGCATGGCCGCAGCACTTCGGCAGGCCCTGTGCAGGCTTGCCGCGACCGGCTAAGCTGGCCACGAAAAACGGGAGCGACGATGGCTGACGGGCAGAACGGCGACGGCGAGGCCGAGTCGCAGCGCATATTGCGCCGCCTGGCCGCGGAGAGCGAGCCGGGCGGTACGTTCGTCGCCCGCATGACCGACCGCGCCCGCGATCATCTGTCGGCTGCCGACGTCGATTCGTCCGACCGCATCGAGCAGATCGGCACTCGCATAGGCCGCTGGCTGGCCGCCGCCATCACTGTCGCCGTGCTGGTCGGCTTCCTCATGTTCCTCATGCAGCGCGGTTAGATATCCATGGACGAGAGCATTCCAGGCGGCGGCGCACGCGCGGTCATCGTCGTTTCCAGCCATGTCGCCCGCGGCTCAGTGGGTAACCGCGCCGCCGTCTTCGCGCTGGAGACGCTCGGCTTCCCGGTCTGGGCGGTGCCCACCGTCATATTGCCCTGGCATCCCGGCCACGGGCGCGCCACAAGGATCGTTCCGCCGACGGAACAGTTTTCGGCGCTGTTGACCGACCTGGCACGCGCGCCCTGGCTGGGCGAAGTCGGCGCGGTGCTGTCGGGTTATCTCGGCGAGGCAGGCCAGGCCGAAGCCATCGCCGATCTCGTCAAGGCCGTGAAGGCGAAGAATCCCGCCGCGCTCTATGTCTGCGACCCGGTGATGGGCGATTCGGGCGGCCTTTACGTGCCGGAGGCGACAGCGGTGGCACTGCGCGACCGGCTGATGCCGCTGGCCGACATCGCCACGCCGAACCGCTACGAACTGCAATGGATGGCCGCTGTTGCCCTCCCCGACATCCGCTCGACGATCGCCGCCGCGCTCGACGCCGGACCGGCCACCATGCTGGTGACCTCGGCGCCGGCCATGATGGCGGGCGGCACCGGCAACATCCTTCTTGACGGCAACCAGGCGCTGATGGCCGAGCATCGCCTGATCGAGCGGCCTCCCAACGGGCTGGGCGACCTGACCGCCGCCGTCTACCTGGCGCGCATCCTGTCCGGCCAGTTGCCGGCCAAGGCGCTGCAGACGACCACGGCCGCCGTCTACGAGATCCTCGCTCGCACTGCCAAGCGCGGCGGCGATGAGTTGCAGCTCGAAACGGACGCGCAGAGCCTGTCGCATCCCATGGCCATGGTGCAGCTGCGCCACCTGCTGCATCCGGGGCGGGACCGCCGCGCGTGAGCGCAGCCCGTGCCGCGACGCTGGCCGGCGTGGACGGCTGCAAGGCGGGCTGGATCGCCGTTTGCGCACAACCGGGCCAGGCACCGGCCGTTTGCGTCATGCCGAACTTCACGGCCCTTCTGCAATCGCTGGCCGACGATGCCGTCATCGCCGTCGATATGCCGATCGGCCTGCCGGATTTCACGGCCAGGGGCGGGCGCGGACCAGAGACGCTGGTACGGCAGCTTCTGGGCGAACGTCAGTCCAGCGTCTTTTCCATCCCCTCGCGTGCCGCCGTCTACGCCGAGCCCGGGCCGTTCGCCAATGTCGAGGCCTGGTATGCGGCCCACCGGCGCGCCAGCGCGGTGGCGATCGCCACCTCCGACCCGCCGCGCGGCGTTTCGATCCAGGCTTTCGGCATCTTCGCCAAGATCCGCGAGATCGACGCACTGCTGATGGCGCAACCGCAGTTGCGCGAGCGTGTCTTCGAGAGCCACCCGGAAGTCGCCTTCTGGCGGCTGAACGATGGACAGGCCATGCGTCTGCCCAAGAAAGTCAGGGGTGCGATGAACCCCGCCGGCATGCAGGAGCGCAAGGCGCTGCTTGCCCACCATGGCTACGACAGAGCCTTTCTCGACCAGGTGCCGCCCCGCGGCGCGGCCGCCGACGACTTCCTCGACGCGGCGGCCATGTTCGTCATCGCAGGCCGGATCGCGCGCGGCGAGGCTCGTCCCTTCCCGGAGCCTCCCGGCATCGACCGCTTCGGCATTCCCGTGGCGATCTGGACCTGAAGCGCTGTCGGTCGCCTGTAATTCGTCGTTGATCCGGGGCGGCGTTTCCCGCTACAGCCTTTGGCGACAGGATCATGATCCCTGCCAGAAAGGTTTCATATCTCCGATGCCCCTGCTTCCCGATCACCTCATCGCCGGATACCGCAACTTCATCACCGGCCGCTATGTCAGCGAAAGCGACCACTATCGTTCGCTGGCGCGAGAAGGGCAGGCGCCGGAGACGATGATCATCGCCTGCTGCGATTCGCGCACTGCGCCGGAAACCGTGTTCGATGCCGGGCCGGGCGAACTTTTCGTGCTGCGCAACGTCGCCAACCTCATTCCCCCTTATGAACCGGACGGCGAATACCATTCCACCTCGGCGGCGCTGGAATTCGCCGTGCAGAGCCTGAAGGTGAAGAACATCGTCGTCATGGGCCATGGCCGCTGCGGCGGCATCAAGGCGGCGCTGAGCCATAACAGCGCCGTGCCGCTGTCGCCGGGCGATTTCATCGGCAAGTGGATGAGCCTGATCGCGCCCGCCGCCGATACGGTGGCCGCCTCGACCATGATGACGACGGGAGAACGGGCGACGGCGCTGGAGCGCATTTCGATCCGCTATTCGATCGCCAACCTGCGCACCTTCCCCTGCATCAAGATTCTCGAGGATAAAGGCAAACTCGCTTTGCACGGCGCCTGGTTCGATGTCTCGACCGGCGAACTGTGGGCCATGAACAAGGCGACCGGCGACTTCGAAAGGCCGGAGATCGGCTGACGCCGGCCCACGGTTGCGCCGCTGGCCGCGCCATCCTACATCGGCCATGGCCGCCCTCTCCGTAACCGTCCCGGAAAGTCCCCGTCATGTCCGACAAGCTCGACCTCGCCGCCCATCCGCTGACGCACTGGACGGGACCGCTCGGCCTGCCCGATTTCACCCGCATCGGCGACGGCGATTTCGCGCCCACCTTCGACGCGGCCCTCAAGGCGCATGAGGCCGAGATCGCGGCGATCGCGGACAATGCCGAAGCATCCACCATCGCCAACACGCTGGCCGCGCTGGAACTGTCCGGTCAGGCTCTCGACCGCGTCTCCTCGATCTTCTGGTGCAAGGCCGGCGCCAACACCAACGACACGATCCAGGCGCTGGAGCGCGAGGTGTCGCCGAAGATGGCGCGACATTTCTCCGCCATCTCGATGAACGAAAAACTGTTTGCCCGCATCGACGATCTTTACCAGCGCCGCGAAAAACTCGGTCTCGACGCCGAGACGCTGCGCGTGCTGGAAAAGACCTGGAAAGGGTTCGTCCGCTCCGGCGCGAAACTCGACGCCGCCGGCAAGAAGCGCCTCGCCACCATCAACGAGGAGCTCTCGTCTCTGGGGACAAAGTTCGGCCAGAACGTGCTGGCCGACGAGCGCGACTGGGCGCTGTTCCTCGACGCTTCCGACCTTGCCGGCCTGCCGGATTTTTTGAAAAGCGCCATGGCCGAGGCAGCCGAGATACGCGGCCAGAAGGGCCGCTACGCCGTCACCCTGTCGCGCTCGATCTACGAGCCCTTCACAACCTTCTCCGAGCGGCGCGACCTGCGCGAGGCCGCATGGCGCGCCTTTACCATGCGCGGTGAGAACGGCGGCGCCTCCGACAACACCGCGGTCGTGCGCGATATGTTGGCACTGCGTGCCGAGAAGGCGAAACTGCTCGGCTATGACAGTTTCGCCGCGCTGAAACTGGACGACACCATGGCCAAGACGCCGAAGGCGGTGCACGGCCTGCTCGATCCAGTGTGGCACAAGGCGCTGGAAAAGGCCGCCGCCGACCAGAGCGAGATGGAACGGCTTGCCACCGCCGCCGGCAGCAACGAGAAATTCGCCGCCTGGGACTGGCGCTTCTGGCAGGAGAAGCTGCGCGCGGAAAAATTTGCCTTCGACGAGGCGGAATTGAAGCCCTACCTGCAGCTCGACAACGTGATCGCCGCCTGCTTCGACGTGGCGACACGGCTGTTCGGCATCACCTTCGAGGAAAAGAAGGGGATCGCCGCCTGGCACCCGGATGTGCGGACCTTTGTAGTAAGGAACGTCGACGGTTCCGAGCGCGGCCTGTTCCTGGCCGATCATTTCGCCCGACCGTCGAAGCGCTCGGGCGCGTGGATGAGCAGCCTGCAATCCGGCTACCGGCTGGGCGACGGCGCCGCACCCGTCATCTACAACATCATGAACTTCGCCAAGCCGCCGGCCGGCAACGCCGCCCTGCTTTCGGTGGACGAGGCGAAGACCCTGTTCCATGAATTCGGCCACGCGCTGCACGGCCTGCTCACCGAGGTGACATGGCCGTCAGTGTCGGGCACATCCGTCAGCCGCGATTTCGTCGAGCTGCCCTCGCAGCTCTACGAGCATTGGCTGACGGTGCCGCAGGTGCTGGAAAAGCACGCGCTGCATGTGCAGAGCGGCAAGCCGATGCCGAAGGCGCTGCTCGACAAGATGCTGGCCGCCCGCACCTTCGGCGCCGGCTTCGCCACCGTCGAATTCACCGCCTCGGCGCTGGTCGACATGGCCTATCACGCGCGGGCGGAAGCGCCGGCGGAGCCGCTTCGCGTCGAGGCCGAAACGCTCGGCAAACTGGAGATGCCCGACACCATCGCCATGCGCCACCGCACCCCGCATTTCGGCCATGTCTTTGCCGGCGACGGCTATTCGGCCGGCTACTATTCCTACATGTGGTCGGAGGTGCTGGACGCCGACGCCTTTTCCGCCTTCGAGGAAACCGGCGACGCCTTCAATCCGGCGCTGGCGAAGAAGCTGAAGGACAGCATCTACGCCGCCGGTGGCTCGAAGGACCCGGAAGACCTCTACAAGGCTTTTCGCGGAAAAATGCCGACGGCGGATGCGATGATGGAGAAGCGGGGACTGGTGTAGTCCCTTTACTCTGTCAAGCTCGCCTCGATCAGCAAATCCGCATTCCGCGCCACCGCCTTCGACGGCCCGCCGGGGCCGAACAGCTGCGCGGAAATGTAGGCGCCCTCGATCAGCAGCAGTAGCCCGTCGCCCAGCACGTCGGGATCGCGCGCGCCCATCTCGGCGGCCATGGCGCGCAGGCGCCGGCGCAGTTCTTTTTTGTTTTCCTCGCTGACGACGCGGGCCGGATGGCCCTCTCCGGGATATTCCACGGCGGCGTTCGTCATGCCGCAGCCGCGATAGCCCTTCTTCTGCGAGCGTTGCCCGACGCCTTCGAGGAAATCGACGATCTGGCGGCGCGCGTCGCCGGGGTGCCTTTTCACGGATTCGTCAAAGCGCGCCCAGAAATCGCGGTCGTATTGCCTGAGATAAGAGGCCGCCAGTTCGTCCTTGGATGAAAAGGAACGGTAGAGGCTGGGTTTCGTGACGCCTGCCTTGCGGACGATCTCGTCGACGCCGATGGCACGGATACCTTCGCGATAGAACAGCTCGCGCGCCACGTCGAGGATCTTTTCGGCGGCCTTCGGCGCCGTTTGATCACTGTGCTTCATCGATGCTTCAATATTTTTCGCGGATGCCATCGGCGAACTCGCTTGACAATGTTACTGACCGGTACGTATGTCATGCGGCCAACGATTGATTGCAACGTACCGGTCAGTAACATGAACAGCGCCGTCACTCAATCCCGTCCCTTCGGCCAGCGCTACGCCTTCGTCGTGGTCGGCGTCATCTTCGTCAGCCTGCTCATCGCGGCGGGCCTGCGCTCGGCACCGGCCGTCATGATGGTGCCGCTGGAGGAAAGCCTCGGCTGGCGCCGCGACGTCATCTCCTTCGGAGCCGCCACCGGCATCTTCCTCTACGGCCTCGCCGGTCCCTTCGCCGCCGCGCTGATGGAGCGCATCGGTCTGCGCCGCACACTCGTCGGCGCCTTCGTGCTGATGTCGGGCTCGACCGCGCTGTCGCTGTTCATGACCGAGGCCTGGCAGTTCGTCGTCACCTGGGGCGT
>JBQCHN010000060.1:0-4704 GCA_051954615.1 Mesorhizobium sp. | reverse complement strand
ATGCTGGCGGCGATCGGTCTCGACCGCAACTCGGCCTACATCGCCAATGTCATTCCCTGGCGGCCACCCGGCAACCGCACGCCGACGCCGCACGAAACGGAGATCTGCCGCCCGTTCATCGAGCGGCAGATCGAACTGGTGAATCCGAAAGTGCTGGTCAATCTCGGCGGCCCCTCGGCCAAGACCTTGCTGAACACCACCGAGGGTATCCTCAGGCTGCGTGGCAACTGGCGCGTCCACACTACGCCCTCCGGCACCGCCATTCCTGCGATGCCGACGCTTCACCCCGCCTATCTGCTCAGGACACCGGCGCACAAACGGCTGGCCTGGCGGGACTTCGTCGAAGTGAAGATGAAGCTGCGCAACCTGCAGGGATAGCGTTAGGCGGCAGCCGCGGCCTCGCGCAAGCCGAGGAACTGCAGCACGCCGAACAGCGCGACGACGAGCGCCTGCGCGACGACGAAGGCGATGCCGAGCCCGTCCGGCGCGATCGCTCCCGAGGCGAGCAGGCCGAGACAGGCGGCGCACCACAGGAAATTGATGGCCACGATATCGACCATCACGATCCTCGGTACATGGCGACGCCGCACGACCACGCCGAGCCCCAGAACCCACGGAACAAGCACAAGTCCGGCGCCGACCAGCAGTGTCGACGGCAAGTCCAGCAGCGGCGACAGGAAAGGCGCGCCCGCGGCCATCAGTAAGGCACCTGCTGCACTGAACAGGATGTCCGCGTAAAGAACGGTGCGCAGGTATTTCGTCATTGTGACCGGCATGTCAGCCTCCTTCAGCTTCGCGATCCATCCGGCCAACCCGTTGCCGAGCTCCGGAATGCGCCGACCATGCCCGGCATGCAGGATCGAAGCGATTACCTGGCAGGTAATGGAAATGGCGGCCGTCGTTGGATAGGTTCGGTCGACTTCGAACCGGGAGATCGACCGTGAACGGAAATGCCAACGCCGTCGGCGACCTCATCCGCGAGTGGCGCACCCGCCGCCGTATGAGCCAGTTGGACCTCGCCAGCGAAACGGATATCTCGCAGCGGCATCTGAGCTTCCTGGAAAGCGGTCGCGCCGCGCCGTCGCGCGACATGGTGATTCGGCTGGCGGACGGGCTCGACGTGCCGCTGCGCCATCGCAACCGCATGCTGCTGGCGGCCGGCTTCGCCCCGCACTACAGCGAACGGCCATTGGCCGACCCTTCGCTGTCGCCGGCACTGGAGACTATGAAACTGGTGCTGAAAGGACATGAACCCTTTCCCGCTTTCGCCGTCGACTCGCACTGGAACATGGTGACGGCGAACGATGCGGTCGGTCCGCTCATCGCTGGCGTCGAGGACCCTGCCCTCATGGAGCCGCCGGTCAACGTCTTGCGATTGTGCCTGCACCCGAAGGGGCTAGCGTCCAGTATCGTCAACCTGGCGGAATGGCGGGCACATCTTCTGGCGCGGCTGAAGCGGCAGAACGAAGCCTTCGCCGATCCCTCGCTGGAAGAGCTGGAGGAGGAACTGCGCGCCTATCCGGGCGGCGTCTCGCAAGGTCGGATCGTCCATGACGAGGGCACGGCCATCGCCCATCTATTGCAGATGAGGGTCGGCGAGGATGTGCTGTCGTTCATCTCGACGATCACCGTTTTCGGCACGGCGCTCGACGTAACGCTGTCCGAACTGGCGATCGAATCGTTCTTTCCGGCCGATCCGGAGACCGCGGCGATCCTGACGCACATGGCCAGGAACCGCTCAACCTAGCCCTGCGGCGAGACCACCCGTCGCGCCGCGCCGCGAGACAGGCCGAGTTGGCGCTCGCGCCAGATGATGAAGATGCCTGCTCCCACGACGATCAACCCGCCGACCAGCATGTAAGGGGTCGGCACGTCGCCGAAGGCGAAGTAGCCGACGACGATCGCCAGAATCATCGAGGTGTATTCGAACGGCGCCACCGTCGAAACCTCCGCATGGCGATAGGCCGAAGTCATGAATATCTGCGCGATGCCGCCGCAGAAGCCGGCGCCTATCAGAAGCAGGGCCTGCGTCCAGGTCATCGGCTGCCAGCCGAACGGCAGGGAAAGCAGTGCCAGCACGCTCGCCATCAGGGAGAACCACAGGACGATGGTGGCAGTCTTTTCGCTGTGGACGAGGTTGCGGACCAAGATGGCGGCAATGGCCGAACAACCCGCTCCGGCGAAGGCGGCGATAACGCCCAGCACCTCCTGATCGTCCAGCGCCGAGCCGGATGTCAGCAAAGTCAGCTCCGGCCACGAGATGATGACGACACCGACCAGCCCGACCACCACCGCGCTCCAGCGATAGATGCGGACGGCCTCGCCGAGGAAGATGGAGCTGAAGACGACGACCAGCAGCGGCTGCGCGTAGTTCAGCGTGATCGCGTCGGGCAGCGGCAGGCGGGTCAGCGCAAAGAACGTCAGCGCCATGGAACAGACGCCGATGACGCCGCGTGCCACATGCCCCATCGGCCTTTTGGTGGCGAAGGCCGTGCCAAGCTCGTGCTTGAAACCGAGGAACAGCAGGATGGGAAAGATGGCGAAGAAGGACCGGAAGAAAACGATCTGGCCCGCCGGCAGCGTGCCCGCTGCCTTGATGAGCGACGACATGCACACGAAAATCGTCACCGACAGCATCTTCAGCACTATCGCCGTCAGCGCTCCGCGTGAACCGGGAGCTTCATGCGCCTTCACTTGTCCCCAATCCCCCAATCACCGCCCAGATCCGAGCCGGCATGGCCGGCATCTCGATATGACCGATGCCGCAGGCGCGGTAAAGCGCGTCGGTCACCGCCCAGCCAACAACACGGAAGCGCCCATGCCAAACCTCGGGGTGGCTACCGCCGTGACGACCTCGCGACAATGTTCGGGTTGGAAACGAGCTTCCAGACAAGGCCCGTCGCAGTTTTGTCGAGGGGTGGTTTCGTGTAAAGGGTCGCCACCTTGAATTTTCTTGAGCCATCCGGCCCCGCCGGTCGGCAAGCGGGACAGCAGCATGCGTACAGACACCGGCCAGGTCTTCAAGCTCGAGGACTATCGTCCCAGCGACTATCTCATTCCGCGGACGGAGCTGATTTTCCGCCTGTCGCCGGATGCGACCGAGGTGAAGGCAGTGCTGACCATCGAGCGGCGCGACGGCGCCGCGACGACCGCTCCGCTAGTGCTGGACGGCGACGGCCTGATGCTGAAGCGACTGGAGATCGACGGTGCCGCAGTCGCACCCGCCACCTACGCGGCGACACCGGACCGGCTGGAGATCGCCCGCCCGCCGGAAGCCAAGCGCTTCACGCTGACCATTGAGACGGAAGTGGCGCCGGCGCGCAACGAAGCGCTGATGGGGCTTTACCTGTCGAACGGCGTCTACTGCACCCAATGCGAGGCGGAAGGCTTCCGCCGGATCACCTATTTCCTCGACCGGCCCGATATTTTGTCGGTCTACACGGTACGCATCGAGGCACTCAAGGCGGAGGCGCCGCTGCTCCTGTCCAACGGCAATCCGCTCGAGCGGGGTGAAATGGCGGGCGGCTGGCACTACGCCGTCTGGCACGATCCCTTCCCCAAGCCGTCCTATCTGTTCGCGCTGGTCGCGGGCAGCCTCGGTCTCGTCAGCGACCGCTTCGTCACCCGCTCGGGCCGCGAGGTTGAATTGGGCATCCATGTCGAGCACGGCAAGGAGAAGCTGGCCGACTATGCCATGGACGCGCTGAAGCGCTCGATGAAGTGGGACGAGGACGTGTTCGGCTGCGAATACGACCTCGACGTCTTCAACATCGTCGCGGTGTCCGACTTCAACATGGGCGCGATGGAGAACAAGGGCCTCAACATCTTCAACGACAAATATGTGCTGGCTGATCGCGAAACGGCGACGGACGCCGATTTCGCCAATATCGAGGCGATCATCGCGCACGAGTATTTCCACAATTGGACAGGCAACAGAATCACTTGCCGGGACTGGTTCCAGCTCTGCCTGAAGGAAGGGCTGACGGTCTTCCGCGACCACGAATTCTCCGCCGACCAGCGCTCGCGGCCGGTCAAGCGCATCGCCGAGGTACGCACGCTGCGCGCGCACCAATTCCCGGAGGATCAGGGGCCGCTGGCGCATCCGGTGAGGCCGCGCCGCTACCGCGAGATCAACAACTTCTACACGGCGACCGTCTACGAGAAGGGTTCGGAGGTGGTGCGCATGATCCGCACCATCCTCGGGCCGGAGGCGTTTCGCGCCGGCATGGACCTCTACCTGAAGCGCCACGATGGCGAGGCGGCGACGATCGAGGATTTTCTCAAGGCGTTCGAGGACGCTTCCGGACGCGACCTGTCGCAATTTGCACTGTGGTATCATCAGGCCGGCACGCCGAACCTGACCGTTTCATCCGCCTACAACGCGGCGGCGCGCGAGTTCACCATCGAGATCGAGCAGTCGGTGCCGCCGACGCCGTCTGAAAGCCGCAAGCGGCTCATGCACATTCCGCTGGCCTTCGGCCTGGTCGGCGCGGACGGCCGCGACTTGGCCTATGAGAGCGTCGAGGGTGCCACGGTAGACGATGGCGTCATTCATGTGCGCAAGCGCCGCCACAGCATCCGCTTTTCCGGTATCGCCGAGCGCCCTGCCCTGTCGCTCAACCGCGGCTTCTCCGCGCCGGTCACGCTTTCGGTCGAACAGAAGACGGAAGACCGGATCTTCCTGTCCGGCCACGACAGCGATCC
>JBQCHN010000059.1:0-7312 GCA_051954615.1 Mesorhizobium sp. | reverse complement strand
CTCGGCATGGAGCAGGCATCCAGCGACGCCGTCTTCGCCGAGATCCGCCACCGCAAGGACAATTTCTGAGCCGGCCGTGACCCCGCGCGCCGTCATCGAAACCCTCGGCATGAAGCCGCATCCCGAGGGCGGCTGGTATGTAGAGACCTTTCGCGACGCTCCCGAAGGCGGACGCGGCCATTCCACCGCCATCTATTTCCTGCTGGAACGCCACCAGGTTTCGGCCTGGCATCGCGTCAGGGACGCCTCAGAGATCTGGCATTTCTACGCGGGCGCACCGCTGGAACTGTCCGTCCAGGAGGAAGGCGGACCGGTCGAAAAACACCATCTCGGCCCCGACCTCGCCGTCGGCCAGCGCCCGCAGGCAGTCGTCCCCGCCGGCTGCTGGCAGACGGCTAAAAGCCTGGGCGACTGGACGCTGGTCGGCTGCACGGTCGCGCCGGGGTTCGATTTTTCTGCCTTCGAGCTGGCCGCACCCGGTTGGCAGCCCGTGGTCGCGTCGGAGCGGTGATTCTGGCCGCCTAGCGCCCCGCCTCCGCGGCCGCGCCCTTGGGTCCACCGAACAGCAGGGCCTTTGCCGCCAGCACCGCACCACCAGTGATAAGCACGCAGGCCGCAAGGATGCGCCAGCTTGGCTCGGCGAAGCCTGCCGCGATCAGCACCAGCGTCGAAAGCAGCGGTGCGGCGTAGCTCGCCGCGCCCAGCACCTGGATGTTGCCGCGCTTGACCCCGATGTCCCAAGCATAGAAGGCCGCCCCCACCGGCATCAGGCCGAGGCCGACGACCGCCAGCCACTGGCCGGCGCCGGCCGGCCACACCGTTTGCTCAAGCGCGAGGTGGCAGGCGAGCGAGAGCAGCGCCGTCGCCAGGCAGAACCAAGTGACGATCGTCGTCGGCACCGAGGGGAAGCGCCGCGACAGAAGCGAATAGCCCGACCACAGGAAAGCGCACACTCCCGCCATGGCGTAGCCGAAGCCGTAGCGCGCATCGAAGGAAAGCCCGCCACCCTTGGTGATGATGAGCACGGTACCAGCCAGCCCCAGCAGTGCGCCGGCGACATGGTTCCAGGCGAGTCTTTCGCCCGGCATCAGCGCCGAGCCCAGCACGATCAGAAGCGGCCACAGATAGGCGATGAGGCTTGCCTCCACCGCCGGCGCGTTGCGCAAAGCGGTGAAGTAGAAGAAGTGGTAGCCGAACAGGCCGGCGATGCCGATCAGCCACACCTGCGGCGGGATTTTTTCCCGCCGCGCCGGCGGCGCGAAGACGCGCGCGGCAAGCCCGACACAGGTGCCGATGGCAAAGCAGATCGCCGAAAGCTGGAACGGCGGCATGGAACCGGACGCGTCGGTCAAAAGCGCCAGCAGCGCCCACATGGCGATGGCCGAAAAGCCGATCAATGTCGCGCGCGCCATTTGCATTCCCCCGGGCCATCGCAGGGCGCGCGGCGCCTTACTGCGTCGTTTCGAAACGTCGCGCGTTGACGGTAAGCGTGCCGATCTCGGTGCCTACCGTGGCGCGGATCGGCGCATATACGCCGGTTTGCCCGAGCGGCGCAAAGGTCACCAGGATACGGCTTTTGGTCCTCAGATATTGCAACCCCTTGCGTCCCTTGCGGTAGCCCGACACCGGCTCGAACTGCATCCGGCAGGTCACCGTCGGTCCCTTGTAGCCGGGAACTGATATCTCGCCCTTGGAGGCAAGGGAGAGCGTCAGGTTGGCACGCATCTCGCCGTCATAGATCCTGACCGTACGGCCGCAGACCGAATCCAGATCGGCGGCCGGCACGATCGTGGTAGCGGTCGGGTCGAGCACGCCCTTGAGGTCGCCGAGGTCGATCGCCACCCAGTCCTCCGGATGCGGTTTCGGCGGCGGCAGCACCTTTGTCGAAGTGACGGAACCGCCGGAAAAGCGGATGTCCAGCATCGACGCCTTCTTGCCCGACGTATAGTCGGCGCGGAAGCTCTGCGGCACGACGCGCTGACCTGTGACCCTGCCCGTCGCCCTCAGCGTGCCGGTGGTGTCGTCGAACAGGCGGGCGAGGCCCGCCGCCGCCACGCGGCCGTCCACGGTGTAGCTATAGCCGTCGTAGCGACTGTCGAAGCTGGCCTTGACGACGGTGAGGCCGAGATAGGAAACCGTGTACTCGCCATGGAACGTGCCCGCATATGCCACCGCGCCCGGCGACACGGCGGCCAGCATGGCAAGAAGGGCGGTATGACGAAACATGCGCGGCTCGATCCTGATGCTCGCAGTTGCAAGATTGCCCTTGATATAGGGGCGATTCCGGCGGCAATGTGAAGCGGCCGGCCTTCGCCCCGCCAGCTTGCGCTTGACGCCCCGGCGAAATGCCACTATGGAACGCCAACTTTTTCCATGAGGCCGCTTGAGCAGTCCGCGCGCCGTCCGGCGCGGCCGCACGATTTGGCCCGAGCAGAACCTGAAGGTAGCAAACATGTCCCGCGCCTGCGAACTCACCGGCAAAGCCGTCCTGACCGGCAACAATGTGAGCCATGCCAACAACAAGACCCGGCGCCGTTTCCTGCCGAACCTGGTCAACGTCACGCTGATCTCGGAAGCGCTAAACCAGAACGTCCGCCTGCGCATTTCGGCCAACGCGCTGCGTTCGGTCGAGCATCGCGGCGGCCTCGATGCTTTCCTCGCCAAGGCGAACGAGAAGGAGCTGTCGCAGCGCGCCCGCCTCCTGAAGAAGCAGATCGCCAAGAAGGTCGCCGAACAGGCCGCCGCCTAAGGAATTCAGGCGGGGGACGACCGCCTCTGCGGGAGCGCGCCTGACGGGCAGGCTCCCACTGGTTCCATAACCCAGGATAAAAAAATGAATTTCCTGTTCCGTTACCTGCCTTTCGTGGCGGCCATGGCGCTCGTCGTCGTCGCCTCCAACATCCTCGTGCAGTTCCCCATGCAGGGCAGCCTCGGCGACCTGGCCTTGGCCGATATCCTGACTTGGGGCGCCTTTACCTATCCCTTCGCCTTCCTCGTCACCGATCTCGCCAACCGCCGCTACGGGCCTGCGGTCGCCCGCCGGATCGTCTTCGTCGGTTTCATGCTGGCGGTCGTCACCTCCATCGTCGCCCCGCCGCTGCTGTTCAAGGCCGGCTGGATCGAGTTCGAGACCCATGCCGACCGGCTGGTGCGCATCGCGGCCGCTTCGGGAGCGGCCTTCCTGACGGCGCAACTGCTCGACGTGACGGTGTTCAACTGGCTGAGACGGCAAAGCTGGTGGCGGGCGCCGATCTTCGGCACGCTGGCCGGCTCCGTCTTCGACACGGCGATCTTCTTCACCATCGCGTTTTCGGCCGCCTTCGCCTTCGTCGGACCTGGCGACGCATTCGCGCTGGAGCCTGCCCCGCTGCTCGGCGTGTTTCCCGTCGAGACGATGCGTTGGCTCTCCTGGGCGCTCGGCGACCTGTCGGTCAAGCTGCTGATCGCCGTCTTCGCGCTGATCCCCTACCGGCTGATCGCCGCCCGCTGGATGCAGCCGGCGGTCGCGGCGTGATTCCCTGGGTCCAGTTGGACAGGGCGCCACTACCGGACGGCGGCGAGCTTCGCCTGAAACGGCGCGGCACGGAATTCTCGATCATGCTCGGCACCAACGAGCTGATGAACAGCCGGCTCTCCGGTTCCGAGGAAGCCCTCGCCGCGCTGGCGTGCGAAAGGGTTAACGGCCGCAACGCGCCAAGAATCCTCATCGGCGGCCTGGGCATGGGCTTTACGCTGCGCGCCGCACTGGACGCCTTGGGTGCCGACGCCACGGTCGTGGTGGCTGAGCTCGTTCCCGCCGTCGTCGCCTGGGCGCGCGGCCCGATGGCGACGGTGTTCGGCTCCTGTCTCGACGATCCGCGCGTCAGCGTCCGGCAGGCCGATGTCGGACTGCTGATCCGCGACCGGGCCACCGTCTACGACGCGATCCTGCTCGACGTCGACAACGGCCCCGAAGGCATCGTCCACAAAGGTAACGACGCGCTCTACAGCCATCGCGGCCTCGCCGAGGCCCATGCGGCGCTCAAGCCGGGCGGCGTGCTGGCGGTCTGGTCGTCAGCCCCGGACGCCGGCTTCACGCGACGGCTGGCCGGCGCGGGCTTTGCCGTCGAAGAGGTCAATATCCGCGCCAACGGCAAGCGCGGTGCGCGCCATACGATCTGGCTCGCCGTCAGGAGACCCGCATAGAGCATTTTGCAGCCAGGCGGAATCGTCTGGCGTCGCACAAATGCGGCCAAAACAAAGAGATAGATCGCTGCGCCGTGTCCGTAGGACGGTGAAACGATCCAGCCGCCGGATCAATCCTCGTGCAGGATGAATTCCAGGTAGAGATTGCGCTGCAGGATGGAATGGTTGTCGTCGGACATCAGCGACACCATCAGCGCGCCGTCGGCGCGTCTCCACACGTCCATGCCTTCCATATTGTCGATCTGGTAGCCCATGTCGGCCTGCATCAGCACCGGGCCGTCGGCGACCGCACCGGGTGCGATGCCTTCGGCGAGGATTCGCCGTAGCCGCATCCTGACCCCGGTGGCGATGGAAAAGCTGCGCTCCAGAAGCAGCAGGTCGCCGTCCGGCAGGAAAGCGCCGTCGGTGATGTCGAAGTCGCCGTCGCGCCGAACGGTGAAGACGCCCTTGCGCGGACCCTCGAGCACTGCGGCAAAGACGTTGCCAGCCTTGTCCAGGCTCTTTTCCGACACCACCACGAGCGCGCCCTTGAGCGGACTGTCGGCATTGGCGTAGGCGACCGTCTCGAAACCGCGATTCTGGCGTAGCTCCTCGACTGGAACGAGGAAATCGAGCTGGCGAAACGGCGCCTTCATATCGGCGGCGTCGATGCGGTACTGCGCGACACGATGGTTACGCTCGAAGCCGACTGTGGCGATGCCGTCCCGGACCGCGAGGCCCTCGGCATCGACCTGCCATTTCTTCGCGATCGCCTTGCCGTCCTTGTCCACCATCTGTTGCATGCGGAAGCCGGCGATGCCCGAAGGGCGCCCGCCGGTATCGTGCTCGACCGAGCCGAAGAACCAGAAGCCGGTGTCGGCCACACCTATGAAATCGCTGCCGCCTTTCAGAAAACGAAATGCCGACAGCGCGCCGAAATCGCGCACCGGCGCCGTCATCTCCAGCCCGCCGACGAATTCCAGCGGCCCGAAAAACCTGTCGTCGCGGCCGATGCGGAACTGGCTGATCGGGCGCGCGGAAACGGCGACGGATTCGACGGAGGACGTCCCGGCCAGGACCGGCAGGGCGGACGCAAGAAACGCCAATGCCGCCAAGGAGGCGAACCATATCCTCATGAACGTCCCCTCGCCCGGCAACCGCGGCAGCGCGGAAAACCTCACGAAGCGCGCCGGAAGCCGCCGCGGCGCGTGTCGCGCGGCGTTTCCTCGGCGAACAGCGAGGCAAGCTGTTCGGTCATGGCGCCGGCCAGTTCCTCGGCGTCGACGATGGTGACGGCACGGCGATAGTAGCGCGTCACGTCATGGCCGATGCCGATGGCGAGCAGTTCGACCGGCGAGCGTGTCTCGATCAGGTCGATGACGGCGCGCAGGTGCCGCTCCAGATAGTTGCCCGGATTGACCGACAGCGTGGAATCGTCTACCGGCGCGCCGTCCGAGATCATCATCAGGATCTTGCGCTGCTCGGGCCGCGCGATCAGGCGCTGGTGCGCCCACAGCAGCGCCTCGCCGTCGATGTTTTCCTTGAGCAACCCCTCGCGCATCATCAGGCCGAGATTGCGGCGCGCGCGCCGCCACGGCGCGTCGGCCGACTTGTAGACGATGTGGCGCAGGTCGTTGAGGCGGCCCGGTGCGACCGGCTTGCCGTCCTTCAGCCACTTCTCGCGCGCCTGCCCGCCCTTCCAGGCCCGCGTTGTGAAGCCGAGGATTTCGACGGACACGCCGCAGCGCTCCAGCGTGCGCGCAAGGATGTCGGCACAGGTGGCCGCAACGGTGATCGGCCGGCCGCGCATCGAGCCGGAATTGTCCAACACCAGTGTGACGACCGTGTCGCGGAACTTGGTGTCGCGCTCCTGCTTGAAGGAGAGCGGCTGCATCGGGTCGATGACGACGCGCACCAAGCGGGCCGGGTCGAGATAGCCTTCTTCAAGGTCGAAGTCCCAGGAACGGTTCTGCTGCGCCATCAGCCGGCGTTGCAAGCGGTTGGCCAGCCGCCCGACCACACCCGACAGGCTGGCGAGCTGCTTGTCGAGGAAGGCGCGCAGCCGGTCGAGTTCTTCCTCGTCGCAGAGTTCCTCGGCACCGACAGTCTCGTCGAACTGGGTGGTGAAGACCTTGTAATCGATGTCCTTCGACAGCGTGTTGAAAGGATTGTCGTTGCGCTTGGCCTCGCCCGGCGTCTCGGCGTCGGCTTCTTCCTCGTCCGACAGGTCCTCGGAGGTGGCGTCGGTCGCCTCGGCCTCGCTCGACTGCTCGTCGTCGTCGGAAGCTTCGGCGTCCTGCTGCTGCGTATCCTCGCCGCCGGAATCGTCCTCGCCGCCTTCCTCGCTGTTTTCCTCGCCTTCCGGCTGGTTCTCGGCGTCGTCCTCGCTGTCCTCGGTATCCTGGTCGTCGCCCAGTTCCTCGGCCATGTCCATCGAGGCCAGCATATCGCGCACGACGCGGGCGAAGGCGTTCTGGTCTTCGAGCTTTCCGGCAAGGCCGTCGAGGTCGGCGCCGGCCTTGTCCTCGACCCACGGCTTCCACAGGTCCACCAGCCGTTCGCCGCTCTTCGGCGCCGCACGGCCGGTCAGCTTCTCGCGCACCATCAATGCCAGCGCTTCCTCGATCGGCGCGTCGGCCTTGTCCTTGACATCGGCGAAATTCGCCTTGGCGTACTTGTCCTCCAGCATGGAGGTGATGTTGTCGGCGACGCCCGCCATCATGCGCGAGCCGATCGCCTCGACGCGAGCCTGCTCCACCGCGTCGAAGATGGCACGAGCCTGCTTGCCCTCCGGCGCCAGCTTCAGGTGGATGCGCTGGTCGTGGCAGGCGCGCTTGAGCGCCATGGAATCGCCGAGGCCACGGGTGACGGCGATGTCGTTCGCCGACGGCTTCTTCGGCAGTTCAGGCAGCCGCGCTCGGCTGCCCGCCAGCGCCGGCCGGTCCTTTGCGAAGCCGACCTCCAACTCCTTGTCGCCGGAGATGGCGCGCATGCACACCGTAACCGAACGCTTGAACGCGTCGGTTTCCGAGCCGTTCTTCGGCTTGTTGCGCGTGTTGTCGCCGGGTCCGGCCATCGGCGCCTGCTATCCAAGCACGACGTTGGCCGCGCTTTCCGGCAGGTCCTCGCCGAAGGCGCGCTGGTAGAA
>JBQCHN010000058.1:0-3955 GCA_051954615.1 Mesorhizobium sp. | reverse complement strand
TCGGTCAATTCGATCTGGGTCGGCCGTTTCCTCGGCGAGGCGGCGCTGGCCGCCACCTCCAACGCCAATCTGGTGCTGTTCCTCATCCTCGGCACCGTCTTCGGCATCGGCATGGCGGCGACTATCCTGGTGGCACAGTCGGTCGGCGCCCGCGACTGGGCGCATGCGCGGCGCATCGTCGGCACCAGCGCCACCTTCTTCTTCGCCATTTCGGCGCTGTTCGCCGTCTGCGGCTGGATATGGGTGGACGGCATCCTTGGCCTGCTCGGCACGCCGGCCGACGCGCTGCCGCTGGCGCGCTCCTACCTGCGCATCCTGTTCGTCGCGGTGCCGGCGGCCAACCTTTTGACGTTCCTGATGACGGTGCTGCGCGGCGCCGGCGATTCGCGCACGCCCTTCTATTTCATGCTGATGGCGGTGGCGTTCGACATCGCCCTTAATCCGCTTCTGATCGCCGGCATCGGGCCGTTCCCGCGGCTCGGCATCGCCGGCTCGGCCGCCTCGACGCTGATCGGCCAGGTAGTGAGCGTGGCGGCGCTGCTCGTTCTGCTCTACGCGCGCAAGCATCCGCTCACCCTCGCCGGCGCCGATCTCGCATTGCTGCGGCCCGACCCGAAGCTGCTCAGGATCGTCGTCGCCAAAGGCGTGCCGATGGGCCTGCAGATGATCGTCATCTCGGTGGCGGCGCTCACCATCATGGGGCTGGTCAACAGCTACGGCTCGCGGGTGACGGCGGCCTACGGTATCGCGGCGCAGTTGTGGACCTATGTGCAGATGCCGGCGCTGGCCATCGGCGCCGCCGTCTCCTCGATGGCGGCGCAGAATGTCGGGGCCAGGCGCTGGGACCGCATCGACCGCATCACGCTTGCCGGCGTCGGCTTCAACATGGTGCTGACGGGCGTGCTGGTGGCGGTGCTTTATCTGTTCGACCGGCCGGTGCTCGGCCTGTTCCTGGCGCAGGATACGGCGGCCATCGACATTGCCGAGCATGTCAACGACATGGCCTCATGGTCCTTCGTGCTGTTCGGTATCACCATCGTTCTGTTCGCCACGGTGCGGGCCACCGGAGCGGTGATGCCGCCGCTCATCATCCTGGTCTTCTCGGTGCTCCTGGTGCGCACCGGCTTCGCCTACTGGATGCGCGATGTCATGGGGCAGGATGCGCTGTGGTGGAGTTTCCCGGCCGGCTCGATCTGCTCGCTGCTGCTCGGCCTCGCCTACTACCGCTTCGGCGGCTGGCGCTCCATGCACATGATCGAGCAGGAGCGTCCGGCGGCCGGAGAGGCGCCCGATACGGGGCTCGGCGTGCCGCGCGAGCGGGCGGGACTAGGCCTCGATGCGCCCGAAGATCCTACTCCCTGACCGTCCGCGCGATCAGCCGGGCCATGCTTGGACCCAGCACGAGCACGATCAGGAAGCGCACCGTCTGCAACGCCATGACGAAGGAGATGTCGACGTTGTCGGCGGCGGCGGCGATGATGGCGATGGAATCCATGCCGCCCGGGCTGGTGGCGAGATAGGCCGTCAGCGGGTCGATGCCGAGCGTGCGGCTGATCAGCCAGGCGACGCCGCCGCATATCGCGATCAGCACGAGGATGGCGGCGACGATCTGCGGCAGCGCCCGTGTCGCGTGGCGCAGGATGGGCATGGTGAAGTTGAGGCCGATCGCCCAGCCGACCGCCGCGTAGCTGACGGCCAGCAGCCATTGCGGCAGCTGGAAGTCTATGCCGGCGCCGAGGTGCAGCATGGTGCCGAGGATCATGGTGCCGAGGAAATAGGGCGAAGGCAGCTTGAGCAGCCGTCCCGCGCTGGCGCCGACCAGCGCGATCAGCAGTGTCGCGGCGAAGGGTTTCGGGTCGATGGTGGGGAACCAGACGGTCGCGGGCACTTCGACGCCGGAGGTGTCCACCCACAGCCGTGCGAGGACGGCGGCCGCCATCGAGACGAAGATGACGCGCAGATACTGCATGAAGGCGACCAGCCGCTGGTCCGCCCCGAAGGCGCCGGCCATCAGCACCATCGCGGTGGCGGCGCCCGGCGAGGAACCCCAGACGGCGGTGGTGCCGGGCAGGATGCGCCAGCGGCTGATCAGCCATCCGAGCACGCTGGAGGCGATCAGGGTGGCGGCGACCGCGCCGAGGATGAGCGGCCAGTCGGCGGCGAAGGTCGGGAAGATGCCGGGCGATATGGAAGCCGCGACGAGGCAGCCGACGATCGCCTGCGCGGCGCCGAAGGCAAGCCGTGGCACCCGGACGGTGGCGCCGTTGATGCCGGCCACGATGCCGGCCAGCATCGGCCCGATCAGCAGCGCGGCCGGCAGAGCCGCCGCCTCCAGCGCGCCGGCGCCGAGCACCGACAGGACGAGGATGAACAGCCATTGGGTGGCCGGAGCGCGCGTGGTAAGATGGCCGGGCGGCGCTTGCGAAATGTCATCCATTGCGGCGGGTCAATCCGCCGGCATGCTTACGCCGCTGACCGGCTCCGTCTCGATCTGGATGTCGAAGCCGGTAACCAGAGGTCTTGCCCGGGCAATCGCCGCCTGCACCTCGGGCAGGGTCAGAGACGCCTTGTGGCTTTCGGCGTCGGTCCACACTTCGGTGATCCAGATGGCGGTGGTGTCGGCGGGGTCGCGGGCGACGATATAGCTCAGGCAGCCCGGCAAATCGGTCGTCGCTTCGCGGAGGATGGCGAGCACTTCGTCCCGCTTTCCGGTCGCCGCACGCATCTTTCCGATCAGGCCATACATACGCGCCTCCCTTGTCCTGGCGGCCGACCGCGCCGCCGGGGCCGGACGGGTCCGATTCTGCTAGTTTAGAGCATGATCGGATTCCGGCAACGTGTGGTGATGGCGTACGTCGTTCAAGGCCGCAGATAGGCGTAGCCTTCTCTCTGCAGTTCAGCCAGTCTGACGACGCCGCCCTGCTCGGCGCTGACGAAGCCGTCAAGCAGGTCTGCGAGGCCGATATCCATGCCGTGCATGGTGTTGGCGCAGGCCTGCGGGGCGAGCCCGTCTTTCACCAGGCCGGCGAAGCGGCTTGCGACGGCGGCGGAAGCACCGGCGGTGCGGAAGGCGGCCAGCGCCGGTCCATGCACCACCAGCACGATCTCGACGTTGCCGCCGGTGCCGTCATAGTGGTTCCTGATGTTGCCGAGCACGAAGGCGACTTTGTCGGCGTCGCTGAGATGGTAGGCGACCCTCTGCCTGGCGGGGCCTTGCTGCGTGGCCGCATGCGCCTGCCCGAGGCCGAAAAGCGCGCCGGCCGAGGCGAACAGTCCGCGGAACATGTCTCGGCGCAGCATGGCGGCTCCTCTCCCGTCCGGTGGACGCATGGTCACGACGGCGATCCTAGCATAAAATCGCCGCCATCCTGTTGCGGCGGAGGCGGGCATGGCAGCGATGAGGGGACTGGCGGGCATCGGAGCCGGCGCGGTGTTGTGGCTGGCTCTGGCGGCATCCGCCTCGGGCCAGCAAAGCGGCAAGGCGTCCGACTGGCAGGTGCTCGAGGCCGACGGCGCGGAAGCCTGTTTCGGCCGCGTCTATGACAAGGCGCATCTGAAGGCGCATCCGAACCAGAAAGTGCAGCGCATCTTCTTCTATCGCGGCGGCGATCCGGTCAGCCATCCGAACGAGGAGCCGAGTTCCGGTTCCAGCTACGACAGCTATCTGACGACGACGGAGCGCGGCGCGAAGAAACCCGAATGGGTCGGCGCCTGGTGCAGGGCGGGCGTCGACGAGGACGGCAATCCCCAGGGCATCCATTGCGGCATGGAATGCGACCGCACGCTCGCCTCGCTCCGGTTCGACGCCAAGGGGCGGCTGATCGTGGAGAAATTGGACCGTTACGTCTATCTCGATCCTTCCGAGACGGCGGAACTCGAAGAGGAGCAATACGAGAAGCTGGCGCTGGGCACCGACGACGACGGCTTCGCGCTCGAGCGCCGCCCGGCGGCCGAA
>JBQCHN010000057.1:0-11975 GCA_051954615.1 Mesorhizobium sp. | reverse complement strand
GACGGCATCGAGATCGCTCGCATCGGCCGCGGCGTGCCGATGGAGCAGTTCGTCCAGGAGCCGTCGCTGCTCACCATCATCAACACCAACTCGCCGCTGAAGCTCGACATTCCGATGATGGAAGGCATCATCCAGATGGCCTCGCACGGCCAGGTGGTGATCGTCACGCCCTTCACGCTGGCGGGTGCCATGGCGCCGGTGACGGTGGCCGGCGCGCTGGTGCAGCAGAACGCCGAGGCGTTGGCCGGCATCGCCTTCGCCCAGATGGTGAAACAAGGTGCGCCGGTCGGCTATGGCGGCTTCACCTCCAACGTCGACATGAAGTCGGGCGCCCCGGCCTTCGGCACACCCGAATACATGAAGGCGCAACTCGTCGGCGGCCAGCTGGCGCGGCGCTACAGGATTCCCTACCGCACCTCCAACGTCTGCGCCGCCAATTCCGTCGATGCGCAGGCCGCCTACGAAAGCGTCTTTTCGCTGTGGGGTTGCGTGCAGGGCGGCGGCAACTTCATCAAGCATGCCGCCGGCTGGCTGGAAGGCGGCCTCACCTGCTCCTACGAGAAGACCATCCTCGATATCGACCTGCTGCAGATGGTGGCCGAGTTCCTGACGCCGCTCGACCTGTCCGAGGCGGCGCTGGCGGTCGACGCCATCCGCGACGTCGGCCCAGGCGGCCACTTCTTCGGCACGCAGCACACGCAGGACCGGTACAAGACCGCCTTCTACCAGCCCGTCATCTCCGACTGGCGCAACTACGAAACCTGGGCCGAGCACGGCGCGCCGACGGCAGTTGAGAAAGCCAACCGCATCTGGAAGGACCGGCTGGCGAGCTACGAAGAGCCCTACATCGACCCCGCCACCCGCGACGAACTGAACGCCTTCGTCGAGCGCCGCATCGCCGAAGGCGGCGCGCCGACGGATTTTTGATGTTTGACCCTCCGGTTCCAAACCGGATGGCCAGCCCAAGCCGATTCAAATCCTGAAAATATGAGACGAACCACATGAAATCCCACGCAAAAGCGGTTGTCATCGGCGGCGGTGTCGTCGGCTGTTCGGTGCTTTACCATCTTGCCCGCGCCGGCTGGACCGACGTCATGCTGATCGAGCGGTCGGAACTGACGTCCGGCTCGTCCTGGCATGCGGCCGGCGGCTTCCACACGCTGAACGGCGACCCCAACGTCGCCAAGCTGCAGGCCTACACCGTCCAGCTCTACAAGGAACTGGAAGAGCTTTCCGGCCAGTCCTGCTCGCTGCACCTGACCGGCGGCGTCATGCTGGCCGACAGCCCGGAGCGTATGGATTTCCTTCGCCTCGCCCACGCCAAGGGCCGCTATCTCGGCATGGACACCGAACTCATCACGCCTTCGGAAGCCAAGGCGATGTTCCCGCTGATGGATGAAAAGCATTTCGTCGGTGCCATGTGGGACCCGGTGGAAGGCCATCTCGATCCGTCCGGCACCACGCACGCCTATGCCAAGGCCGCGCGTAAGCTCGGAGCCGAGATCGTGCTGCGCAACCGCGTCGTCGACCTCACCCAGGAGCCCGACGGCACGTGGAACGTCGTCACCGAGCAAGGCACGGTGAAAGCCGAGCATGTGGTGAACTGCGGCGGCCTGTGGGCGCGTGAGGTCGGCCGCATGGTCGGCGTCGAGCTGCCGCTGCTGGCCATGGAGCATATGTACCTGCTCACCGAGCCGATGCCGGAAGTGGAAGCCTTCAACAAGGAAACCGGCCGCGAGATGGTCGGCGTGCTCGACTTCAAGGGCGAGATCTACACCCGCCAGGAGCGCAACGGCGTGCTGCTCGGCACCTATGAGAAGGCGTGCAAGCCGTGGTCGCCGGTCAACACGCCGTGGGATTTCGGCCATGAACTGCTGATCCCCGACCTCGACCGCATCGCGCCATCGCTGGAAGTCGGCTTCCGCCACTTCCCTGGTATCGCCAATGCGGGCATCAAGCAGGTCATCAACGGCCCCTTCACCTTCGCGCCGGACGGCAACCCGCTGGTCGGGCCGGTGCAAGGCCTGACCAATTTCTGGTGCGCCTGCGCCGTCATGGCCGGGTTCAGCCAGGGCGGCGGCGTCGGGCTGGCGCTGTCCAACTGGATGGTGAACGGCGATCCGGGCTTCGACGTCTGGGGCATGGATGTCGCCCGCTGGGGCGAATGGGCGAGCCTGCGCTACACCAACGCCAAGGTGCGCGAAAACTATTCGCGCCGCTTCTCTATCCGCTTCCCCAATGAGGAACTGCCGGCCGCGCGCCCGGCGCAGACGACGCCGCTCTACGACACGATGGTGGCGCAGAACGGGGTGATGGGCGACAGCTGGGGACTGGAGACGCCGCTGTGGTTCGCGCCAAAAGGCACCGAACCGAAAGACATCGTCTCCTTCCACCGCTCCAACGATTTCAAGCCCATCGGCGAGGAAGTGCGCGCCGTGCGGAAAAGCGTCGGCGTCACCGAGATCGCCAACTTCGCCAAGTACGAATTCACCGGCCCCGGAGCGGAAGCCTTCCTCAACCGCATCCTCACCAACCGCATGCCGAAGAAGGGCCGCATCGTGCTGTCGCCGATGCTCAACGAGTTCGGCAAGCTGATCGGCGACTTCACCATCGCCCATGCGGGCGACGACCGCTTCATGGTCTGGGGCTCCTCGGCCGCCGCGAAGTACCACATGCGCTGGTTCGAACAGCACCTGCCGAAGGACGGGTCGGTGCGCATCCATCGCTTCGACCAGACGCTGGTCGGCCTTTCCATCGCCGGACCGAAAAGCCAGGAACTCCTCCAGAAGCTTGTGGACGTGGACGTATCGTCCAAGGCTTTCCGTTTCATGGACTTCCGCGAAATGGCGGTCGGCGGCGCGCCCTGCATGGTCAACCGCATCACCTACACCGGCGATCTCGGCTACGAGATCTGGATGCAGCCGGCTTATCAGCGCCTCGTCTATCACGCGATCAAGGAGGCTGGCGCCGAATTCGCTATCGTCGATTTCGGCATGCGTGCCCTGCTTTCCATGCGGCTGGAGAAGAATTTCCCGACATGGTTCCGCGAGCTTCGGCCGATCTACGGGCCGTTCGAGGGTGGCATGGAACGCTTCATCAAGATGGAGAAGAACGATTTCATCGGCCGCGACGCCGCCGCGAAGGAACTGGAGGCCATGAAGTCCGGGGAATCGCCGAAGCTGAAGCGCGTCTCCTTCGTCGTCGATGCGCTGGACGCCGACGTGATGGGTGACGAACCGATCTGGGCGAAGGTCTCGACAGACTACGGCACGGTGGAGAAGCCGCACGGCTACGGCGCCCCGCGCTTCGACGCCAGGGGCAAGGAAGTGCGCGTCTCGGCGGCGGACGAAGGCGCCTCCTCCATCCGCGGCATCGTCGACAGCGACTGGCGCGTCGTCGGCTGGGTGACGTCGGGCGGCTACGCCCACCATGTCGAAAAATCCATGGCGCAAGGCTACGTGCCGGCCGCCCTTGCGGACAAGGAAGACGCAGGCCAGTTCGAGATCGAGATCCTCGGCAAGCGCCGCCCCGCCCGCATCAATGGCGAGCCGCTGTTCGACCCGACCGGCGAGAAGATGCGCGGCTAGAAGGCCAGCATTCCGGCTTCGGTTGCCGCCTCGCGCAAGGCGGCAACCGTTTCCAGCGGCAGGCTTTGCGCGCAGATGTAAGGCAACCCCTTGCGCCTGCTGGTCCAGCCGACGACGGCAAGCCGCTTCGCCGATAGCTCGAAGCGCTGCGCCATCGCCCAGCTGCGGCAGTCGATGGCGGCGACATCCGCCCTGCCCTCGGCAACGGCGACGATCGAGGCGCGATGGCCGCCGGTGACGATGCGTTCCGAAAAGAGGCCGATACCTTCGTCCAACGCTTCCAGGTCGGATGTCAGGGCCAGGATGCCCGACATGGAATCGGCGCCGTTGAAGGCAAAGCGCTTGCCGCGCAGGCGGTCGAGGGGAAGCATCGCGCGGCCATCGGCGGGCGCCGGCAGGCCGGCATGCGGCGACCCATCCCGTCGCATCACCACCGCGCTTGAGTAGAGTTCGCCCTGCCCGCCCTCGAAGGCCGAGTAATCCGGCTGGCCGATCACCTGCACACGGTCCGCCAACCCCAGCCCCATAGGCCCCCAGCAGGTCTGCGCGAACAACAGCGCCGGATCGCGCCACAGCGCGGCAGGCTCCAGCCTGCCATCCGGCATGTTCGCCCGCGTCAACGCATCCGGCGTATCCACACCGTGCTGGCGCAAGGCGTCCCGCAGCCGCGCCCATTGCGCATCGACTTCGGCGCGGACCTCCGGCCAGTCGTACATCGGCAGGGCGGCAATGAAGGTGCTCATCGCATCATCTGCCGGGAGCGTGAGCCCGAATGCAAGCCGGCAAGGCTCACTCTTTCGGCGGCTCGGCCGGCACGGGAACGGTGCCGGCACCGGTGACGGAGCGCGCCCGCACCCGCGGCTTGAACGCCCGGCCGTGTTCCGGCTGGCGCCGCAGAACAGGATGCACCACCGGCTCCTTCGCCCTGAAGGCATAGGCTTTCAGCAGGGCGAAATAGTTCGCGTAGGCATAGCCGTTGTTGGCCTTCAGCCATGCCTCGCGGTCGTCGCGGAACAGCCTCGGCAGGCTGTACCACGCCACGGTCGGCTTCTTGTGATGGACGAAATGCAGGTTGTTGTTGAGGAACAGCAGCGACAGCGGCGAGCGCTCGACGATGATGGTGCGCCCCTCCGGGTGCTCCGACCACTGATGCTCGGCGAAGGTGCGGATGGCGATCAGCGACTGGCCGAACCACATCGGCACCAGAATGTAGAGCCACAGCGGCATGCCGAAGCCGTAGGTGACGACCGGCAGCACTATCGCCAGGCCGATGCCGTGCAGCAGCCAGGCCTTGCGGATCGCCCGGTCGCCTGCCGCGGCCTGGCGGAAGTCGTCGATGAAAAAGCCGATCATCGACAGCCACGGGCCGAGGAAAAAGCGCCCTGCCATGGTGTTGTTGACGCGCAGCAACGCCTGCATCCAGCCCGGCAGGGCTTCGTGCATCCACAGCGCCTTGTAGTAGCTTTCGGGGTCGTCCAGCGGATCGGTCAGCCGTTCGTCGGCGTGATGGCGCAGGTGCAGCGTCTTGAAGCGACGGTAAGGCCACACAAGCCCGATGGGCAGGAAGACGAAGGCCTCGTTGACCAGCGCGTTGCGCGTCGGATGGCCGTGCAGCACCTCGTGCGTCAACGACGACTGGAGCGCGACGGTGAAGGTCAGCAGGACCAGCGCCAGCACCGGATAGGATGGCCAAAGCACAAAGCCGGCCGCCAGCCAGGCACCGTAGCAGACGATGGCCAGCAGTACGGTCGGCCATTCAACCGCCGCCGCCCTTCCAGTCCTGTCTCGTCTGCGTGCCATGCCTTCACCACTTGCCGGAACCGCGATTCGGCTCCTGACAGCATTGTGTCAGCAGAGACGGAGCGGTCGCAACGCGACAATGCGCACAAACTGTTGCGATTGCGCCACTTGGGCATCAAATGTTATACTTAGTAAACAAACGGAAGGATTCATTTACCCGCTGTCGGGGAACAGGTCCTGCACCGGGCAAAATTTTCCTCCAGCAGCGAGTTCGGCCGATGGACAAGCGCGATCTCTCCACCCTTTTCCGCGAGCGCCTGAAGCTGCTCCTGACACGCTCCGACCTGAACCGGTCGGCCTTTGCCGCCACCGTCGGCATCGACCGTTCGGCGCTGTCGCAACTCCTGTCGGGCGCCTCCACCCGCCTGCCCCGCGCCGAAACGCTGCTTGCCATCGCCGCCGAGTTCAAGGTGTCGCTCGACTGGCTGCTCGGCCTGTCGCACGACGAAGGCGTCACCGGCGAGATTCGCGAAAGCCTGGAGATCGAGGAAGCCTCTGGCGGCTTCGACCGGACCCTGCTGGCGAAATGGCACGCTGAGGCCGTCGGCACCAAGATCCGCTACGTGCCGGCCGGCATCCCCGACCTTTTGCGCACGGAAGCGCTTGTCGACTACGAGGCCGGCATCACCAACCGCAACCGCGAGGCGCAGGCCGACGAGACGCAGTACCGCATCGACTACAGCCGCCGTCCCGAAACGGACATGGAAGTCTGCATGCCGCGCCACACGCTGGAGATCTTCGCGCGCGGGCTCGGCATCTGGAACGGTTTCCCGTCGGAAGAGCGGCGTGCCCAGCTCCTGCACATGGCCGCCCTCCTGGACGATCTCTATCCGACCTTCCGCCTGTTCCTCTATGACGGCCGCATGCGCTATTCGATCCCCTACACCATATTCGGGCCGTATCGCGCGGCTATCTATGTCGGTGATATGTATCTGGTGTTGAACGCTCCGGCCCCGATCCGCACACTGACCGGCCATTTCGACCAGCTCATCCGCGCTGCGGAGATCAACGCCCACGAGGCCGCCGCGTTCACCCAGCGCCTGGCCGACGAGGCATTCGCCGGCGGCGGCTGAGCATCGCTTTTGCGCAGCAAGGGAGACTTGTCATGCAGGAGACCGAACGAACCGTCATCCCCCCGCGGTCCGGTCACGCGTTCCGCCTCGCCAAAGGCCAGCAATTGCGCATCACCGATCCGAAGGGCGCGCAGGTAGCCGACCTGTGGGCGTTCTCGACCGACGGCAATCTCGACTGGCTGAGCGCATCGCAGACGCGCGACATCATCGAGCGGCTGTTCCCGACCATCGGAGAGAGTTTTTACGGTATGTCCGGCGAAAAGCTGCTCACCCTGGTCGAGGACGCCTCGCCCGGTCCGCACGACATGCTCTTCCCGGCCTGCAATCCCGCACTCTACCGGCGCGCCGGCTTCGAGGACCACCCCAGCTGCGCCGCCAACCTGCACAAGGCACTGACCGAGGCCGGCGTCTCCTTCCCCTTCACGCCCGACCCGGTCGACTTCTTCCAGAATTCGCTGCCCGCAGCGGATGGCACGCTGGTCGTCGCCGCATCCATCAACCCGCCCGGCGCCTATGTCAGGCTGCGGGCGGAGCGCGACCTGCTGGTCATCGTCACCGCCTGCAGCGTCGACCATCACCCGACGAACGGCGACGCATGCACGGAGATCGAGGTGGAAGTCCTTCCCGCGGAAGACTGAGCGTCGACGAGCATTTTCGGAAACGGTCCCGTTGACCACATATAAAGAATTCTTTATATCCTTATTCAACTCCCCGATCCGGAAAGTGCTCCCATGACGAACCCCATCGACGCCCTCATCGCGGAGAAAGGCGTGCTTCTGGCCGATGGCGCCACGGGCACCAACCTGTTCGCCATGGGGCTGGCCGCTGGCGAAGCGCCGGAACTGCTGAACGAGACGGCGCCCGAAACCATCGTCAAGCTGCACCAGGGCTTCGTCGATGCCGGCGCCGACATCATCCTGACCAATTCCTTCGGCGGCACCCGCCACCGCCTGAAGCTGCACCACGCGCAGGACCGCGTGTTCGAGCTGAACAAGCGCGCCGCCGAGATCGCCCGTTCGGTCGCCGACAAGGCCGGCCGCAAGGTCATCGTCGCGGGCTCGGTCGGGCCCACCGGCGAACTCTTGGTGCCGCTCGGCGCCATGACCTACGAGGACGCGGTGGACGCCTTCGCCGACCAGATCGAAGGATTGAAGGCCGGCGGCGCCGAAGTCGCCTGGATCGAGACCATGTCGGCGCCCGACGAAATCCGCGCCGCGGCCGAAGCCGCCATTCGCGTCGGCCTGCCCTACACCTACACCGGCTCCTTCGACACGGCCGGCCGCACCATGATGGGCCTGCTGCCGAAGGACATCCATGCCGTGGCCGAAGGCCTGGCGCAAGCGCCGCTCGGTGTCGGAGCCAATTGCGGCGTCGGCGCCTCCGATATCCTGGCCTCCCTGCTGGACATGACGGCGGCGAAGCCGGAGGCCACCGTCATCGTCAAGGGCAATTGCGGCATTCCCGAATTCCGGGGCTCGGAAATCCACTATTCCGGCACGCCAGAGCTGATGTCCGACTATGTGCGGTTGGCGGTGGACGCCGGCGCGAAGATCGTTGGCGGCTGCTGCGGCACCTCGTTCGCCCATCTGGCCGCCATGCGCCAGGCGCTCGACGCGCACGCCAAGGAACAGCGCCCGACGCTGGAAACGATCGTCGAGCGCATCGGCCCGCTGCGCAACAAAGCGGCCAGCGAGACCGGCGGCAGCGAAGGCGAAGGGCGCCGCGAGCGGCGGCGCCACCGGGCCTGACGGGCAGGTCCGGTCAGTCTTTCCCGGAATTTCCGGGAAACTCGCTCAGTACGCGGTGGTAGAACTCTTCCTGCTCTTCCAGCCAGGCATAGGCCTGCGGCCAGCTTGCCGAATCAGTCACCGGCACTGGCAGGTTCATGAGATAGCAGCAGCCGGCGTAGCCGCTCAGGCTGGCGCCAAGCGCTTCGCCGAGTTGAGGTTCGTAGCCGGACAGGCGATTGAGCGTCGTGCGATAGCGCTCGCCCCGCTGCCCCCTGACGAACAGGCCGACGCTGCGGTTCGTCAGGTAAAGCGAAATCACTAGATCGTCCGACACCCGCCGCCAGCGCGAATAGAGGCTGCCGTGCTCGATCAGGACAGGACGGCGGTGGGCAATGTAGCCGTCCCAGAAGGCCTTGATCTCCGGCGAGGAGATCGAACGCAGCCCGCGCCGCGCAATGTCCCATTCGTCCAGACCGCCGGTCGGCATGCCTCGCCCTTTGTCGTCCCATTGACCGGCGAAGCCGGCTTCGCCACGCCGACTGTATCTGGAACGTGCTTGCGCAACCACGCCTAGGTGCGGTTTGACGGAATTTTCAGTCGTTTTCGCCGTAGGCCGCGAACACCGAAGCCTGATCCGTGCGGGCACCGTTGTCGCCGCGCATCTGCATCAGCGCGTCGGACGCGCGCGGATCGCTGACCTTCGATGTCGAGCCGAAACCCTCGTTGCGCAGCGCTGGAATGGCGGCGCTCCGGCCTGGCTCACCCGCGGTATCGCGCCTGAGAAGAGCGGCATCGGCGGGATGCGAACCGACCTTGTTGGCGCTCTCATAGGTGGAACCCGTCCCCCAATGCGACCGGTCGATCACCCTGGGCGCTGAACCGAAGATCTGCACGAACTGCTCCCTCAATGTCTTGCACAGGACCGATAGCAACAGCGGCTTTCAAAGCCGTACCGGAAATCCACGGCATTTTATCCAACCGCCGGTTCAGGTAAAAAAGGCCGGCAAGGTTTCCCTTGCCGGCCTGCCTCACCCGCCCGTAGGCCCATTTCCCGTATCAGAACGATCCCATCTGAAGGGAATAGGCGTCATCGCCACTACCGCTTTCCGCCCAGCGCCGAGGCAAGGCGCACGAGAGAGAGGAACTCGGACCTGTACCCGAACGGGTCGGCTCCTCGGGCGGCGGTGGCAATCTCTGCAATCCGGTCGAAGCTGAACTTCGCGGTGGCGTCTTCGCCGCGCAGCTTCTGGCCGAAGGCGGCGACCGCGACGGAAAAACGCTGGTCGGTGCCAGCGGCGTCGAAGGACGACACTTCGTTGGCGGCCGTCACCGGCGTAGTGATGAGCTTGGACGTATCTTCGTTCGGCAGCTTGTAGCGGATCTCGACGAAGGCGTATTCGTCGGCGTTGGCCACGCCGCCATTGTTTGTCGAGGCATCGCCGTAACGCAGGTCGTCGATCTGCTGCGCAGCACCCTTCGGCGTGATCTCGTAGATCGCGGTGACCGAATGGCCGGAGCCGATGTCGCCGGCGTCGACGCGGTCGTTGTTGAAGTCCTCACGGTTGAGCGCCCGCGTCTCGTAACCGATCAGCCGGTATTCCGCGACCTTGGCCGGGTTGAACTCGACCTGGATCTTCACGTCCTTGGCGATCGGGAACAGCGTCGAAGAAGAATCCTCCACCAGCGCCTTCTCGGCTTCCGCCAGCGTGTCGATATAGGCCGCCGTGCCGTTGCCGTTCTGCGCGATGGTCTGCATCATCCGGTCGTTCAGGTTGCCCCGTCCGAAGCCGAACACCGACAGGTAGACGCCGGTCTTGCGTTCTTCCTCGATCAGCCGCTTCAGGTCGTCGTCGTCGGTCTGGCCGACATTGAAGTCGCCATCCGTCGCGAGCATCACACGGTTGACGCCGTCCTTGACGAACGACTTCTCGGCCAGCCGATAAGCCTCGCGGATGCCCGCCTCGCCCGCCGTCGTGCCGCCGGGCTGGAGATTGTCGATAGCGGCGAGGATCTTGTCCTTGTCCGCCACCCTGGTCGGCTCCAGCACCGTGCCGGCGTCCCCCGCATAGGTGACGATGGAGATCGTGTCGTCGGCCTTGAGCTTGCTCACCAAGAGCCGGAACGCCGATTTCAGCAGCGGCAGCTTGTCCGGTTCATTCATCGAGCCCGACACGTCGATCAGGAAAACGAGGTTCGCCTTGGGCTGCGTCGCCGGCTGCACGTCGTAGCCCTTGATGGCGACGTGCATCAGCTTGTGCCCGGGGTTCCACGGCGCCGGCATGACAGTGACGGTCGAGTTGAACGGCGTATCGGCCTTGTCCGGCCCCTTCCAGTCGTAGGGGAAATAGTTGACCATCTCCTCGACGCGCACCGTATCGGCCTGCGGCAGGAAACCCTGCTTCAGCGAACGACGCACGAAGGAATAGGACGCCGTGTCGACGTCGATCGAGAAGGTGGAAACGGGGTCCTCCAGCGCCGAGCGCACCGGATTCGACTTGAAGTCCTCGAAGCGGTCTCGGTTCTCCACCTGCGGCGCCGGCATATCGGCAGGCGCGGGCATCACCTCGGCCGAAGGCGCATAGACCTTGGGCTGGACCATGTCGCGGGTGCGGCTTTCGGCCTTCGCCATAGGCTCCGCCAAACCACGCGTCAGAACCTGGTTCTGCGCATTGCCGGAGGCAATCGCGCTCTCCTGCGCCGGCGCAGCCGGCGGCGCCATGAGCGTCTCGTCGAGGTCGCGGCTTTCCGTATCGGCCTGCTTGTCCTTGTCGGCGGCGCTCGTCGTCACCGGCTTGGTGCCGGCCGGCTTTCCAGCATTCGTTTCGGTGATGGCGCTTTCCCCGCCGCCGAAATCGAACGGCCGGTGGTCGAGCAGGTAGAGCGCCGTATAGCCGGCGATCGGCAGGGCGAGAAGACCGGCGGCGGCCGGCGCGGCGATGAGCTTCTTCTGCATGATCTCCCTCCAGAGTTTTGTGGCTCGTGAGGTGAGACGGTGCGGCTCGGCGGTTCCTTGGGTCGCCACCGAAATTTTTTCCTGCGGCTCGTCGAAAGCGGTCAGCGCGGCATGCAGCGCGCCGATCTTCGCCTCGGGGTCCGGGGCGGGAATGCGCAAGCCGCGCAGCTTTGCCAGTTCCTTGTCGTCGACCATCGGTCAATCTTCCCCGGCTGAGCGCATCAGCACTTTCAGCCGCTTCTTCGCTTCATGGATGTGCCAGGACACCGTGGCTTCCGAGATCGCCATCGCCTCGGCGGCGGCGACGTGGCTCAGGCCCTCGCCGTAGACGAGCAGCACGGCGTCGCGCTGTTTGTCTGGCAGCCGCCGCACGGCGCCCCATAGCGCCTCGGCCTGCCCGTCCGGTTCCTCGGGCGCCTCGCCGGTGATCAGCGCATGCACGCCGTAGGCCTGCACCTTGGCGCCCTCGCGCGCCGACTTGCGCGCATGGTCGCGCGCGGCGTTCAGCGTCAGCGCATAGAGCCAAGTGGTGAAGGCCCCGCCGCCGCGATAGTCGCGGATGGCCCGGCCGATGCGCATGCACACCTCCTGGGCGATATCCTCGGCATCGGCCTTACGGCCGCACCACCGGTAGGCGACACGATAGACAAAGTCGTAGTGCCTTTCGACCAGCCTGCCGAAAGCCCCTCGATCCCCGTCCTTCGCCAGCCCGATCAGCTCGCTGTCGGAGGCTTCGCCTTCATCCAGCATCGTCGCCATCATTTGCCTGTTGGACGAAGCCTATCGGCGATTCCTTGGGGCAAAGGAAAGATTTTTTGCTGAAAGCAAGCGG
>JBQCHN010000056.1:0-5928 GCA_051954615.1 Mesorhizobium sp. | reverse complement strand
TGCTGCGCGACGCTATCGGGGCAAAGACGTCGACTGACACGGAGATATCCCTATCGTTCCAATGCGGCTGCATCCCGGCCAACCCGACCACACCCGCCAGCTTGCCGACCTGTCCTAGTCATCTGCTGACCGCCACACAAGAGGAGGGGACTCATCCCCGGCCTCGCAGCAGGCCGGCCAGCTCGCGATCAAGGACGTCGAGGCTCGCCATGTCGGTGATCAGGCCCGGCGACCACCGCATGCGCTCCGAGCGGGTATCGCAGACGATGCCGGCAGCCATCAGCCCGCGCTGGATGTCGTCGGGCGAATGGTCGGCCGGGATCTCGACCACCACCGTGCCGCCGCGCTTCGCCGCGTCGCGGGGGCTGACGATACGCAGCCGATGATTGTCGGCGATCTCCATCAGCCGCGTGCTCAGCGCCAGGTTGCGCGTGCGGATCGGCTCGATGCCGGTTTCCACCAGCCATCGCAGGCCCGGCAGCGAGGCGATGTAGGGCAGGTAGGACGGCGTGCCGTTGTCGAAGCGGCGCGCGTCGGCGGCAAGTGCGAAGCGGTCCAGCTGCCAGTTGAAGGGATCGGGCTGGCTGAACCAGCCGCGCCGGCGCGGTTCGAGCGACGGCAGCAGCGCCGGCGAAACATAAGCCATGCCGGCCCCCGGCACGCCGCACATCCATTTGAGCGATGTCGAGGCGGCGAAGTCGACCACCGGCGCATTGACGTCGAAAGGCAGGCAGCCGACAGCCTGGGTGATGTCGACGGTGACGATCGAGCCCACGGAGCGTCCGTGTGCGACGAGCGCGTCGAGATCGCAGCGCCGCGAGGCCGTGGACGTCACCCAGGTGATGACGGCGACGGCAACCCTCTCGTCCCAGGCGGCGATGAAATCCTCGTCCTCGACGGAGACGGCACCTTCGCGCAACCCAACGGTGACCAGCTCGAAACCCAGCCGCGGCGCAAGGCCCGCCAGCAGGAAGTGGAGGCTGGGGAAGCAATCTTCGGCGATAAGCACCCTTCGTCCGGCGAGGGTGGGGCGTGGCAGCGCCTCGAAGAAGGCATCGTAGCAGGCGGTGACGTTTTCGGCCGCCATCACCGAGCCGTGCGGCGCGCCGATGAGATCGCTCCAGCGGTCGAGCATTTCCTGGCGACCCTGGTCGAGTTCGGCCCAGCGGCTGTCATCGGTCGCGCACCATTGATCGGCAAAGGTCGCCAGCGCTGCCTTGATCGCTTCCTTCTGGCCGGCATACTTGCCGACGGAATGGAACATCAACCAGCCGCCATCGTCGGCGTCCGCCTGATGCCCACGGCCGTCGGCCGAAAGTGGAATGGGTGCGTTCATCGCTTCGATCGCCGCCTGCCTTTGATCCCGTTCCTCAGTGCCCCGCATGAGGCCAGCCCGGCTCGCGCATTTCCAGCACCTCGACCGTGTAACCGTCGGGGTCGGTGACATAGAGGATGTAGATGCCGAACTCTGGCTTGAAGACCGGCGGACCTTTCGTCTCCACGCCAAGTTCGGCCAGCCGTCGTGACCAGGCGTCCACGTCCGACGAAACCAGGGTCATGGCCGCCATCCGCGGCTGGCCAGGCGGCAGTTCGCCGGTGACGAAACCGAAGAAACTCTGCTCGGTGACCTGCAGGATCATCACCTTGTCCGGGCGCTCGAACACCATGCGCAGGCCGAAGACCCGTTCGTAGAATTCGCGTGTGCGGCCAAGATCGCCGACGCGGAAGAAACTGATCGTCTGGTCGATCGGCGGAACGGGATTGGTCATCGGAAATGCCCTATGCGGATTTGCGCCGCCAATGCTTTTCCTCCGCCAACCCCGGAAGCGCCGCAGCGGCCCGGCCCTTGGTGGAGGCTCGCATTAAGGGAGCGCTCACAAGTAGAGATTTACATCAATCGATCTTTTGATCAAGTTTGAAACCATGTCTTCCACTCTGGAGATACCGCCATCCCGACAATGACGCATGCGCGACGAATAGCCTCGTCCCTACGACACAACCGGCTCCCTGCGGATAATTTTGAGATACCAGGATGGCCGCGGAACGCGGCGGCTTGCCTCAGGTTCCGAATGTCGACCAGGAGTGGGCCAGCAAGGCCTCGTCCATGCCGCGGCCGATGAGAACGATGACATCGTCCTGCGTTTCCTGCGTCGGGGCACCCTGCTTCGGTTCAGGCAACATCTCCGGGGGCTGCACCTGCTTGCGCACGGACTGCAGCAGGAGGCGGCCGTCGGGACCGGTGACCACGCCCTTCACCCGCACGATATCATCGCCACGCGCGGCGAGCAGGGCCGACAACCACACAGAGAAAGCCGCCCAGCCGTTGCCGCCCGAGATGTCGAGGCGGCAGGGCCTGATCGGCTCGGCACTGACACCCGCCAGATCGGGAAGCGCATAGGAATCGGCATCGGGAACCGGCGCCAGTTCGAAAGACACGCCACGCTCGGCACCCTCGACCGGCGCTACAGGATTGAGCCGGCGCAGGGTGCTGATCAGACGGGCGACCTGCAACGGCGGCACCTCCCGCGGCTTGGTGACGATGAGCCGCCCGGCCGACTCGATCTGGCGCCTTCCGAGGGCCTCTTCGCGAAGCTGGACGGGACCATGCAGGGCATCGACCAGCACGACGACGTCTTCGAGGACAAGGCGTCGAGCCAGCATGGGATCGGCGGACAGGAGCCTGGCTATTGCGCCGGGATCGGCCAGACCGCTGGTTTCCAGCAAAATCCGGTCGATGCGGGAGGAGCCGGGTCCGTCCTGTTCCCCGCAAATCGCGCGCAGGGCGGCCACAAGCGCCTCACGGCCATCACAGCAGGCGCAGCCGCCGGCCAGAACCGAGACCCGGTCGGCCTTGCCGAGAAGCAGGTTGTCGACCGGCATCTCGGCAGCCTCGTTGACGAGGACATGAGCGGCGCCGAACGCATTGCGATGGAGTTGATGGCGCAGCCACGTGCTCTTGCCGGCGCCGAGGAAGCCGCCAATGATGGTCAGCGGCAGACGGCCGTCGGCGCGCGGCCCTTCACGCATCGCCCAACGAGCGCGGCGACAGCGGATCGATAGGCGTGCCGGCCAACCGCGCCGCTTCCGTCCACAGCACTTCGAGATCGGGAACCAGGACGCGCTCGCCGTTCGGCGCGATCAGCTGCAGTCCGGGTATCGAGCCGTCGTCATGGGCGCTGAGCCGGTATGGCGCGAGCAGCCGGTTCACCATCGCCAGCCGCGTGAAGCGCAACCGCAGGCGGCTCCCCGGATCCCGCGCTCCGGCATCGGTCCAGTGGCCGGGCAGAGAAGGGAAGCCGCAGGCGCTGCACATGGGATCAGATCACTTCCGGGCGCTTGCCGCTTTCGAACGGATAGCGCTCGCGGAAGTCGGCGGCGATCTCCTCGAACGTCGCCCATTCGATGCCTTCGTGGCCGTTGATGTATTCGATCAGCCGCTCGAGCATCAACAGCACCTGCGGCCGGCCCGAGACGTCCGGATGAATGGTGAAGGCGAACACGCCGTAATCCATCTCGCGATACACCCAATCGAACTGGTCGCGCCACATCTCTTCAATATGCCGCGGATTGACGAAGCCGTGACTGTTCGGGGATTTCTTCATGAACATCATGGGCGGCAGGTCGTCGACGTACCAGTTGGCGGCGATATCGACCAGATCGATTTCCCTGCCGTGTTTCAGCGGGTGCATCCAGTCCGCGGCCTTCCTGGTGTAGTCGATGACGTTCCACTCGTCGCCGACGCGCGCGTAGAAGGGCTGGAAGTCGCGATAACCCTGACTGTGATCGTAGCTGAAGCCGTATTTCTGGAGAAGAGCCGCCGTCGCGGCCGACATTTCCCACCACGGTGCCACGTAGCCGCGCGGCGCCTTGCCGGTCAGCCCGTCGATCAGCTCGATCGATTTCGCCAACACGTCTTCCTCCTGCTGTGGCGTCATCGCGATCGGGTTCTCGTGCAGGTAGCCGTGGGCGCCGACCTCGTGACCGGCGTCCACGATCATCTTCATCTCCTTCGGGAAGGTTTCGAGCGAGTGGCCCGGGATGAAGAAAGTGGTGCGCAGGTCATATTTGCGGAAGAGCCTGAGCAAGCGCGGCACGCCCACCTCCGTGGCGAAGATACCGCGCTGGATGTCGGACGGGCTGTCGCCGCCGCCATAAGATCCAATCCAGCCGGCAACGGAGTCGATGTCCGTGCCGAACGCGCAATAAATCTTCTTGGCCATGATCTTCTCCCTGCGTGAATGACGTTCAAAACCATCCGAAGCCGGCGATTGTGCGACCGCCCGTGCCGATCGTCAGAAGCGTCCTACAAGCAAGCCGCCGTCGACCGTGATCACCTGCCCGGTGACATAGCGCGATTGCTCCGAGCTGAGGAAAAGCGCGACATCCGCGATATCCTCCGGCTCGCCGACGCGCCGCATCGGAATATAGGCTGCTGCCGCCTCCAACCCTTCCGGACCCAGCGAGTGGTCGGCCGAAAGGGCCTGCGCGGTGCGGATATAGCCGGGCGCAATGCCGTTCACCCGCACGCCCTCAGGGGCGAGTTCGACGGCCAGGGCGCGCACGAGGCCGATCACGCCCGACTTGGCCGCCGAATAGTGCGCATGTTCGTCCCAGCCGTAGGCGATGCCCATGATCGACGACATCGCGATCATGCTGCCGCTACGGGCGGCGCGCATGCTCGGAGCCGCGGCGCGGAAAAGGCGCATGACGCCGTTGAGGTCGACGTCCAGCGTCCGCTGCCAGCCCTTGTCGCTCATCTTGGCGAACGGCTCGCGCAGGGCGATGCCGGCATTGGCGACCACGGCGTAGGGAGCGCCGAATTCATCGACCACGCCGGCGACGACCTTGTCGACTTCCTCCGTGCTGGTCACGTCCAGCTTGTGGAACGCGGCCGAACCGCCCGATGCCGCGATGTCGGCGGCAACCTTGCGCCCCTGTTCCTCGAGCACGTCCGTAACGGCGACGTGGAAACCCGCCTTGCCGAAAGCGATAGCCGTCGCCCGGCCGATGCCGATCCCGGCTCCCGTGATGATCACAGCCTGTTTCATGCGTCAGTTCCTTCTATGATCCCTGTCCAACCCCGGCAGCCTTGGCTCCGAGCCGGCTCTTGATTTCCTGCGCGAATTCCGTCGTGGACGCTTGCCCGCCGAGATCCCTCGTGCGGATCGGCGAAGACGCCAGGGCGGACTCCAGCGCGCCCATGATCTCTGCAGCGGCTGCCTTTTCGCCGAGATGATCGAGCATCATGGCGGCGGACCAGACCTGGCCCATGGGGTTGGCGATACCCTGCCCGGCGATGTCGGGTGCCGAGCCGTGGACCGGCTCGAACATCGATGGGAATTCACCCTCCGGATTGAGGTTCGCGGACGGCGCGATGCCGATGCTTCCGGCAACCGCGGCGCCTAGATCGCTCAGGATATCGCCGAACAGATTCGAGGCGACCACGACGTCGAGCCGTTCGGGATGGAGCACGAAGTCCGCCGCCAGCGCGTCGATATGGCGGAAACTGATGCCGACGCCCTTGTCCCTGGCGACGGCGCCGCACACCTCGTCCCAGAAGGGCATCGTGTGGATGATGCCGTTCGATTTGGTGGCCGACACCATGGAGCCGGAGCGGGCCTTGGCCAGGTCGGCGGCATAGCCGGCGGCGCGTTCGATGCCGCGGCGGGTAAACAGCGCCTCCTGGATCGCCAGTTCCTCGGCCGTGCCGCGATAGAGACGGCCGCCGGCTTCGGAGTACTCACCCTCGTTGTTCTCGCGCACGATGAGGATGTCGATCTTGCCGTCCTTGTTCGCCAGCGGCCCCTGCACGCCTTCCAGCAGGCGGATCGGGCGCAGGTTGATGTACTGGCGGAAGGCGCGCCGGATGGGGATGAGGAGCCCCCACAGCGAAACATGGTCCGGCACGCCCGGATATCCGACGGCGCC
>JBQCHN010000055.1:0-6511 GCA_051954615.1 Mesorhizobium sp. | reverse complement strand
TTCGGGACTGTCCGGTGGAGTCATGCCTCGCTCCTTCTGTCCGTTGCGTGTCTGCCGTCTGAAGCCTGCTTCGTGGCTTGCGGCGCCTCGCAAGCCGCCGGTCGGCTCGGAGCGCCTCGCGGAGGCTCGGCTTCATCGACTGCCTGCAGTTTGATACCGCAATGCCGCTGCGTCAACCGGAAGATGGCCAGCCGACAAAATTGTGATCGAAACGATTTCGTTCCCATGCCGTGGACGTGCCGGTTCGCCGCCATTCCTGCCATAACCTTGTCAGCAGCTCGTTCGGCCTTTGTTCTTTGTGCTTGCCGGGGCGCGGCAAAGGCGGTTAAACCCTCTCCGGAGGCTGGCGTCACTCGACGCGGCGGCGAAAATACCTACATGAAGGGCTGGCTGGGGCTCCCTGCCATCCCGACAATGTGAAAATCGAGGCGGCGGACCGGCCATGGCCGACCACAAGTTCATTTCCATTCGCGGCGCGCGCGAACACAATCTCAAGAACGTCGATATCGACCTGCCGCGGGATTCGCTGGTGGTGATGACCGGCCTTTCGGGGTCCGGAAAATCGTCGCTCGCCTTCGACACGATCTATGCCGAAGGGCAGAGGCGCTATGTCGAGAGCCTTTCCGCCTATGCGCGCCAGTTCCTGGAGATGATGCAGAAGCCGGATGTCGACCAGATCGACGGGCTGTCGCCGGCTATCTCCATCGAGCAGAAGACGACTAGCCGCAATCCGCGCTCGACGGTGGGCACCGTCACCGAGATCTACGATTACATGCGCCTTCTGTTCGCGCGCGTCGGCATTCCCTATTCGCCGGCGACGGGTCTGCCGATCGAGAGCCAGACCGTGTCGCAGATGGTCGACCGGGTGCTTGCGCTGGAGGAAGGCACGCGCCTCTACATCATGGCCCCCATCGTGCGTGGCCGTAAGGGCGAGTACCGTAAGGAACTGCTGGAGTTGCAGAAGAAGGGCTTCCAGCGCGTCAAGGTGGATGGCACTTTCTACGAGATCGCCGACGTGCCCCCGCTCGACAAGAAGTACAAGCACGACATCGACGTCGTGGTGGACCGCATCGCGGTGCGGCCGGATCTCGGCACGCGACTTGCCGATTCCGTCGAGACGGCATTGAAGCTGGCGGACGGCCTGTGCGTGGCGGAATTCGCCGACCGCCCGCTGCCGAAGGAAGAGACCGCCGAAGGCGGTGCGGCCAACAAATCGGCCAACGACACGCACGAACGTATCCTGTTCTCGGAAAAGTTCGCCTGCCCGGTCTCCGGCTTCACCATTCCGGAGATCGAGCCGCGCCTGTTCTCCTTCAACAATCCGTTCGGCGCCTGCCCGACCTGCGATGGCCTCGGCAGCCAGCGCGCCATCGACCCGAACCTGGTGGTCCCGGACGAGAATGCGACGCTGCGCAACGGCGCCATCGCACCCTGGGCCAAATCGACGTCGCCCTATTACGTGCAGACCTTGGAGGCGCTCGGCAAAGTCTACGGCTTCAAGCTCGGAGACAAGTTTGCCGATCTGCCGAAGGAAGCGCAGGACGCCATCCTGCGCGGCACCGGCGAGCGCGAGGTGACGTTCAACTACGACGACGGTCTACGCTCCTACAAGACGACCAAGACCTTCGAGGGCGTGATCCCGAACCTCGAGCGGCGCTGGAAGGAGACGGAATCGGCCTGGATGCGCGAGGAAATCGAGCGCTTCATGTCGGCCACCCCCTGCCCTGCCTGCAACGGCTACCGTCTGAAGCCTGAAGCGCTGGCGGTGAAGATCGCCGGCAAGCATATCGGCGAGGTGACCGAGCAATCGATCCGCAAGGCGGACCAGTGGTTCACAGAACTGCCGAAGCAACTGACCGAAAAGCAGAACGAGATCGCCGTCCGCGTGCTCAAGGAAATCCGCGAGCGGCTGCGCTTCCTTAACGATGTCGGCCTCGACTACCTGACGCTGGCGCGCAATTCAGGCACGCTGTCGGGCGGCGAGAGCCAGCGGATCAGGCTCGCCTCGCAGATCGGCTCCGGCCTGACCGGCGTGCTCTACGTGCTGGATGAGCCGTCCATCGGTCTGCATCAGCGCGACAATTCCCGCTTGCTCGATACGCTGAAGCACCTGCGCGACATCGGCAATACGGTGATCGTCGTCGAGCATGACGAGGATGCCATCCTGCATGCGGACTATGTGGTCGATATCGGGCCGGCGGCCGGCATCCACGGTGGCCGCGTCATCGCCCAGGGCACGCCGCGCGAAATCATGGCCAATCCCAATTCCATCACCGGCAAGTATCTGTCGGGCGAACTGGAGATCGCGGTGCCGGACCAGCGGCGCGCAGGCAAGAAAGGCAAGCGCATCAAGGTGGTCGGCGCAAGAGGCAACAACCTCAAGGACGTCACGGCGGAAATTCCGCTGGGCACCTTCGCCTGCGTGACCGGCGTTTCGGGCGGCGGTAAGTCCACTTTCCTGATCGAGACGCTGTTCAAGGCGGCCTCGCGGCGCATCATGGGCAGCAGGGAGCATCCGGCCGAGCACGATCGTATCGAGGGCCTGGAGTTCCTGGACAAGGTCATCGACATCGACCAGTCGCCGATCGGTCGCACGCCGCGCTCCAACCCGGCCACCTATACCGGCGCCTTCACGCCGATCCGCGACTGGTTCGCCGGCCTGCCGGAAGCCAAGGCGCGCGGCTACCAGCCCGGCCGCTTCTCCTTCAACGTCAAGGGCGGTCGCTGCGAGGCCTGCCAGGGCGACGGCGTCATCAAGATCGAGATGCACTTCCTGCCCGACGTCTACGTCACCTGCGACGTCTGCCACGGCAAACGCTACAATCGCGAGACGCTGGACGTCACCTTCAAGGGCAAGTCGATCGCCGACGTGCTAGACATGACGGTGGAGGAAGGCGTCGATTTCTTCTCGGCCGTGCCGGCGGTACGCGACAAGTTGCAGACGCTGAAGGATGTCGGTCTCGGCTACATCCACATCGGCCAGCAGGCGACCACGCTGTCCGGCGGCGAGGCGCAGCGCATCAAGCTGGCCAAGGAGCTGTCGCGCAAGGCGACCGGCAAGACGCTCTATATCCTCGACGAGCCGACGACCGGCCTGCATTTCCATGACGTCGCCAAGCTTTTGGAAGTGCTGCAGGAACTGGTCAACCAGGGTAACACGGTGGTCGTCATCGAGCACAATCTGGAGGTCATCAAGACCGCCGACTGGATCCTCGACCTCGGCCCCGAGGGTGGCGACGGCGGCGGCGAACTGGTTGCCAGCGGCACGCCCGAGGACATCGTGGCTGTGCCGCGCAGCTATACCGGGCAGTTCCTGAAGGAGCTTCTGGAGCGGCGGCCCAAAGGCAAGCGCGAAGCGGCCGAATAGTTGCGGCCGCCTGTCGGCGGGTTCGTTGACGATCGGTCAGTCTTGAAAAAAGGACGGGCGAGCTTTTCAACCCGCCCGTTTCGCCCCCCAGCGTATAGCAACAGCATAGCCGTTGGGAACCATGCGATGCCCCCGAGCCAAAGAACCGGGATCGTAGGAATCAATCTTTAAAGTGCAACGGAAAGTTGCGCATACCCCATTTGGGTTACTTGTCTCATTTTATCGTCTTGCGATCCAATCGCAAGGACGGTGGACACGACACGTGCCTCTTCCGGAATTGGCAGGAGCATCACCGCGGAAATTGTTTTCGGATGGCGGTATGGAACCCGTCATGGTTTCCTTGGAAGCTGTGGATTTTGCTTGCGGCCGCACGGGACGCATTGTGACTTCAAACGAAGAATTGACGGCAGAAGGACGAATTCGATGAGCAAAACCGGAACGATCCGCGCCGGCATGGGCGGCTGGACTTTCGAGCCGTGGGAAAAATCCTTCTACCCTGACAAGCTGTCGAAGGCCAAGCAGTTGAACTATGCCTCCCGGCAAGTGCCGACCATTGAAGTCAACGGCACCTATTATTCCAGCTTCAAGGAGCCGACCTTTGTCAAATGGGCGAACGAGTCTCCGGACGGGTTCGTTTTTTCGCTCAAAGGCAATCGTTTCGTCACAAACCGGCGCGTGCTCGGCGAAGCTGGCGAATCGATGATGCGGTTCCTGGATTCCGGAGTTGCAGCCCTCGGCGAGAAACTGGGCCCGATCCTGTGGCAATTCGCTCCGACCAAGCGCTTTGACCCCGACGATTTCGAAGCCTTTCTGAAGCTGCTGCCGCAAAAGCAGGACGGCATGGCGTTGCGGCATGCGCTGGAGGTCCGCCACGACAGCTTCGTGACGCCGGCGTTTCCGGAGCTTGCCCGAAAGTACGGAGCCGCGATCGTCTATGCCGACCATGCGACCTATCCTGCGATCGCCGACGTCACCGGCGATTTCGTCTACGCTCGCCTGCAGACCGGCAAGGACGACAACCCGGATTGCTACGAGCCGACGCGCCTCGACCAATGGGCAGACCGGGTGAAAAGCTGGGCGGCCGGCAAGGAACCCGCCGACTTACCCAAGGCAGACCCGGATACCACAGCGCCGGACAAACCGCGCGACGTGTTCGTCTACTTCATCACCGAAGGCAAGGTTCGCGCGCCCTTTGGCGCTCAGGCGCTGATGAAGCGAGTGAATCCCGACAGGTAGAGAATAGCGGACGGGATTGAGCCCCTGCCCGATATCCCGGCGGCGTTAGCTGCCGCGGGCGACGCGCTCGATCTCCTCACGCACCAGCCGCTCGACCAGCGTGGGCAGATTGTTGTCCAGCCAGTCCTGAAGCATCGGCCGCAGCATCTCCTCGGCCATCTCGTCGAAACTCTTGCGGCTGCGCGAGGCGAAAGCCTCGGACAATTCGCCGAAGGCGGCAGCGACCTGCCGGCTGGTCTGTTCCGAAACGAGTGCAGATCTCGCCGGTGTCTCGTCTCCTGCCGCCACCTGCGACGGCGCGGCCTGCCGCGCGACCTCGTGTGAAATCTGCTCGTCCACGACCTCGTTCGTGTCGGGCTCGGTGGGTGCCTGTCGAACCGCGCCCGGTGAGGGGCCGCCAGCGGCGGCGAGGTCACGCTGCCAGTCTGCCGTGATCGCATCGGCACTGGTGGCTTCTTCCAGGGTTTCCGCCTGCTGGGCCGCCATCCGGGCCCCGACTTCAGCCAGGGTCATGGCCGGGCGTGACGTCGGCTCTTGCGCGGACGATGCCGAATTGACGGCCGAAAACGCAGCCTGCGCGTCGGTCGAGGGCGTCACTTCAGCTTCGGCAGGCGCTTCATGCAGTTCGGCGCGAAAGGCTTCGACCACAGGCGCGACCACTTCGTCCTCGACCGGTTCATGGTCGGTCTCGATCACCTCGTCGGCCTGCTTGCGGCCAGAATCGCTATCTTCGATGATCCTTCGGATGGAAGCCAGAATCTCTTCCATGGAAGGTTCGCGCTGTGCGCTGCTTGCTGTCGCCATCGTCACATCCGCCGCCCTTGTGACCGTATTACCGATTTCGGCCCGGCCGGAGGTCGGACTCGAATCATTTCGGTAAGCGTACTCGACGGATCGCCGACCGAGAATCCCCAATCTCGGCAGGCTTCGGATTTCAACAGATTAGCAAAGCTGGCAGGGAGGCCTTCGGCGTCACGCTGGGCCCGGCGCTGGCCGGGGGTATCAGCGGCCGTCCGGCGTGCGCAGGCCGAACCACTTGTCCTTGACGGCGTTGTAGTGCTCCTCAGGGTGGTACTTTGCCACCTGCAGCCCCAGCCGCTCCGTCGTCAGATGGCCGACGGCGTTGAGGATGTAGTAGCTCGCCACCACGACGTCGTGTTCGGATGTCGCCAGGTTGATCTGGGCAGTGATCACGTCGTTCTGGGCGTTCAGGACATCCAGCGTCGTGCGCTGTCCGACATTGCGCTCCTCGATGACGCCGTTCAGCGCAAGCTGTGCGGCAGAAACGAGTGCGCGGTTGGCATCGACGCTTTCGCGTGCGGAGGTGTACTGCGTCCAGGCCGACGTCACCGCGGCGCGCACGTTATCGCGGCTGACATCGACTTCGATGCGCGCCTGGCTGAGCGATTCCTTGGACTGGCGCACCTGCGCCGAGGCGCGGCCGCCCTGGTAGATCGGCACCGTCAGCGTCGCGCCGACGCCGGCGGAGTTGGAATAGCCGTCCGAGTTTCCGGGCGTACTAGCACCAAAGCCTTCGGTGTGGCGGTAGTTGCGAGAAATGCCGGCGTTGGCGGAAAGCTGCGGCAGCAGCGCGCCTTCGGCCGACTTCACCGAGAAGCCCGCAGCGTCGACCAGATGCTCGGTAGCAAGGATCGCCGGGTGCTCGCTCGCAGCAATGGTCAACGCCGAATCGATGCTGGACGGCAGCAGCTTGGCGACAGGCGCCGCAGCCTTCAGCTTGCCCGGCTCGTCGCCGACGATCTGGCGGTAGATCGCTGCACTCGACAGCGCCTGCGCCCGTGCGGCGCTGACCTTGGCGACGGAGGCGGATCGCGAGGCGTCGGCCTGCGCGACGTCGGTGCGGGTGCCCTCGCCGACTTCCCGGCGAGAGCGCGCGGCGCGGGCCTG
>JBQCHN010000054.1:0-4194 GCA_051954615.1 Mesorhizobium sp. | reverse complement strand
CGACGTCGCTGGCGCGCGGACGAGTACGAGTTCGGGAACGATTATGGCAGACAGAAACCAGCTGAAAGTCGCCGATCATCATGGCATAGCCGATGACGATCCCTTTGCGGAACTGACCCGTATCATGGGTTTCGATCCGCGCGAGCCGGTTCGCCCGCAGACGCCGGTCCAGGCCGTTCCCGCCGAGGCGGTGGATGACGCCTTTGGCATAGACCTCGAAAAGGAATTGATGGGCGAGCTTGCCGGGTTCGATGACGAACCCGTCGCTGCGCCTGCGGCCATCGAGCCGCAGGTAGAGGCGCAGGCGCCGCAGGTGGAGTGGGATTCCGCCCCGACCGCAGCGGTCGAAGCTCCCGCCAGCGATGGTTTCGATCTCGATGCCGCCATGGACGAGCACGTCGCCGCCTCGCTGCACGAAAATTTCAGCGTCGAGGACGAGGTCGAGCAGGTCGCCGAGTACGAGGCTTATGTCGAGCCTGAATCCGAAGACGCCGCTGACGAGCAGGCGGTGGCGGACGAAAGCGCATTCGACGACGTGACGGCAGAAGACTTCAGCGTCGCGCCGCAGGACGCCGAAACGGCCGGAGGCGGTGACTATGCCGTCGCCGCCGAAGCTGCGCCGGTCACAGGGCAGGGCGCGTCCGACGACGATTTCGCCGCCTATTTCGATGGCGCCATGGCCGACGTGGACATGGATTTCGCCGCCCGTCCGGTTGAATCCGAAGCGGTCGCGCAGCCGGTCCACGACGACGTTGTCAAGCTGGATGACGCGCTCGGCGCTGTCGACGAGGAGTATCGCGAAGCCGTCGACGAGCCGGCTTTCGAGCATGCCGCAGAACAGCCTGCTTTCGAGGAAACGGCCTACGAGCCCGAGCCCGTGGCGGCTTACGAACCCGAGCCTGTTGCTGCTGCCTATGTAGACGACCAGCCGGCTGCCGATGAAACTTCGGTGCAGGATATCGACTTCCGCGGCGCCTTCGACGAGCACTTTGCCGCCGATCCCGTTGCGGAGGCGCCGCAGCCTGTCGCGGCCGAACAGCCGCAGCCGGCTCCGGCCTTGCACGAGAGCACGCTGGAAGACGAGCTGAACGCGCTGTTGAATCGCATGACGGCTCGCCCGGCCGCTTCCGAACCGGCAATCGCGGCCGTGAACGAGGCTGCTGCCCAGGCGGTCGAGCCACCCGTGTCCCATCACGAACACGACCCGGAAGCCCTTGACGCGGCGCTGCTGGCCGATCTCCAGGCGCTGGATTTCGACGACATCGCCGCTGACGCGCACGAGCAGGAGGCGGCCGCCACTCCCGCCGCCGAGTCGAACTGGACCTGGAGCCGTGGCACGCCGCTTGCGCAAACCCCTGTGGCCGAGCCGCGCGCCGCCGCGCCCGATTGGCAGGGGATGGCGCAGCAACCCTACACCTACGGCGTGCAGACGGCCGCGCCGGTCGCAAGCGCGGAGCCTGCTGCACCTGCAGTCGCGCCGCGCTCCGACATGCCGGACGTGGAGACGGTCGACGTGCCGGAACGCGTCGTGGCGCTGGCCGACGATCTTGATCTTCCCGAATTGTCCTTCGAGCAGGATGAGCCCGAATCCGTCGCCTACGACGATCTCGACGCGGAATTCTCCGGCCTGATCGGCACCATGGCGGCTCCCGAGCCGGAGCCCGCCGCGCCGCGTGCGGCCGCCTATGACGACGATCCCTATGTCGGCGGCGCACACGCGCAGTATGAGGCGCCGGCCTATGCCGCGGCAGCCGCGGTGGCGGCATCCGCCGGCAGCAAGGCCGCGGAGTTCGGCCCGGCCGGTTTCGCCGCCAGCCGACCGCGCGCCGGTCACGATCCTCTTCCCGTCGGCGCGTTGGACTACGATCCCGACCTCGACGAGGTGAACACCGTCCCGGACGTTGCAGAAGGCGCCGGGCGACCGCGTAACCGCGTTCTTCTGGCGGCCGCTGTCATCGGCGCCGTGGCGATCGTCGGCGGTATAGGCGCCTTCGCCCTGTCGCCAGGCAGCAGCGGCAGCGATGCCCCGGCCATCGTCAAGGCCGACAACCAGCCGATCAAGGTGAAGCCGGAGAACCCCGGCGGCACCGTCATTCCCAACCAGGACAATAAGGTCTACGAGGCCGTCAACGGCGTGAAAGCGGCCGATCCGAAGCAAGAAAAGCTGGTGACGGACGCCCAGGAGCCGATGGATGTGACGCAGCCGGCGGGCGGCCAGCCGGAAAGCCGGGTGGTGGACCTGTCGCCGGACAACGATGCCGGACCGGCTGTGCCGGCGCCGAAATCGGAAGACCGCATCGAGCAGGCGGCGGCGCCCGACGCTGACGCCGGCAACAAGGAAACCGCGCTGGTGACGCCGCGCAAGGTTCGCACCATGGTCGTCAAGCCTGACGGCTCGCTGGTGCCGCGCGAGGAACAGGCGCCCGCCAAGGTCGCCGCCACCGAACCGGCCGATCCGGCGCCGCAGCATGTCGATACGTCCGGCGACCAGACGGGAGCCGTGCCGGCCGCCGCCAACCAGCCCGCGGCAGCCGAGAGCGCGGCCCCGGCGCAGTCCTCGGCCACGCCCAAGGTGGCGCCGGTCGCCCCGCAGCGTCCCTCCGACCAGCCCGTCGACATCGTCGGCGAGGTCAAGCCGGACCAGGTCGCTGCACTAGATCAGGGTGCGCCGGCTGCCGGTTCATGGTCGATGCAGATCGCCTCGCAGCCGACCGAGGAGAGCGCCCAGGCGAGCTACAAGGACCTTGCCCGCCGCTATGCCGGCGTGCTCGACGGCCACACCGCCAGCATCGTCAAGGCCGAAATCGCCGGCAAAGGCACCTTCTACCGCGTGCGCATACCGGCACAGTCGCGCAACGACGCCATCAAGCTGTGCGAAAGCTACAAGGCCGCCGGCGGCAACTGCTTCGTCTCGAAGTAACGGCAGGCATCATCCAAATCGGAAACGGCGCGGGCTTCCCGCGCCGTTTCGCTTTTTGCGGAGCCGATTGTGCTCCGCTCCGCATGATTCCCTTTGGTCCCGCAACATTCTAGAGTCCGCACATGAGCGAATCACAATCCCTTGTCCTCGGCTGCGCCGGAAAATCACTGACCCGCGAGGAGGTCTCCTTCTATCGCAGCGAGATGCCGTGGGGCTTCATCCTGTTTGCCCGCAACATCGGCGAGCCCGAGCAGATCCGCGACCTCGTCGCCCATCTGCGCGATTGCGTCGGCTGGCATGCGCCGGTCTTCATCGACCAGGAGGGCGGCCGGGTGCAGCGCCTGCGCCCGCCGCTGGCACCGAACTATCCGGCGGCGGGCGCGCTCGGCGCGCTCTATCGCGACAGCGAGGAGGACGGCTTGCGCGCCGCCTGGCTCATGGCGCGCCTGCATGCTTTCGACCTTGCCCGCTACGGCATCGATGCGGATTGCCTGCCGGTGCTCGACGTTCCGGTGGAAGGCGCCAACGACGTCATCGGCCAGCGCGCCTACGACCGCGAGCCGAAGATCGTCGCCACGCTCGGCCGCGCCAGCGCCGAGGGGCTGATGGCCGGTGGCCTGCTGCCGGTGATGAAGCACATGCCCGGTCATGGCCGGGCCACCGCCGACACGCATCTGGAACTACCGACCGTCACCGCCTCATTGAAGGAGTTGATGAACCACGATTTCGCCCCGTTCCAGGCGTTGAACGACCTGCCGGCGGCGATGACGGCGCATGTCGTCTACCAGGTGATCGATCCGGCGAACCCGGCCACCACCTCCGGCAAGGTGGTGGACGAGGTCATTCGCGGCGAGATCGGCTTCGACGGTCTGCTCATCAGCGACGACACCTCGATGAAGGCACTTTCTGGGGATTTCCGCACAAAGGCCGCCTCCATCCTTGCGGCGGGCGTCGATATCGTCCTTCACTGCAACGGCGTCATGGAGGAGATGCGGGGCATCGTTTCCGGCGCGAAACCGTTGCAGGGCAAGGCGCTGGAGCGGGCGACAAGGGCGCTGGCGGTCATCGGCGGCGGGGACGACAGTAGGGAAAGCGAATTGCGCGAGGAGTTCGCGCAGTATTTCGAAGCGGTCGCTTGAGGGTGTAGCAGCCCCGGCCGCAACAAGCGGAAACCGACAGGTGGCACAGGCAGCGGAGACAAAAGGCGGAACGGGCGGAGCAGGCAAGGCCGCTCCCATGGATCGTCTTTGGGCCGAGAACGAGGAAACCCGCGC
>JBQCHN010000053.1:0-3538 GCA_051954615.1 Mesorhizobium sp. | reverse complement strand
CCGCCTTCCACCAGCACGCTCGCCATGCCGAGCGCGGCAAGGTCTTCCATCAGTTCGGGCAGCGCCACGCGTCCCTCGACGGTTTCCGTGCCGATGAAGCGCACGCCAAGGCGCTCCAATGCGGCCTTTCGCTGCGGATCGGCCTGCTCGCAGGCGGCCACATAAACCGGCACGCGGTCAATGCCGGCCACCAGCCTCGACGCCTCGGGGAGTCGGGCATGCCGGTCGAGCACCACGCGGATGGGCGAACGGCTTTCCAGTCCCGGCAGCCGGACCGTCAGCGCCGGATCGTCCTCCAAGACGGTACCGATGCCGACCAGGATCGCATCGGCCTCCGCACGCATCAGATGCACCTCGCGCCGCGCACTCTCGCCGGTGATCGACACCTGTCCGGCGCCGCGCCGGCCGATCTTGCCGTCGGCCGAAAGCGCAAGTTTCAGGATCACTTCCGGCCGCTTCCTCAACGAACGGCTCATATAGCCGGCCATCTGCTCGGCCGCCTCGCGCGCCAGCACACCCTCCGTCACCTCGACACCGGCGGCGCGCAGGATCGCATAGCCCTTGCCCGAGACACGCGGATCGGGGTCGCTGGCGGCGCCCACGACGTGCGCCACGCCGGCATTGACCAGCGCGTTTGCGCAAGGCGGCGTGCGACCGTGATGGGCGCAGGGCTCCAGCGTGACATAGGCAGTGGCGCCGCGCGCCAGCTCGCCGGCCTCCGCCAGGGCTTCCGTCTCCGCATGGGGGCGGCCGCCGATGGCTGTGACGCCGGTGCCGACGATGAAAGGCCCTGCCCCGTCGTCGCGCACGATCACCGTCCCGACCGAGGGATTGGTCGCCGTTCGCCCGGCGTTGCGGCGCGACAACCGAAGCGCAGCCGCCATGAAACGCCGATCCAGCGCCTCCCGTCCGGCCTTGTCCGCGGCCTTCGTCACGCCGCCGGTTCCTCGTCGCCTTTCAGCTCGCCGAGCAATTCGTGGAAATCCTTGGCCTCGCGGAAATTGCGGTAGACCGAAGCGAATCGCACATAGGCGACGTCGTCCAGCGACTTCAGCGCCTCCATGACCAGCCGGCCGATCTCCGCCGACGGGATTTCCGTCTCACCGGAGCTTTCGAGCTGGCGGACGATGCCGGTGACGGCGCGGTCGATACGGTCGGGCTCGACGTTGCGCTTGCGCAGCGCGATCTCGACCGAACGCAACAGCTTGTCGCGGTCGAACGGCACCTTGCGGCCCGACTTCTTCACCACGACCAGATCGCGCAGCTGCACGCGTTCGAAGGTGGTGAAACGGCCGCCGCAATCGGGGCAGACACGCCGCCTGCGGATCGCCGCGCCGTCTTCGGCAGGACGCGAATCCTTCACCTGCGTGTCTTCGGACTGGCAATAGGGACAACGCATGGGAACAACACTCTCGAATCTGGTGAAGGACAGGCTTAGAGCCTTTTGCCGTTGCGGCAAAGGGCAGCCCGTCCTCCTGCAGACTACAGATAGCGAGCGGCCGACACTACCGCCAGAGGCCTCGCCCTCAACCCAGATACGGATAGAGCGGGAAGCGGTCGGTCAGCGCCGTTACCTTGGCTTTCACCGCCGCTTCCACGGCTGCGTTGCCTTCGTCGGAATTGGCCACCTTCAGCCCGTCCAGCACCTCGGCGATCAGCTTGCCGATCTCGCTGAACTCGGCCTGGCCGAAGCCGCGCGTCGTACCGGCCGGCGTGCCGAGCCGCACGCCCGAGGTGACGAACGGCTTTTCCGGATCGAACGGGATGCCGTTCTTGTTGCAGGTGATATTGGCGCGCCCCAGCGCCGCTTCCGCCCGCTTGCCGGTGGCGTTCTTCGGGCGCAGGTCGACCAGCATCAGGTGGTTGTCGGTACCGCCGGAGACGATGTCGAGGCCAGTCTCCTGCAACGAGGAGGCCAGGGCCTTGGAATTGGCGACGATGTTGGCCGCGTAGGTCTTGAAGCTCGGCTTCAGCGCCTCGCCGAAGGCCACCGCCTTGGCGGCGATGACGTGCATCAGCGGTCCGCCCTGCAGGCCCGGAAACACAGCCGAGTTGATCTTCTTGGCGATGTCCTCGTCATTGGTCAGAACCATGCCGCCGCGCGGCCCGCGCAGGCTCTTGTGCGTGGTGGTGGTGACGACGTGCGCATAGGGCAGCGGCGACGGATGCTGGCCGCCGGCGACGAGGCCGGCGATGTGCGCCATGTCGACCATCAGGTAAGCGCCGATGGAATCGGCGATCTCGCGAAAACGCTTCCAGTCCCAGATGCGCGAATAGGCGGTGCCGCCGGCCAGGATCAGCTTCGGCCTGGTCTCCTGCGCCTTCTTCTCGATCTCGTCCATGTCGAGCAGGTGATCGTCCCGCCGCACGCCGTAGGAGACGACCTTGAACCACTTGCCGCTCATGTTGACCGGTGAGCCGTGCGTCAGATGGCCCCCGGAATTGAGGTCGAGGCCCATGAAGGTGTCGCCGGGCTGCAAGAGCGCCAGGAACACGGCCTGGTTCATCTGGCTGCCGGAATTCGGCTGCACGTTGGCGAAGTTGCAATCGAACAGCTTCTTGGCGCGCTCGATGGCCAGCGTCTCGGCCACGTCGACGAACTGGCAGCCGCCGTAGTAGCGCTTGCCGGGATAACCCTCGGCATACTTGTTGGTCATGATCGAGCCCTGCGCCTCCAGCACGGCGCGGGAAACGATGTTTTCCGAGGCGATCAGCTCGATTTCGTGACGTTGGCGACCGAGTTCGTCGCGGATGGCGCCGAAGATTTCGGGATCGGCCTCCGCGAGCGGCGTTTCAAAAAAGGACTCGAGATGATTCGAGGTGGCCGGTGCTGTTGCCATGGCTGGAACCCTTGCTGTCGGAGGAACTGCGCGCCCTTAACACAGTTGTCCGCGCCTCGCCATGTGGACCACGAATTTTGCTGGCCGGATTGCGCCAACACACCGCCGCGCAAAGAAAAAAGCCGCCCGAAGGCGGCCTTTCCTGAAAAACGACGAAGCGCTTACAGCGAAGACGTGATCTGCAGCTCGTCGACCCCGTCGCGGCCGTAGATATCGTCGCGGAACTGCACCACGCCCGGCCCTGTCGACCAGGCCGAGATGTAGGTGAAATAGACCGGCACCGGGTTGGTGACGGCAACCGGCGTGCTTTCACCGGTCTTGATCGCCGCCTCGAAGTGCTGGCGATCCCAGCCGGGGGTGTCGCGCAGGATCCAGGTCACGAGGTCGCGCACGTTCTGGACACGGACACAGCCCGAAGAATCGAAACGCATCAGCTTGCCGAACAGGCTCTGCTGCGGCGTGTCATGCATGTAGACGCCGTCGGGGCTGGGGAAATTGATCTTCACCGAGGCCATGGCGTTGTTGGCGCCCGGATCCTGTCGGAAGCGGTACTTCACGGCATCCTCCGTAGACCAGTCGACCGTCATCGGATCGACTTCGCTGCCATCCGGCGCCAAGAGGCGGATATGGCTGTCTTTCAGGTAGTTCGGGTCCTTCCGCATCAGCGGAATGATATCCTTGCGCACGATCGAGACCGG
>JBQCHN010000052.1:0-10732 GCA_051954615.1 Mesorhizobium sp. | reverse complement strand
TGGTGCAGGACGGCAAGCCTGTCGCCATCATCGCGTGGCGGGAAGTCGGGCATGCGGCGCAAACCGCTTTCGCGGCCCATGACAGCTTCTTTTCGCGACTGTCAGTGCGGTTCTGCAAGCAGCACATCAGGCGCATCCAGGCCCTGTGCGGCAACCTGCCGATCGATTCCTACAGCTGGTCCGACCGGCCGGAGGTCGCCAAATGGTTCCGCATCCTGGGTTTCCGCGAACGGGAGCGCGGCAACGGCTACACCATCTTCGAACTCGATCCCGAGTGATCGTCCCGGAGTCCTGTTTTCCCTTGCTCGCGCCTCACGGCAGAGGCAATGCGGATGCGAGCCTGACCGCCGTTCGATCAAGGTTCCGCAAGGCTGTGGCGCTGCCGCAGGATCTCCTCGCTCACCGCATCGGCCACGCTCACCACCCGGCGCGAGGCGGCGAGATCGGCATGGGTGACGATCAGGATCGGCCGCTGCATCGGGCCGCCGGTCGGCAGGCGGTTCTCGAGAAGGCGCAGCCCTGCCTCCCGTGCCAGAAAGTGCGGCAGCACGGCGACGCCGATGCCCAGCCGGACAGCCTCGATCTGGCCCGGCAAGGTGTTCACCGCCAGTCTCGGCGCCTGCGGCGCGGCGAACGCCTCGGTCCATTGCAGCAGTGTTCCGAGGCTCATCGCCTCGGGCCAGGCGACGACGCGCCGCGGCGCAGCACCGTCCGGCGGGCCGTAAAGGCCGAATCCCATTGTAGCCAGCTGGCGCACGCGCAGGTTGCCCCGTTCCGGCCGGACCATGCGCAGCGCCAGGTCGGCATCGTGACGGTGCATGTTGATCGTTGCCGTCGAAAACAGGATTTCCACGTCCAGTCCCGGATTGGCGTTCAGCAGCGGCGCAAGGGCGGGCACGATGAACGGCACGACGAGACTTTCTATGCTCGTCAGCCGCACCACGCCGCGAATCTGCGCGTGGTCGCGCGCTTCCTGCCGCATCTGCGCCATCGCGAGTTCGACCGCCTCGGCGCGCGGCAGCATGGTAGCACCCTGGTCGGTCAGCACATAGCCGTTCTGGGTGCGCAGGAAGAGCGGCAAGCCGAGCCCGTGCTCCATCCGCTCGATCCGGCGCGAGACCGTTGCCACGCCGGTCTTGAGGTGCCTTGCCGCGCCCGACAGCGTTCCCTCCCGCGCCAGGGCAAGGAAGATACGGCAGTCGTCCCAGTTTAGCGCGCTCATGGGCCTTTCCATTTTTGGAAATCGAATTGCCATCATTCTCCATATACCGTACAATTTCGATAAGGCTATCTGCGGCGGACTTCAATCGTTCAGCGAGGACGCCATGTCTCTTTCGACCCATGCCCCTGCCTCTGCGCCTGTTCCCGCTGCCCGCGGCGATGGCGGAGCGCTTGCATTGACCGCCCTGGCGGCGGTGTTCTGGGGAACCAATTTCGAGGCGACACGCCTCGCCCTAATCGACCTGCCGCCGTGGACGGCGGCGGCCGGCCGCTTCGTTCTCGCTGCCGCCGCGATCATGCTGTGGCTGGCTCTCACCAGGGGCATCGCGTGGCGCGTGCTGCGGCGCAATCTGTTCGCCTACGCGATCCTAGGCGTGATCGGGGTCGCCGGCTTCAACGCGGCCCTGTTCCTCGGCATGGAAACGTCGAGCCCGGTGACGGCCGCGCTTATCATGGGAACCAGCCCGCTCACCACCAACCTGCTCGATTCGATCCTGCTGCGGCGGCTGCCGTCGCTGCTCGCCGTCGTGGGCATGCTCATCAGCCTGTTCGGCGTCGCGCTGACGGTGGGCGCCTTTTCCGGCGCGCATTTCGCTTCCGGCGACATACTGATCCTGCTCGGCAGCATCGCATGGGCGCTCTACACGATCGGCTGCCGCCGCTGGGTCAGGGATGCGACGCCGCTCGAAACCTCGACATGGACGATGCTCGTCGGCACGCTGGCGCTCGGTCTTGCCGCCCTGCTGCTGGAAACGCCGATCGCCACCTTCGCCCATGCCCCCGCCATCGCCTGGGCGTCCATCGTGTGGATGGCGCTGGTCGGCTCGGTCCTAGCCTACATCTTCTGGCAGGTGGGGATCGCCCGGCGTGGCCCCGGCGCGACGTCGGTGATGTTCAACCTTGTGCCGGTCTCGGCGCTGGTCGTCGCCGCTATCTTCGGCCGGGCCCCCGATATGATGCAGGTCGCCGGCGTTGCCGTCGCCATCTTCGGCATCCTGTTGGCGAGCGGCAAACTGCCCGGCCTGCACGCCGACAGCTAGACAGCCAGTGGTAGTGCCAACCCATCGGGAGATTGCCCGCCGGTCCTTCGACGGGTTCCGGTTTCACGGCACCAGTCGAATCGTTCTACCCTCTCGCTCCGGCCGCGATTCCGGCGGCAAGACCTGAAACCAACGACAGCGAGAATCTGCCATGAATGAGCTTTCCGGCAAGCCGACGGCCGTGCTCGCCATCTGCGGCAGCCTGCGCCGGCAGTCGTCCAATCTGGCGGCGCTGCAGGCAGCCTCGCTGCTGGCTCCGGAGCGGATGCGGATCACGATCTTCGACGGTCTGCCAGCGCTTCCCTATTTCAATCCCGATCTCGACGGCGACGATCCGCCTGCGCCAGTCCGTTCGTTCCGCAGCGCCGTCGGGCAGGCGGACGCGCTGCTCGTCTGCAGCCCCGAATATGCGCGCGGCGTCGCCGGGGTGACGAAGAACGCCATCGACTGGCTCGTCGGCAGCTTCGAGTTTCCGGGCAAACCCGTCGCGGTCATCAACGCCTCGCAGCGCGCGACCCATGCGGACGCGGCGCTGCGGCTGACACTGGAAACCATGTCCGCCAGGCTCGTCGAAGAAGCCTCGATCACCCTGCCGCTGCTCGGCCGCAACCTGGACGCTGCCGGCATCGCCGCCGACCCGGAAATCGGCCCGCTGTTGAGGCGGGGACTGGGCGCCCTGGCGAACGCCGCGCTGGCGTAGTTGCCGCTGTGGATTGCCGCCCGAAGGTTGACAATGCTTGGGCTGCTGAAACATGGTGCCAGTCTTTGACTGGAGGCAGCATGACCATCTCGATCAACCGACGCAGCTTTTCCATTGGCGCGGGCGCCTTGGCGTTGGCTGCCGCCGGGCTTTCGCCAGCGCGTGCGCAGCAGGCGTTTTTCCGTATCGGCACGGGCGGTACGTCCGGCACTTATTACCCGGTGGGCGGCCTGATCGCCAACGCGATCTCGGCGACGGGACCGGCCGGTGTCGAGGGCCTTGTCGCCACCGCGACCTCTTCCAACGGCTCGGTCGCCAACATCAGCGCCATTTCGTCGGGCGCTTCCGAATCGGGCTTCACGCAGTCCGACGTCGCCTACTGGGCGCATTCGGGTACCGGCCTTTATGACGGCAAGCCCAAGGTCGAGGACCTGCGCCTCATCGCGACGCTCTATCCCGAGACGATCCATCTGGTCGCGCGCGCCGACGCCGGCATCAAGTCGGTGGCGGACCTGAAAGGCAAGCGTGTCTCCCTTGACGAGCCGGGCTCGGGCACCATCGTCGACGCGCGGCTGGTTCTAGGCGCCTACGGGCTGACGGAAAAGGACGTGAAGCCGGAATACCTGAAGCCCGGCCCGGCCGGCGAGCGACTGCAGGACGGCGCCATGGACGCCTATTTCTTTGTCGGCGGTTATCCGACCGGCGCCATCGTCGAGCTTGCCAGCACCAACAACATCACGCTGGTGCCGATCTCCGGTCCGGAAGCCGACAAGCTCTTGTCGGAGCAGAAGTTCTTCTCCACCGACACTGTGCCGGAAGGCACCTACAAGAACGTCGGCGAGACCAAGACCATCTCGGTCGCCGCCCAGTGGGTGACCAGCGCCAAGCAGGCCGACGACCTTGTCTACAACATCGTCAAGTCGCTCTACAGCGACGAGACGCAGAAGGCGCTGCAGGCCGGCCACGCCAAGGGCAAGCTGATCACGCTCGCGAACGCGGTGACCAGCGCCGGCATTCCGTTCCATCCCGGCGCGGAGAAGTACTACAAGGAAGTCGGCGCCTTGAAATAGGAGCCACTCGAACCGGCTGACAACGACGAGGCGGAAGGCGTGCTTTCCGCCTCTTTTGTCCGAAAATCCCCGATACGGAACCGGCAATGAGCGACGACGACGACAAGATCAGGCTTTCCGCCATGGAGTTCGACGAGGACAAGGCTCGCGAACTGGAAGAGAAGTTCGATTCCGAAATCCGTTTCCGGCCGCTGATGCCGACCGCCGGCTGGCTGGTCGGCTTCCTGCTGGTGGCGCTGTCGCTGTTCCACTACTACACCGCCGGCTTCGGCCTGCTGCAGGAGATGCTGCACCGAGGCATCCACCTGTCGATGGTGCTGGCGCTGGTCTTCCTCGTCTTCCCGCTGGTGAAGACGGGCTACGACCAGCCGGCGCAATCCAGCCTGCTCAGGCCGCTCGGCATACCGGTCTTCGACTGGCTGCTGGCGCTCGCCGCCGTGGTGGCGGTCCTGCATGTGCCGATGATCCCGCTCGACGATCTGGCCTTCCGCGTCGGAAACCCGACGACGACGGACGTCATACTAGGCGTCACCCTGATCCTGCTGCTGCTCGAAGCGACGCGACGCTCGGTCGGCATTCCGCTGCCGATCATCGCGGTCGTCTTCATGGCCTATGCGCTGTTCGGGCCGTATATGCCGAGCATCCTGGTGCATCCGGGCGCGTCGGTCTCGCAACTCGTCGACCACCTCTACCTGACGACGCAGGGCATCTACGGCATCGCGCTCGGCGTCGTCGCCACCTATGTCTTCCACTTCGTGCTGTTCGGCGTCTTCGCCACCCGCATCGGCCTCGGCCAGCTCTTCCTCGACTGCGCCGCATGGGTCGCCGGCCGCTATGCCGGCGGCCCGGCCAAGGTGTCGATCTTCGGCTCGGCGCTGTTCGGCATGATCTCCGGCTCCTCGGTCGCCAACACCGTCACCGTCGGCTCGCTGACGATCCCGGCAATGATCCGCCTCGGTTACAAGAAGCACTTCGCGGCGGCGGTGGAGGCAGCGTCCTCCACCGGCGGGCAGGTGACGCCGCCGATCATGGGCGCCGCCGCCTTCCTGATGATCGAGTTCCTCGAACTGCCCTACACGACCATCATCCTGGCGGCGATCGTGCCGGCCTTCATGCACTTCTTCGGCGTCTTCATGCAGGTGCATTTCGAGGCCAAGCGCACCGGCCTCAGGGGCTTGCGGCCGGACGAGATGCCCGACGTGGTCGAGGCCCTGAAACGCGACTGGCCGACGATCATCCCGCTCGTCGTCCTCATCGGCGTGCTGCTTTCCGGCTACACGCCCTACATGGCGGCCTTCTGGGGCATCACGCTGTGCATCGCCGTCGGCCTGCTCAATCCGCGCCGGCGCATGTCGGTCGCCGACATCGTGGTGTGCCTGCGCGACGGCGCCAAATATGCGCTGGCCGTGGGTGCGGCTGCCGCCACGGTCGGCATCGTCGTCGGCGTCGTGACGCTGACCGGCGTCGGCTTCAAGCTCTCCTACATCGTCACCTCGACGGCGGGGAACCTGTCGCTGCTGTTCGGCACGTTCATCCCCGAGGCGATCTTCTCGACGCAAGGGTTGACCTTGCTGTTTACCCTGATCATGACCGGCGTCGTCTGCATCCTGATGGGCTGCGGCATCCCGACGACGGCCAACTACATCATCATGGTGACGATCGCGGCACCCGCGCTGGTGATGCTCGGCACGGAGCCGATCGTCGCCCACTTCTTCGTCTTCTATTACGGGTTGCTGGCCGACATCACGCCGCCGGTGGCGCTGGCCGCCTATGCGGCCGCCGGCATGGCGGGGTCAGACCCGTTCAAGACCGGCAACACCGCCTTCCGGCTCGGCCTTGGCAAGGCGCTGGTGCCCTTCGTCTTCGTCTTCTCGCCGTCGCTTCTGCTGGTGACGAAGGACTTCACCTGGCCGAACTTCTTCCTCGCCTTCTTCGGCTGCGTCCTCGGCATCACCTGCCTGGGGGCGGCGCTGTCGCGCTATCTTCTGGTGCGCACGCGGCCGTGGGAGAACGTGCTCCTGGTGCTCGCCGCCTTCCTGCTGGTGGCGCCCGAGCTCTATTCGTCGCTGCTCGGCGTGGTGCTGGTCATTCCCGTCCTGCTGCGGCACTGGAGCGCGCGTCACACCGACGAGGCGCAGCCGGCCTGAAGCGCGCCGCGATCCTCCAGATTCGCCCGGTGCGCTTTAGGCCTTTGATTTTACGCATGTCTTTGTCCCGAAGCCAGTTTCCACTTTCGGCAGACATGCTTTGAAGCGCACTCACGCCACGGAATGCGCGCCGCGTCGCCGGTGCCGCCGGTTTTTCAGGAACGCAGCGAGCGGTTTTTCGAGGATCTCGTGGACGGCCGCGCCGATGGCGACGCCGGCGACGATCGCGGCGATGAAGACGACCGGCCCCGGCAGGGAGAGCAGGGAACCGGCCTTGACCACCACCGAGATCGCCATCGTGTGCCACAGGTAGGTGGAATAGGAGCTGTCGCCGAGATAGGCGGCGAGCGGCAGGCGGGGCACCGCCGCGTGCCTTTCGAAGGCGAGGACGCCCAGCACGAGCGCTGCCGCCAGCGGGCCGAGCACGAAGGGCGTGAAGCCGGCATAGGTGACGCCGACGAAGGCGAAGCCGACCAGGGCGACGGCGATCAGTGCGACGCCCGTCGCCGGCGAGGGGACCGCGCCCCTCAGCCAGGCCTCGCCGATGGCGATGCCGATGAGGAATTCCAGGAGCAGCGGATCGGTCCAGGTTTTGAGGATCGGCATCTCGGGGGCGAACAGCCATCCCGCTGCCACGAGCGCCAGGAACAGGCCCGCCAGCGCGCCGAGCCGCCGCCGTGCCGGCAGGAACAGGGCGGCGGCGAAAAGCGCGTAGAAGAACATCTCGTAGTTCAGCGTCCAGCCCTGCACGAGAACCGGCCAGATATCGCCGGTGCTCGGCGAGCGGCTGGCGAGGAAGGCAAGCGAGGACAGAACGTACCATGCGCTCAGGCGCAGGTTCGGGAACAGCCCGGCGAGCGCCCCCATCACCATGACGCCGGTCGCGATCCAGTAAAGCGGCGCGATGCGTTCGATGCGGTCGCGCAGGAAGTCGGCGGGCGAGGGCGCCCGGCGGCTTGCGATGACCCACATGATGAAGCCGCTGATGACGAAGAAGACGTCGACGCCGGCGGCGCCGATGGCGAAGTGCGTACCCGAGCGTTCGGCCGCGTGGAAGACGACGACGCCGAGCGCCGCCACGGCGCGCAGGTACTGGATTCCGTAGAGCCGTTTCATGCCGCGTGACCGGGCCGCGACGACCGGCGGAGGGGGGCGTAGCGGGGCATGGTGCGCGGCGCTGCCAAGCGGCCCGCCGCGTAGAAGAGAAGGAACGAGCCTACGACATAGGGATTGATGACGTCGACCTCGACGAAAGCACGCACCAAGAACATGGCGACGAGGCCGAACAGGACGAAAGACGCCTCGTTGCGGGCATCGCCGAGGACCCGGCCGAGGTGCCCGGCGAAGGTGCGCAGCAACACCGTGGCGATGAGTGCGACACCGGCAAGGCCCAGTTCCACCGCCACCTCGATGAAGGTGTTGTGGAAATGGAAGCCGCTGCGCGAACCGATGTAGAATTCCTCCCACAGCCGCTCAGCCTCGGAGAAACCCTGCACCCAATAGGCCTGATAGCCGACGCCGAAGAACGGCGCCTGCGCGGCTGCGGCCCAGCCCTGCGACCACAGATAGGTGCGGCCTGTCAGCGTGGAATCCTTGCCGAAGGCGGCGAGCAGAAGGTCGAGGCCGCCGAAGTTCAGCCCGGTAAACACGACGCAAATGGCGAGCACGATGCCTGCCGCCATGCTTACTTTCCTGACGCGCGGCGAAAACAGCAGCGCCAGCCTCAGCCATATCTGGATGGCCAGTACCAGAGCGAGCGTGATGACCGAGGTCGCGGACTGCGATCTCACCAGCAGCACGGCGGAGAGGCCGCCGCAGGCAAGGGCGACGATCCGCCAGAGGCCGCGTTCACCGAGCACGACGAGCGCGGCGAAAGCGAAATAGACACCGAGCGAAGAAAACAGGCCGAGCTGGTTCTTCGAGGGGAAGGCGCCGACGAAGCTGTAGCTGCCGTCGAGCGGGTCGAGATGGTACTGGCCGTGAACCAGCGAGAAGAACAGGACAAGCAGGGTGCCGAGGATCGCGCCGAGGGTCAGCGTCCTGACGCTGACGGTGCGGGCGGCGATCAGGGCGCAGACGACGTGGGAGGCGAACTGCACCGAGGCGCGCGCGGTGACGCCGGGCGCGGCCGACCAGAACGTCGACAGGCAGGCGAGCGCGGCGAAAGGTGCGATCCAGGCGAGGTCGGCCGAAGTGCCGAGCGCCTTGCGGTAGTCGACCAGCACCAGCGGCAGCCAAAGGGCGTAGTAGGCGAGGATCGAGACCTGGCCGAAGCGGATGGAGTAGGCGAACACGAAGATCGAAATCGCGACCGCGACCAGCCCGTACCAGAAATTATGGTCGGGATTCACAAGGCGTGCCTTGGCGATCTTCATTGGCTATGTCCGCAGTTGCGGCTGTCCTGGGGCGTCGTTCTGACCTCGTTCAATTGGAATTCGCGGCCGGCTGGGCGATCTCCACCTTGACGACGTCTCCCGGCAGGACTGGCGTGTTCTCGTCGGCCGCGATCACGCCCGCCTTGCCGTCGCCGGCGTTGCGCACGATGGAAAAGCTCATCTGCGGCGGATTGCGGCCGCCGGCGTTGCGCGCGGCGTCGGGCGCCCGCTCCAGGGCTTCCACCATCAGGCCGGAATACATGCCCATCTTCAGGTTCATGGTGTCGAGGTCGGCTTCCGTCTGCTGGCGGTCCTGGGCGATCTCGGTGTCGCGATCGTTCTGCAGGCTGATCGCGTCCTGCGTCGCCTTGGCGATGTCCTGCTTGGCCCGCAATATGGCGGTATCCATGTCGAGCAGCTTGCTTTCCAGTTCCGCGATCGTCTGTTCGAGGGTCAGCACGCGCTGGTTGACCACCAGCCCCTTGCCGGCAAGGTTGTCGATGCCCTTCAGTTCCTCGCGCGCCAGATCGGTCTGGCGGGTCTGCGTGGTTATCTTCTTCTCAAGCGATTCGATCTCGCTCTGCAGCAGGGCCTTGAGGTTGTCGAGGCTCTCGAGTTGCAGGCGCAGCCGCTTCTGCCTCGCCTGCATCAGGCTGGTTTCGTCGGCCATCAGCTTCTTTCCGGCCGCCGTCTTGTTAAGCTCCGGCGGGAAATCGATCTGCGGCTTGTTGGCGGCCTCGGCCTCCAGCCTTGCTTTCCTTGCCAGAAGGCCGTCGCGCTGGGCCGCCATCACATCGTAGTTGCCTTGCGCCGTGATGAAATCGCGCGCTCCGCCCTGGCCACTCTCCGAACGGCGCAGGCCGCCGGCGATGCTCAGCGCCTTCAGCACGGTCAGTTGCGGATCGTAGGGGTAACGGCCGGGCGTCTGCACGTCGCCCGACACGAAGATCGGGCGGAATTCCGCCAGTTCCACGGAGGCCTCCGGCCGATCGGGAAGGCCGAGCTTCTGCTGCAGGCCGTCGCCGATGGCGGTCGCGACTTCGGCCGTGGTCTTGCCCGTCACCGGCAGTTCGCCGACGAAGGGGACCGATATGGTGCCGGCCGGGCCGACGCTGTAGTCGCCGCTGACGGCCGACCAGTCGCGGAATGCACCTTCGGCGCTTTGCCATTCGGCGACCCTGACGCGCAGCTTGTCCATCGTGCCCAGCCGGTATTCGTCCGTCGTGGCGGACAGCGCTTGCAGCGGTGCCGCCGCAAGCAGGACGGCGACGGCGAAAAGGATGCGGGCTCTTTGCGGTATCAGGGTCAAATCCTTTGCTTTCTTCACTGCCTTCACTGCCTTCACTGCGGGCGCTTTTTCACGGCCGCCGAGGCCGTGGGACGGCGGTGCGGCCACACTCAGTAGCTGCCGCGCGAGGAGAACACCGCCGGCACGGTCCAGATCAGGATCTTCAGGTCGAAGACGAACGACCAGTTCTCGACATAGTGCCTGTCGAAGGCGACGCGGGTGCCGTAGGAGACATCGTTGCGGCCGCTCACCTGCCAGAGTCCGGTCAGGCCGGGCCGCGATTGCAGATAGAAGCTGGCGGACGTGCCGTAGAGCGCGAGCTCGTCGTCGACGACCGGGCGCGGGCCGACGAAGCTCATCTCGCCGCGCAGGATGTTGAAGATCTGCGGCAGCTCGTCGAGGCTGAGCTTGCGCAGCACCGCACCGACCCGCGTGACACGGGGATCGTCCTGCAGTTTGCGCGTGGCGTTCCATTCCTCGCGGTCTTGCGGATTGGTGGCGAAATGCGCGGCCAGCACGGCGTCTCCGTCCTCGACCATGGTGCGGAACTTGAGGCAGCGGAAGACCTTGCCGTTGCGGCCGATTCGCGGGTGTCCGTAAAACACCCTGCCGCCGTCGGAAAACTTCACCAGGGCGACCAGCATGAGGAAAAGCGGGCTGAAGACGACGAGACCGGCAACGGCGGCCGATACGTCGAAAGCGCGCTTGAAGGCGCCGCCTATCGGCGGCGAGCCCTCCCTGTCGGAATATGAGTCGGAAGATCTTTCCGCCAGTTCAGTCTGTGACATCCTTGCCGCTCCGCGATGTTGATCGTCAGATGCAAATGCTGCGTTGCAACATGCTTGTTGATAGGGCGGGAGATATGACGTGGGTGCGATAAAAATAGGTCGG
>JBQCHN010000051.1:0-2535 GCA_051954615.1 Mesorhizobium sp. | reverse complement strand
CGATTCCACGCGCCATTTCAGGATGTCGGGATCGAGGTGGTTCCAGCCCTCGACCGGCCTCACCTGCGTGCCCCGCTTCGGCCGGGCGTCGATCAATCCCTTGGCGGCGAGGCTGCGCACCGCCTCGCGCATGGCGGTGCGACTGATGCCCAGCATCTCGCAAAGCTGTGCCTCGGCCGGCAGGATGGTGCCGGGAGGGAAATCGCCCCGCACGATCGCCAGGCCGAGCTGGTCCGTGACCCTGACATGCAGCTTCAGGCTGGAAGCTGACAGGACGGGCCTGATCTTGTCGATCGAGATGTCGTTCATTCCTCATTCCCTGTGCCAGGACAGGGCCGGCACGCACCCACGCCGCAAACTTAGCGCAGCCTCCCGCCCCCGTCACCGGTCGAAGACCCGGACTTGACTTATATTTCATATTGTATGAGATATCGAGCCAGCGCAACAGCCGCCGGTTCATCGCCATTTAGGGGAAATCGGCCGACAGGCCGTCCTGGCCCTACCTGGAGAATATCGAGACATGGACTTCAACGAAAAGCTGGCGGTCGTGACCGGAGGCACCCGCGGCATCGGGCTGGCGATTGCGGAGGCGATCCTTGAGGCCGGCGGGAGCGTCGCGATCAACGGCCGCTCGCCCACGGCGGAGGCGCAGGCACTGCTGGAGCGCTTCGGGCCGGATCGCGTCGCGCTGGAGATCGGCGACGTCTCGATCCCGCAGCAGGCGACCGAACTGGTCGAAAGCGCGGTCAAGCGCTTCGGCCGTCTCGACATCCTCATCCACGCGGCCGGCGGGCCGGAGCCGGGCAAGGTGACCGACCTGACCGACAGCGCCTGGCTCTCGGCCTTCGCCATCCATGTCCACCCGATCTTCCACCTGTTCCGCGCGGCCCACGCATCGCTGGCCCGGCGTGGCGGCGCGGTCCTGCTGGTCTCGTCCGTTGCCGGCCTGCGCGGCTGCCCCGGAACCGTCGCCTACCAGACCGTGAAGGGCGCGCTGATCCCGATGGCGCGGGCGCTGGCCATGGACCACGCACACGAAAACATCCGCGTCAATGTGATCGCGCCCGGCATCATCCGCACGCGCTTCCACGAGGCGATGACCGAGGCAGCGAAGAACCACAACATCGCCAACCGCATCCCGCTGCGCCGCGAGGGCCAGGTCACCGATGTCGCCAGTGCGGCAATGGAACTGCTGCGCAACGAGTTCATCACCGGCGAATACCTGACCATCGACGGCGGCATGTCGATGCGGGTCACAGCGTAGAAGAAGCACAGACCACAGGGACGGCCTCGTAGCGGGCCGGCGAGAGGGACGTGATCCAATGACCGGAATCATCCGACTGGCAACGACATCGATGGCGACGCTCGAGGATCGGGCTCCGCCCTACAATCTCAGCCATCCCGATCCGCAAGCGACCTTCGCCCGCGGCGTCGACCTGATCGATGCCGCCGGTGCGCAGAAGGCCGATCTCGTGTGCCTGCCCGAGACCTTCATGGCTGCCGGCCTGCCGCGCTCGCGCAAGGCGGAGGCAACGGAAGAGCCGGGCGGCCCGTGCTTCCAGAAACTCGCGGAGCGGGCGCGGGCCAACCGCATCAATGTCGTCGCCGGCATACGCCAATATGCCGAGGGCGGCGCCGTCAATGTCGGCGTACTGATCGACCGCAACGGAAACCTCGTCGGCACCTACACCAAAAAGCACCCGACCGAGGGCGAACTGGCCGGGGGGATCATTCCCGGCTCCGTGGCCAATGTTTTCGACACCGACATCGGCCGGGTCGGCATCGCCATCTGCTTCGACCTCAACTGGCCGGCGCTTTGGGCCGACATGAAGGCGCAGGGCGCCGAGATCGTCTGTTTCCTCTCGGCCTTCGAGGGCGGCTTCCCGCTCCAGGCCTATGCTTGGCTGCACAGCTACACGGTCGTGTCCTCGGTGCAGTCCTACTACGCCAAGATCGTCGACCGCAGCGGCACGGTGTTGACGCAGACTAGCCGCTGGGGTCGCCTCACGACCTGCGACATCGACCGGCAGAAACGCTGGTTCCATACCGACGACCAGGCGGAAAAGATCCTCGCCGTCCAGGCGAGATACGGCGAGCGGGTTCGTGTCGAAACCCTCGGCCACGAGCACATGTTCTCCATCGCGCGCCTCGACCCCACTCTCGACATGGACGAGGTCATCAACGAATTCTCGCTTGTCGATTTCGATTCCTACATTGCCCGCTGTACGGTTGCGCAAAACAAGGTGCTGTCTGAGCGGATGGCGGAGAAGAAGTCGTGAGCAGCTGCCCCTATTGCGACGGCCGCGCTGAAAAAATCATCTGGCAGGACGATCTGTGCCGGGTGATCGAGGTGGAAGACAGCCACTTCACCGGCTGGTGCCGGGTTGCCTGGAACGGCCACGTCAAAGAAATGACGGATCTGTCGGCCGACGAGCGCCGGCATCTGATGGAGGTCGTCTTCGCCGTAGAATCGGGTCTTCGCCTGTTGCTGCAGCCCGAGAAGATCAACCTTGCCAGCCTCGGCACCGCACTGCC
>JBQCHN010000050.1:0-6791 GCA_051954615.1 Mesorhizobium sp. | reverse complement strand
GACGGCGCGCGAAAACACCATCCGCGCGCTCGATCTCGGCGTCGACGTCGTCGGCGGCATTCCGCATTTCGAGCGCACCATGGCCGACGGCACGCGCTCGGTGACGGAACTCTGCGAGATCGCCGCCAGGCGCGGCCTGATGGTCGACATGCATTGCGACGAGACCGACGATCCGCTGTCGCGCCATATCGAGCAGTTGGCCTATGAAACCCAGCGCCTCGGCCTGCAGGGCAGGGTGGCCGGCTCCCACCTCACCTCCATGCATTCTATGGACAATTACTACGTCTCGAAGCTCCTGCCGCTCATCGCCGAGGCCGGTGTTTCGGCCATCCCCAACCCGCTGATCAACATCATGCTGCAGGGGCGCCACGACACTTTCCCGAAGCGGCGCGGCCTGACCCGGGTGAAGGAGATGCAGGCGCTCGGCATCCGCGTCGGCTGGGGTCAGGATTGCGTGCTCGACCCGTGGTATCCGCTCGGCACCGCCGACATGCTCGACGTCGCCTTCATGGGCCTGCATGTGGCGCAGATGTCGTCGCCCGCCGACATGGCGAAGTGTTTCGACATGGTGACAACCGTCAACGCCTCGATCATGGGTCTCGACCATCTGGGGTTGGCAGTCGGCAAGCGCGCCAGCCTGGTTGTGCTCGACGCCGGCAACGCCATCGAAGCGGTGCGGCTGCGGCCGGAACGGCTCACCGTCATCGCGCGCGGCAAGGTGATTGCCGAGCGCACACAACAGGACACGCGGCTGTCGATCGCCGGCCGGCCGAAGACGGTGAACCGGAGGCATCGGGCGGCATAGCCACCCTCTTGCCCCGGCATCCTCTGCGCCAACCGATTTCCCTCGCCAGCCGCAACCTGCCGGGCTAAAGGCGGACAAATCCGAGCCACGTCGGAAGGATTTTGCCGACCATGGCGACCATTGCAGCAAAACTGACCACGAAAAACCTGTTGCTTGCCGGCATCCTGTTGATGCTGGTCGGCGATTTCATGTTCGCCCTCAACGACGCCATGGGCAAATGGCTGGTGGCGTCCTTCTCGGTCGGCCAGGTGGTGGCGATCCGCTCGGTCGGCGCCTTCCTGGTGCTCGGCCCGATGATGGCCCGGCAGGGCGCAGGCAAGCTTTTCAACATCGAACGACCGCTGCTGCAGGTGCTGCGCGTCGTCGCAACCACCGCCGACACCGGCTGCTTCTATGCGGCGGTCGTCTACCTGCCGCTGGCCGACGTGATGAGCTTCTACATGGCCGGCCCGATCTACGTCGCGGCACTGTCGCATTTCCTGCTCGGCGAAAAGGTCGGCTGGCGGCGCACAATTGCCATCCTGATCGGCTTCTGCGGCGTGCTGATCATCCTGAAGCCGTCTTCCGCCGCCTTCTCGCTGGCCTCGCTCTTCGCGCTGGTCGGATCGATCGCCTTCGCCTTCACCATCATCCTCGGACGGCTGCTGCGCGGCACCAGCGACACGACGCTGGTGACATGGCAGATGGTCGGCATGCTCGTGGTCGGTGCCGGACTCGCCATCGGCAACTGGGCCACACCGAGCGCCTTCGACCTCGGCGCCATGCTCCTGCTCGGCGTCGTGTCGTGCATTGCCCACCTGTTGATCACCCGCGCGCTGAAGCTGGCGCCGGCCTCGACGCTGGCGCCGCTGCAATACACATTGCTGTTGTGGGCCGTGGTGTTCGGCTTCGTCTTCTTCAGCGACGTGCCGGGCCCCCACACGCTGATCGGCGCGGCCATCGTCGTCGTCGCGGGCCTGTTCATCTTCCATCGCCAGAAAGTGGTCGATACGGTGCCGCCGGAGATGGTGCCGAAGGGCGTGAACTGAGCGATCTGCCGCGCTGTGGGCGGCCCGCCATATAGCGAATCCGAATGACAGCGACGTTCGAAACCTTCTTCACCAGACCGGCCAGCGCCGTCGCCAGAGAACTGATCGGCGCGCGGCTTGCCGTGGACGGTGTCGGGGGCATCATCGTCGAGACCGAAGCCTACGAGCGCGACGACCCGGCCTCGCACAGCTACAACGGCGAAACCAAGCGCAACGGCGCCATGTTCGGCGCGGCAGCCCACGTCTATGTCTACCGATCCTACGGCATCCACTGGTGCCTGAATTTCGTCTGCCTGCCCGGCAGCGCCGTGCTCATCCGCGCCATCGAGCCGCAAGCGGGCATCACCATCATGGAAACGCGACGGCAGACCGGTCGATTGCCGCTGCTCTGCTCAGGACCTGGACGGCTCTGCCAGGCGCTCGGCGTTGACATTTCGCTGAACGGCGCAGCCCTCGACCGGCCGCCTTTCTCGCTCGCATTGCCGGCGGATCCGGCGCCGGTGGCGACCGGCCCGCGCATCGGCATCACCCGGGCCGTCGACAAGCCGTGGCGCTTCGGCCTGGCGGGATCGCCCTTCGTCAGCCGCCGCTTCGCGGAAATGCTCTAAAGCGTGTCGCGATATTCAGATTCGCTCCGCACGCCTTATATTCTTGATTTTACGCATGTCTTTGTCCCGAAACCGGGTCCCACTTCCGGGAGACATGCTTTAGCCGCTGAGCTTCGACGCCCCCTCGCCAATGATCTTCTTGTCCTCCTTGACGATGGCATCGAGGTCGCGGCCGTCATAGGGCAGCGACAGAAGCAGGCGCCGGATGGCCGCGAGCCGGGCGCGGCGCTTGTCGTTGGCGCGGATGACGATCCAGGGCGCCTCCTTGGTGTGGGTGCGCTTGACCATCTCGTCGCGCGCCCTGGTGTAGGCGTCCCACTTGGTGATGCCGGCGATGTCGATGGGCGAGAATTTCCAGCTCTTCAGCAAGCTATGACGGCGGTCGTGGAAACGGTCGAGCTGCGTTTCGCGACCGATGTCCAGCCAGAACTTGAAGAAATGGATGCCGTCGTTGCGGATCATGCGCTCGAAATGCGGCGCCTCGTGCAGGAAGCGCTCGTGCTGCTCGGGCGTGCAGAAACCCATCACCGGCTCGACACCGGCACGGTTGTACCAGGAACGGTCGAAGCTGACGAATTCGCCGGAAGTCGGGAAATGCCGGACGTAGCGCTGGAAATACCATTGCCCTAGCTCCGGCTCGGTCGGCTTGGGCAGCGCCACGTTACGAGCCGTGCGCGGGTTCATGTACTGGTGGATGGCGAAGATGGTGCCGCCCTTGCCGGCGGCGTCACGCCCCTCGAACAGGGCGATCACCCGTTGGCCGGTCTTCTGCAGCCAGGCCTGTGCCTTGACCAATTCGATCTGCAGCCGTTCCAGCGTCTCGTCGTAATCCTTGCCCTTCATCTTCTTGTCGTAAGGATAGCCGCCGGTCGTCAACTTGTGGTTTTCGATCCAGTCGGGCAGCACCGGATCGTCGATGTCGAACTCGCGCTCCTTGCCACCGATCTCGATCTTCAGCGGCCCGGTATGCTCGGGCTGTGCATCGCTCTTTTTCATGCAGGCAGAACCTTTTTCGTCATCGTCTTCATGCTATGGGGAGGCCAGCCGGCGGTCCAGCGGGAAGTTTTGCCCGACGGAACGTACGGCGGGGCAGGAAGAACGCATGATCGAGGCGCTCTGGCGGAAACTGTGGCGGCATCGCCGATTGCTGACGGCCGGTATCGTCGCGATCCTGGTCGCCCATGCGCTGGCCGGTTCTTCCCTCGTGGTGCCGGTTGGCCTCAGCCTCCTGCTCGTCGCGTCCGTCCTGGTGGTCGGCGAAGGCGAGGACCAGAACGGCGAAGGCGCAGGCGCCGCCATGGCCGACGATCTGCAAAGGTTGCCGGCGGAGCATCTGGCACAGGCCGTCACCGATCCGCTCATCCTGTTCGACCGCACGGCGACCGTGGTGCATGCCAATGCCGCCGCCATCGCGGCTTTCGGCAACCTGGTGCCGGGCCTGTCGCTGCCGCTCAAGTTCCGCGCGCCCGAAATGCAGGTGCTGCTGGACAACGTGCTTTCCGGCAGTGTCGGCGCCGACAGCATCGATTACGCGGAAAAGCTGCCGGTGGAGCGGCTCTACCGTGTCAGCGCCTCGACCGTCGGCCATGGCAGCGGCCTCTACGTGCTGATCTTCAAGGACCAGAGCGAGGCGCGCCGCATCGACCGCATGCGGGCCGATTTCATCGCCAATGCAAGCCACGAACTGCGTACGCCGCTGGCCTCCATCTCGGGCTTCATCGAGACCTTGCGCGGCCCCGCCCGCAACGACGCGGCGGCGCGCGACAAGTTCCTGCAGATCATGCAGAACCAGACTGAGCGCATGGCGCGGCTGATCGACGACCTGCTGTCGCTGTCGCGGCTGGAGATGAAGCCGTATCTCAGGCCGGGCAGCAGGGTGGACCTCACCGGCACGCTGAAGGCCGTCATCGATACGCTCACGCCACTGGCGAAGGACAACGGCGTCGTCATCGAACGCGAATTCCCCGGCGGGCTGACTGACGTTCCGGGCGATCGCGACGAGCTTTTCCAGGTGTTCGAGAATCTTGTCGAAAACGCCTGCAAATACGGCCAGTCGGGCGGCCGGGTGGTGGTCTCGGTCACGCCCGGCCATGACGGGCCGGAGCCGACCGTCGACGTGACGGTGCGCGACTTCGGACCAGGCATCGCGGAAGAACACATCCCGCGCGTCACCGAACGCTTCTACCGCATCGACGCCGAGAGCAGCCGGGCGCAGAAAGGCACCGGGCTCGGCCTTGCCATCGTCAAGCACATACTGACGCGCCATCACGGGCGCCTGTCCATCGCCTCGGAGCCCGGCAAAGGCGCCGCCTTCACCGTTCATTTGCCGGCCAACTAGAATAATAATCCTTCACGCGCTATGTCTGACCGGACGGTTTCGTCTTCCTGTCATGTTGCCGGCGTAACAACCGGCAAACTGGAAATCGCGAATCGACCGGAAAGGCGTCATGCCCATGCAGACCATGCACATCGTCAGCGCCTATGACGAGGAACTGGCCTATCTGGCCAGACGCATCGCGGCCATGGGCGGCCATGCCGAGCGCATGGTGGAGCAATCCATCGCCGCCCTCATCAATGCCGATGCCGGGCTGGCGCAGAAGGTGATCGCCGACGACGCGGTGCTGGACGACGGCCAGCGCGAGATCGACGACAAAGCGATCGTCGTCATCGCGCGCCGCCAGCCGATGGCGACGGACCTGCGCGAGATCATCGGCGCCATCCGCATTTCGGCCGACCTCGAGCGGGTCGGCGACCTCGCCAAGAACATCGCCAAGCGCGTCGTCGCCGTCACCGAGGCACGGCAGCCGACGAGCCTGTTCCGCGGTATCGAGGCGCTGGCCGAGCTGGCGCTGACGCAGCTCAAGGACGTGCTCGACATCTACGCCACCCGCGCCGTCGACCGCATCGGCTTCGTGCGCGACCGCGATGACCAGATCGACGCCATGTACACTTCGCTGTTCCGCGAGCTTCTCACCTACATGATGGAAGACCCGCGTAACATCACGCCGTGCACGCATCTCTTGTTCTGCGCCAAGAACGTCGAACGCATCGGCGATCACGCCACCAACATCGCCGAGACGATCTACCATATCGCCACCGGCGAGCAGATGCCGGTGGAAAGGCCCAAGGGCGACAAGACGGACCGCGTGATGGCGCCGGGAACCATCGCATCGAATTGAACGGCGAAGGCCTCGAAGCAGCCCGGCAATCGGGCTAGACTTCACGGCGTTCACGAACTCACTGCCGCGAGAGAGGACATTGTCCTCGGGAGGCCGCGATGGACCATGTGGGTGAGCTCAAGCCGGTGCCGCCGACGGCGGGCGTGATCGCCTGCAGCGTCTATGCCTCGGGCAAGCGGGTGGCCGACATCCCCATCGAGGAAGCAGGCACCTGGGCAGGCAAGGACGGCCATGTCGTGTGGATCGGCCTGCTCGAGCCCAGCGCCGATCTGCTCGCCCGCGTGCAGGCGCAATTCAACCTGCACGATCTCGCCATCGAGGATGCCGAGCACCCGCACCAGCGGCCGAAACTGGAGCAGTACGGCGATGCGCTGTTCATCGTGGCGCGCACGGCGCAACTGATCGATGGCCGCGTCACCTTCGGGGAAACGCACCTGTTCGTCGGCAAGGGCTACATCGTCAGCGTCCGCCACGGGCCGTCGACCTCCTACACGGTGGTACGCCAGCATTGGGAATCCTGCCCGCATGCGCTCGCCAAGGGCGAGGACTTCGTGCTCTACGCCATCCTCGATTTCATCGTCGACAACTACATGCCGGTGCTTGAGCAGATCGAGACGGAAGTCGAGGAGATCGAGGATCAGGTGCTGGTCAAGCCGATGGACACGCGCGACATCGAGCGGCTCTATATGCTCAGGCGCGACCTGCTCCGCCTGCGCAACGCGGCCCTGCCGCTGGTCGAGGTCTGCCGGCGGCTGACCAGTGCCGAACTGCCGCAGATCCAGCCCGCCATGCACCCGATGTTCCGCGACGTGACCGACCATATCCGCACGGTGCAGGAGAAGATCGATTCGTTGCGCGAGGTGCTGGCCTTCGCATTCGAGGCCAGCGTGCTGGTCGGCCAGAGCCAGGAAACGGCGGTCTCGAAGAAGCTCGCCTCATGGGCGGCCATCTTGGCCGTGCCGACCGCCTTCGCCGGCATCTACGGCATGAATTTCGCCGATATGCCGGAACTGAAGATGGAATACGGCTACCCGGCGGTGCTGACGGTGATCGCCGGCATCTGCCTGTTTTTGTACTGGCGGTTCAGGAAGAATGGGTGGCTGTAAGAGTAGGGCAGTAAGGCAGAAGGGGGAACAAGGGAAATCTGCGAGGCAAAGCTGCCTCTTTTCAC